>JBEVKV010000477.1:0-14321 GCA_040509515.1 Pyrinomonadaceae bacterium | reverse complement strand
CGTCACGGTTTACTGTTCACGGTTCACGGTTTTTTAAGGCGCGCCTTCAAAGATTCTGCGGAGGCGGTCAACGTCGCCGCCGTCGCGGCGCGCGCGGGTGCGCTCGCGGCGCAAGGCGCGGCGCTCGCGGTAGAAGATTGTGTCAACGCGGCGTGCTTCGCGCGGGGCGTCGGCTTCGGCGCGCGCGACGGGGCGTGGGCGCTCAGAGTCTTCGTCGTGCTCGCCCTTCTTGCCGCGCTTGCGCGTGCCGTTGTTGCGGGCCGGCTCGGTGTCGTCGCGCCGCTCGGTGGCGGGCTCGGTCTCGGGCTCGCGCGCAGTGGGCGCGGCGACGGTCGCTTCTTCGTCAGCAGGCTCGGCGGGCGGCTCTGCGACGGCATCAGGGACTTCGGGCTGCGGCGCGTTCGAGGCTTCGACGGTCGGCGCGGGCGCGGGCTGCTCCTGCTCCTGCTGTTGCGGCTGTGTCTCGGCCGGGGTCTCGGCCTGCGTGTCCGCGACCGCGCGGTCGTCCTGCGACTGCCGCTGGTAGATGTAAAGTCCCGCGCCTCCGAGCACGCCGCCGACGAGTACGGAGACGAGCACGAGTGCGAGCACCCACGAGCGTCGCGGGGCGGAGAAGCGCCGCGCATAAGCCGGGGGCGGCGTCGCCGCCGCATAAGGCTCGGGAGCCGGCGCGTGTGTCGCTTGGGCCGCCTCCGCGTCGAGCGGCACGACGGGGCGCGCGACGAGCGTCTCCTCGTCGTCGAAACGCGGCGTGACGAGCGTCGCCTCCTCGCCGGAGGCGACGAGGGTCACCTCTTCTTCAATCTGTAAGGTCTGCTGACTTTGGGGCTCTCTCATGGTTCGTCCTGAAATAAAGGCCCGCGGCACGTCCGCGCGGGGAGAAACGCCGCGCGCCGACCGAACCGCGGGCCGGAGTCTGACAAACTTTTGATGCCCCTGACTTTAGACCTGCTGCCCTCTCGAAAGATTACAAAACGGTTGCGGCCTGCGTGTCTTCCGTGTCTTCTCCGTCCTCAGGCCGTGAATTTCCGTCTTCAAGTCGGATATTCGTCGCGCGCTTCGGCCGCCGGCGCGGTGGCGGAGGCGGGCTTTTCGAGTCCGCCGAGCAGCCCGCGGATAGAGTCGTTGACGATGCGGCCGACGACGCGCGGCGAGAAGTGTCGCTCGACGTGCGCGTGCGCGTTCGAGGCCAGACGCCCCCAGAGCGCCCCGTCGCGGTAGAGGCGGACGACCGCCTCTGCGAAGTCTCGGGCCGTGTCTGCGATGAGCGCCTCCTCGCCGTCGCGCAGGAACATGCCTTCCGCGCCGACCGAAGTCGTGACGACGGGCAGTCCGTGCGAAAGCGCGTCGCCGATCTTCCCCTTCATCCCCGCGCCGAAACGCATCGGCGCGACGAAGACGCGGGTCTGCGAGAACAGCGGCGCGATGTCGGGCACGTAGCCGAGCAGGCGGACGCCCGACGCCTCGTACTCCGCCAGACGGGGCGGCGCGCCGTCGCCCGCAACGAACAACTCGACGCCGGGAATCTGTTCCCTGACGAGCGGCAGCACCTCGCGCGCGAAGAACTCCACGGCGTCCACGTTGGGGCGGTGCGCGAAGCTGCCGACGAAGAAGAGGTGCGCGCGCTCCTCGAAGCCGAGGCCGCGCCCGCGCGGCGGGTGGACGGTCGGGACGACGACCGAGGCGACGCCGGGCGCGACGCGCTCGAACGCCTCCTGGTCGGTCGAAGAGGCGAACCAGACGAGGTCGCTCGCGCGCGCGAGCCGCGTCTCGACCTCTCGGTAACGCTCGCCCTCGCGCGCGAGCGCGGGGTCGCCCGTCACCTCGGCCTCGCGCGCGTGGCGGACGAAATGAAGGTCGACCGTGTCGAAGACGACGCGCACGCGCGGGTCTGCGCGCCGTATCGTCCCCATCAGCGCCTCGGCAACTTCGGGACGGCTGACGACGGCCGCGCGGAACTTTCTTTCACGCATCAGGCGCGGCAGTTCGAGCGCCGAAGCCGTCTCGACGCCCTCCTTCCAGAGCAGACGCTCGTGCTCGGGCCAGACGCGCTTGCTCGTCGTGACGAGCACGGGGTGGCACCACTCGGAGAGCGCGCGCAGGACGTGGAACATGCGCGTGCTGCCGGCGTCGCGGTCGGGCGTCGGCACGCGGTCGTCGAAGACCGCGACCTGCGTGTCCCAGCGGCGGTTGGCGGCGCGCTCAGACGCCGCGGGGTCTTCCGGGTGATGACTGCGTGCGAGCACGTCGCGCCACTTGTCGCGGAACTTTTCGCGGTTGATGACCTGAAAGCGCCGGAAGCCGGTGTGCGTGTCCGTGCCCGCGGTCGCGCCCTCGAAGTGGTAGAGCCGCGAGGCGGGCTGGTAAACGACTTTGTAGCCGAGCGAGCGGACGCCCATGCAGAGGTCTGTGTCCTCGTAGTAGGCGGGCGCGTAGCGCCGGTCGAAGCCGCCGAGTTGCTCGAACAGTTCGCGCCGGATGAGGAGCGACGCGCCCGAGCAGTAATCGACCTCGCGCGCGAAGGCGAGGCGGCGGTCGTCCGCAGACTTGCTCCAGCCGTAGTGGAACGTTTCGCCGTTCGACCAGACGACCGCGCCCGCCTCCTGCACGCGCCCGTCGGGGTAGAGGAACATCGAGCCGACCGCGCCGGCGCGCTCGTCGCGCTCGGCGGTCTCGACCAGACCGTCGAGCCAGCCGGGCAGGACGACCGTGTCGTTGTTGAGGAAGACCAGATAGCGCCCGCGCGCGACGGCCGCGCCCTGATTGCAGGCGTCCACGAAGCCGCGGTTCTCGTCGTTCGTGATGACGCGGACGCGCCCACGGAAGCGCGAGAGCAACTCGGGCGTCTCGTCAACCGAGGCGTTGTCGATGACGATGACCTCGGCGTCCGAGAAGTCCATTTCGCGCAGGAGCGAGCGCAGGCATTGGAAGGTGAACTCGGCCTTGTTGAAGACGGGGATGATGACGGAGGCCGTGACGCGGCGCTCGGCGTCAAGCTCTTCGGCGGGCGGCGGCGGCGAGTCTTGGCGCGAGAGGAAGAGGAAGTCGGAGACGCCGAAGGGCTGCGCGTACGCGCGGCCGGGCTTGAGCTTTACGTCGAAGGCGCGGTGGAGGTCTACGCCGTTGGCGGCGGCGCTCTCGCCCAGACGCGCGGCGAAGTTGTAGGCGTGCGCCGCGAGACGGAGCGCCCAGCCGACCGGCGCGAAGACGGCGCGCTTGAGCCGGAGTTTCTGTGCGAGCGTCAGCCTATCGCGTAGAGATTGTTTCACCTGAAAATTTGAAATTTGAAATTTGAAATTTCAAATTCTTAAGGCTCTGCTCGCGTGTCCCATTCGAGCAGCGGGCGGACGACGCCGGGCATCGGGCCGACGTAATCGCCGCGCGCCGAGACGCCGCCCGGCTCGTCCAGCACCTGGAAGGCGACCGCGTTCTTGGCGCGCGCGTGCAGGATTGTAGACGGAAAGTGCGACATTACCGAAACGTGCGCGATGAGCGTCCCCTCGGCCAGAAGGTTGCCGGGGACGCGCACCGCGCTCGCGTAAAGCCCGCGCGGGCGCGGCCGCCTGCGCCACGCCTCGCCCGTGTCGTGCGTGGTGAAGACCTCCGTGCCCTCGTCGTTGAAGAACTCGAAGACGGGCGTCAGCGCGTGCCCGTCTTCGAGCACGTCGTAAGTCACCTCGACGCTGAAGGGACTGCGCACGTCCACGGCCGCCGCGGGCTCGCCGCGCTCGTCGAGCACGCGCGCGCCGCGCAGCCGCACGACCGCGTCGCCCGGCGCTTCCTCCTCGTTCCACGCGCGCTCGGCCCCGGCCTTCCAGCTCCCGCTCAGGTAGCGGTTGACGATCTCCTGCGGCGGCCCCTCGGCGACGAGCCGCCCGCCGTCGAGCAGCACGGCGCGCTTACACAGCCGCGTGATGGCCGGCAGGTTGTGCGAGACGAAGAAGATGGTGCGCCCCTGCCGCCGCACCTCGTTCATCTTGTCGAGGCACTTCTGCTGGAAGGCCATGTCGCCGACCGCGAGCACCTCGTCCATGATGAGGATTTCGGGCTCGAGGTGCGCGGCGACCGAGAAGGCGAGCCGGACGTACATCCCCGACGAGTAGAACTTGACCGGCGTCTCGACGAACCGCTCCAGCTCGGAGAAGGCGACTATCTCGTCGAACTTCTCCTTGATCTCGGCCTTGCGCATCCCGAGAATCGCGCCGTTGAGGAAGATGTTCTCGCGCCCCGTCAGGTCGGGGTGAAAGCCCGTGCCGACTTCGAGGAGCGAGCCGACGCGCCCGTAGATTTCGACGCTCCCGCGGCTCGGGCGCGTGATGCGCGAGAGGATTTTGAGCAGCGTCGATTTGCCCGCGCCGTTGCGGCCGACGATGCCGAGAATCTCGCCGCGCCGCACTTCGAGGCTCACGCCGTCGAGCGCCCAGTGCGTCGAGGCGTGATCGTCGGCGACGCCGCGCCCCAGACGCTTCAGACGCGAGGTGACCGCCTCGACCAGAGCCTCGCGCAAGGTCTGATAGGCCGGGTGCAGCGCGCCGATGCGGTAGCGCTTCGATACGTTCTCGACTCGGACGACGACGGGCTCCATCGCTCTGTTCAGATGATGTCGGCGAAGGTGTCTTCCAGACTGCGGAAGACGTAGAAGGCGAGGCCGAGCAGCAGCGGCGCGGCCGCGAGCGGCACGGCGACGAGCCCCCAGTCGAACGGCGTCCCCGTCAGCGAGGCGCGGAAGCCTTCGAGCACGCCGGTCATCGGGTTCGCCGCCAGAAACCAACGCCAGCGCTCGGGCACGACGCCCACGGGGTAGATGACCGGCGAGGCGAACATCCAGAGCTGGAGCAGGAAGGGGAGCGCGTGCCGCAGGTCGCGGTAGCGCACGGTGAGCGCCGCCACCATCATCCCCACCGAGAGCGCCAGCGCCGCCGCCAGCATCACGAAGCCGGGCAGGAGCAGCAGCGTCGGCGTCACGCCCACGCCGTAGTAGACCCCGAGCGGGACGAGCAGCACCGCGCCGACCGAGAAGTCCACGAGCCCCGCGCCGACCGCCGCCGCCGGGATGAAGACGCGCGGGAAGTAAACTTTGGTGACGAGGCTCGTGTTGCCGATAAGGCTGTTCATCCCCGAAGAGACCGAGACCGAAAAGAACGTCCAGAGCAGCAGCCCCGCGTAGGCGAAGAGCGGGTAGGGAATCGTGCCCTCGCCCGTCCCGACGAATTTGTTGAAGACGAGCGTGAAGACGATCATCAACATCAGCGGCTGGATGATGACCCACGCGACGCCCATCAGCGTCTGCTTGTAGCGCACCTTGATGTCGCGCCAGGTGAGGAAGTAGAGCAGCTCGCGGTAGGCCCAGAGGTCGCGGAGGTTGAACTGGACGCCCGCGCCCTCCGCGCGGATGAGGGCGTGCGGCAGCCCCGCGAGCGACGCGCGCACGACTTCGGCCGCCGCAGCCGACGGGTGCGCCTGCGGCGCGGCCTCTTCGACCGGGCCGCCGTCGGTCGTTTCGCTCGTCTTGGAACTCATCGGGTCTTCATCCCCACGGGGTCGGACTGGTAAGTCTGCCAGCCGTGCCACGGGGCGTCAAACGGCCCGAAGATTTGAGATTTGAAATTTCAAATTTGAAATCTGTACACTGGCCGTCTTGGGCATCACACGCAAAGTCAGGCGCGCGTTGCGGGGCGAGGTCGGCGTGCGCGCGGCGCTGCTTGAGGCGGGGCGGCGCGGCCTCGTCGCGCTGCGCAGGCGCGGCGAGCGCGCCGCGCTGGGCGCAGGCGCGCACGCAGAACGAGAGTTGCCGCCCGCGCGGCTCGCGCACGCCTTCGCGCGCATGGGCGGCGCGGAACTGCTCGAACACTTCCGCACGCGCGCGACGCCGCGCCTGCCCGCCGGCTTCGAGGAGGCCGGGACTGAAGGCGTCGGTGAGTGTCCGGCTCGGAACGCCGAAGAACTTTTGGAGGAGGCGCGCGAAGTACTTGCGCACCGCTGGCCTCTGCTCGGCTACGGCGTGCGCGAGTTCGGCAGTCGCGTCGAGTGGCTGCGCGAGCCGGCGTCGGGCGTCGAGTGGCCGCTCGACTTTCACGCGGACGTAAGCTTGGTGCGCGGCGACGGCTCGGACGTGCGCGTGCTGTGGGAGTTGAACCGGCTCGGGCACCTCGTCACGCTCGCGCGCGCCTACGCGGCGGGCGGCGGCGAGGCGCTGGCCGAAGAGTTTTTCGCGCAGGTCGAGTCGTGGGCCGCGCGCAACCCCGTTGGCTTCGGCCCCAACTGGGCGTGCGCGATGGAGGTCGCGCTGCGCGCCGTCAACCTGTTCGCGGCCTTCCGCCTGTTCCGGCGCTCGCCGGCGCTGCATGAAGAGAGGCTGGCCGCGCTGCTCGCGCTCTTCGACGCGCACGGCCGGCACGTCCGGCGCAACCTCGAATACTCCTACATCGCCGCGGGGAATCATTACCTCTCCGACGTGGCCGGGCTGCTCTGGCTCGGCGTCTGTCTGCCCGAGCTTGCCGCGGCCGAAGGCTGGCGCGAGTTCGGGCTGCGGGAGTTGACGCGCGAGCTGGACAGACAAGTCCTGCCCGACGGGGCCGACTGGGAGTCTTCGACCGGGTATCACCGCTTCGCGCTCGAACTCTTCCTCTACACGTTCGTGCTCTGCCGCGAGAACGGCGTCGAGTTGGAGGAGCGACACTGGCGGCGCGTGCGCTCGATGCTCGAATACCTGCGCGCGTACCTGCGCCCCGAAGGGCGCGCGCCGCTCGTCGGCGACACGGACGGCGGGCGCTTCCTCCCGCTCGCGCGCCGCGACGCGGACGACCACGCGTATCTGCTCGCCGTCGGCGCCGTCGTCTTCCGCGAGCCGCGCTTCAAGATTCATGGCGACGCGCCCGAAGAACTCTTCTGGCTCACGGGCTCCGCCGGCCTTCGGACTTATGAGGAACTTGAGACGGCCGCCCTCTCTTCGTCCACGTCGGAAGCCTTCGAGCACGCGGGCGCGTGCGTGCTCCGCGAAGGCGACCTCTATCTTCTGCTCAACGCGAGCGGCGCGGGGCTCGGCGGTCGCGGCGCGCACGGGCACAACGACGCGCTCTCCATCGAAGTCTCGGCCTGCGGCGTGAGCTTCATCGCCGACCCCGGCACGTACGTCTACACCGGCGACCCGCGCGCGCGCCACGAGTTCCGCTCGACCGCGTATCACTCGACCGTCGAGGTGGACGGCGCGGAGCAGAACACGATTGCCGTGGGCACGCCTTTCATCATCGGCGACGAGGCGCGACCGCGCGTGCTCGCCTTCTTCTCCGAAGGCTGGAGCGCCGCCGCGACCGCCGAGCACCACGGCTACGAGCGGCTGCCCGCCGGCCCCGTCACGCACCGCCGCACGGTCACGTTCGACAACCGACGGCGCTTCTGGCTCGTCGAAGACACGCTCGGCGGCGAGGGCGCGCACGACTTCCGCTTCGTCTTCCACGCCGCGCCCGGTCGCGAGGTCGTGACCCGCGGCTCGGCCGTCGAAATCTTCGACGACGCTTCGGGCGCGCGGCTCGTCGTCGCCTCGCTCGAAGGGCTGGAAGAGGTCTGCGTCGAGCCGCGCAGGGCTTCGCGCGGCTACGGGTCGAAGGTCGAGACGGCCGCCGCCGTCTGGAAGTTGAGCGCGGCCGCGCCCGTCCGCGCGCGCTGGCTGCTCGCGCCCGTCCGCGCTGGCGAAGACGCGCGGGCGCGGTTAGAGTCGTTGAGCCGGTCGATTAATTTCAAATCTGAAATTTGAAATTTCAAATTCCCTATGTGCGGCATCTGCGGAGTCTGGGAGTACGGGGCGGCCGAGGGGCGCGTCGAGCTTGGCGTGGTCGAGCGGATGCGCGACCGGATGCCGCACCGCGGGCCGGACGACGTGGGCGCGGAACTCTTCGACGGCGGGCGGCTCGGCTTCGGCTTCCGGCGTCTCTCGATCATCGACCTCTCGCCGGCCGGCCACCAGCCGATGCGCGGCTGCGAAGACGCGGGCGTCTGGCTCGTCTTCAACGGCGAGATTTACAACCACGCGGAGCTGCGCGCGGGGTTGGAGGAGCGCGGCCACCTCTACCGCTCGCGCACCGACAGCGAGACGATCATTCATCTCTACGAGGAGCGCGGGCTCGACTTCGTCAAGGAGATTGAAGGCGACTTCGCGGTCGCGCTCTGGGACGAGCGCCGCGAGCGGCTCGTGCTCGCGCGCGACCGCGTCGGCGTCAAGCCGCTCTACTTCCGGCACGAGGGCGGCCGCCTCATCTTCGCCTCCGAGATTAAGGCCATCCTCGCGCATCCTTCGTCAACGGCCGAGCTGGACGAGGAGTCGCTCTACCACTACCTCTCCTTCCTGACGACTCCCGCGCCGCGCACGCTCTTCCGTAGCGTCGGCAAGCTCCCCGCCGGGCACATGCTCGTCTGCGGGCGCGAAGGCCGCGCGGAGATGATTCGCTACTGGGACGCGCTCCCGCCCGACGCGCCCTCGAACGGCGCGCGTGCGCCGGACGAAGCGGAGCACCGCGCCGAGATTCTGCGGCTGCTGCGCGAGTCGATAAGAAAAAGGATGATGGCGGACGTGCCCTTCGGCGTCTTCCTCTCGGGCGGCGTGGACTCTTCGGCCAACGTGGCGCTGATGGCCGAGCAGATGTCGCGCCCCGTCGAGACCTTCACCGTCGCCTACCGCGACCACGAGGAGCTGAACGAGCTGGACACGGCGCGCGAGGTCGCGCGGCGCTTCGGGACGAACCACCGCGAGGTGCTCATCGGCGAGCGCGAGATGTTGGACTTCCTGCCCGCGATGGTCTTTCATCAGGACGAGCCGCTGGCCGACCCGGTCTGCGTGCCGCTCTACTACGTCTCGAAGCTCGCGCGCGAGTCGGGCACCGTCGTCGTGCAGGTCGGCGAGGGCGCGGACGAGCTTTTCAGCGGCTACGACAAGTACGTCAAGTACCTGCGGCTCTACGAACGCTTCTGGCGGCACGCCGAAGCGGCGCCGCGTCTCGCGCGACGCGCGGCCGGCGCGTTCGCGCGCCCGCTGGTCTCGGCCGCGACGGGCAGCGCGGAGGCGGCCGAACTCGTCCGACGCTTCGGCTCCGGGCAGGAGCCGTTCTGGGGCGCGGCCGTCGTCTTCGACGAGACGCTGAAAGCCCGGCTCGTCTCGGAAGAGTTGCGCGGGCGGCTCCGAGGGCTCTCGTCTTACGAGGTCGTGCGCGAAGACCTCGGGCGTCTCGTCGCCGAGCGCCCCGCGTCGGACTTTCTCGCGCGGATGACCTACCTTGAGCTGAAGCTGCGGCTGCCGGAGCTGCTCCTGATGCGCGTGGACAAGATGACGATGGCGACCTCGGTCGAGGCGCGCGTGCCGTTTCTAGACCACCACCTCGTCGAGTACGCCGCGGGGGTGCCGCGCGCGCTCAAGGTCGAGGGGCGCAGCGGCAAGCACGTCCTCAAGCGCGCGCTCGAAGGCGTGCTGCCGCGCGACCTGCTCTACCGGCGCAAGCGCGGATTCGGCGCGCCCGTCGAGGGCTGGTTCCGCGGCGCGAACGCCGCCGGGCTTGAGTCGCGCGTGATGGAGTCCGCCCTGCGCCGCCGCGGCCTGCTCGACTACGGCTTCGTTGCGCGGCTCTTCGACGAGCACCGGCGCGGCGCGCGCGAATGGGGCTTCCACCTCTGGGCGCTGCTCAACCTGAGCCTCTGGTACGACCGCTGGATTGACGGCGCTGAGAGTTAAAGTCGGGAAGGCACTTCACACGGATTGACAGCATCGACGGGAGGGGAATTGAAGATTTGAAATTTCAAATCACCTTATCCTGTTCAGCCTGTCCGCCGAGCTGAATCTCTTTTCCTTCATCCGAAAGGCTGCCGTGGCGGCGCGCGTTCCTCGACCGCCGGAAGGTGTTGCGGAGTCTGACGAGGTAGAAGGGCGTGACGAGGCGGAGTGCGAAGCGCCCGAGCGCCGCGGGCGAGGACGAGGCGGAGAGGCCGCGGCGCAGGTACTTGAGCGCGCCTCGCTTGTTGCCGAGGCGGAGGAGGTCTTCGGCGCTGGCGAAGTTGAGGGCGCGCTGGTAGCGTTCGAGCTGCGCCGGGCTTAAGCCGAGGTGGGCGGAGGCGTTGTCCTGCGCTTCGAGCCGCGCCTCGATCATCCAGATGTAGTCGCGGCTGGTGTTATGGCCGTGGCTGCGCCACGCCGAGAGCACGCGCGGGTCGAAGGCGAAGTCGCCGTCGGCGCTCAGTTTCAGGTAAAGCTCGTAGTCTTCGAGCCGCGCGCTCTCGTTCCAGCCGTGCCGCTCCAGGCTCGGGCGGCGGTAGACGACCGTGGGGCTCATCGGCGCGAAAATCTGTTCGAGCAGCATCGCGCGCGCGTCGCCGTCCGCGTATTGCGCCCAGTTGAGCGTCGAGTCGCCGACCGTGCCGCGCTCATTAATGATGTACGAGTGGCCGTAGGCGAGCACGGCGCGCGGCCTCTCTCGCAGCGTCGCCACGCGCGCTGCGAGGAAGTCGGGCAGCCAGAGGTCGTCCGACCCGAGGTAGGCGAAGTAATCCCCTTCGGTTCTGGCCAGCCCCTCGTTGAGCGTGGCGCAGAGGCCGCGGTTGTCGCGCGCGATCAGCTCGCAGGGGAAGGGGCAGTCCTTCAGAACGTCTTCGATGATTCGCGGCGAGCCGTCGTCCGAGCCGTCGTCGATGACGAGCAGGCGCGCGGGCGCGTGCGTCTGCGCCAGAATCGAGCGCAGCGCCGCCGCGACGAACTTCGCGTGGTTGTAGGAGGGCACGACGACCGCGACGCGCCCGTCCCCGGAGTGTTGCTGTCCGTCCTTCGGCATGAGCAAAAAGGTCGTACTGTTGGGCCCCTACCCGCCGCCCCACGGCGGGGTTTCGATCTACGCTAACACACTGTTTGAACGCCTTAAAGAGCGCGGTCTGCGGCTCTGGACTTACGGCGACGAGGAGGTGCGCGCGCCGGGCGTCCGCTTCATGAAGGACAAGCGGCGCGAGATTGTTCCGCTGTTGCTGCGCGAGGGGAGCGGCGCGCGCATCGCCGACTGCACGCACTTTCTCTTAGAGTACCCGAGCGCGCTCGTACCCGTCTGGGTGATGCTAAAGCGTCTGCTCGGTTTCGAGTGGGTGAAGATCGTCCACGACGGCTCGCTCCCCTCGCGCCACGCGCGCTTCGGCGTCGCGCGCCGCGCGCTCTTCAGCCTGTCCGCGCGCTCGGTCACGGAGTTCGTCGTCGTCAGCGCGGAACTCGAACGCTGGCTGCGCGACGAGGTCGGAGTCAGGCAGCCAGTGACGCTCGTCGGGAGCCTTCTGCCCGTCCCGTACCGCGACGAAGAGGGCGCGCTCCCGGCGGAGGTGGACGAAGGATTCTCCGGCGCCCTTCGGCGCGCGCGGCGCGTCTGCTCAATCGGCGCCTTCATCCCCGAGTACGGCTTCCTGCACGCGGCCGAGGCGGTCGAACGCCTGCGGCGCGAGACGGGCGAGGACATCGCGCTCGTCCTTCTCGACGGCGACTTCGCCCGCGACGAAGCGTACCGCGGGGAGGTCTTGGGCGACGGCCGCCCGTGGATAACGGTTCTGAAGAACGTCCCGCACCCGGCCGTCTTCAAGATTCTCAAACGCTGCGACGCGTTCGTGCGCGGCTTCGGGCTCGAAAGCTACGGGCTGTCGCGCGTCGAGGCGATCTGGGCCGGGCTGCCCGTGGTGGCGACGCGCGCGGGCGAGACGCGCGGAATGCTCGTCTACGACTTCGGCGACGTGGACGCGCTCGCCGCACAGCTCAAGCTCGCCCTCTCCGGCGCGCACGCGCGCGAGACTGAAGGGTGGGCCGAAACCTACCGGCGCGAGGCCGAAGCGAACCTCGCCGCCATCACGTCTAAGCTGTTCGACGCTTGAGCGCGCGCCGCGCGGCGAGCCACGCGCCGTGGAGCGCGACCGCCGCGACGACGAAGAGAAGGTAGTGGACGGCCAGCACGTAGCGGTACTCTGTGTGGAGCGGCGACTGCGCGCAGAGGTAGTAGGCGGGGACGACGAGCAGCAGGGCGAGCGCGCGCCGACGCCGCGCACGCGCGAGTATGAAGAGCCCCGCGACGTAGAGCGGCAGAAAGACCGCCGTCACGAAGAGCTTCTGCACGGCGCGCAACGCGAGCCTCGGCGCGCGCGCCCGGCCTTCCGGGACGGCCCTGTCCGCAGTCAGCGGCGTCCGCTCAAGCCTCAGCATCGAAGCGGCGCGCCTCGCCATCACACCCGCGAACCATAAAGGGTTCGAGGCGATGACCGCGACCGCGCGCCGCGTCCGCTCGCGGTCGCGCTTAATGCCGTCGGGCGTGAAGAGCGCCGACGCGTACTCGGGCCGCCCCGCCTCTTCAGCCTCCATCCGCGTCAGCTCGGCGTCCGTGTCCGGCAGCCCGAACCTGCGCCCGGGGTCGTAGTCGGCGATGCCCTCGACGAGCGTCTGCCCCGCGCCCAGAGAGACCGGGATGAAGTGTCCGAAGACGACGGCGTTACGAAGCGTCAAAGGCGCGAGCACCAGCAACGCGCCCGCGACGAGCGCCAGCGCCGGCCGCGCGCGCGCCCCGCGCACGAAGAGCAGCGGCACCGCGAGCAGCATGAACGGCGCGAGTAGCAGCGCGTTCGCCCTCAGCCAGCACGAGACGCCGACGAGCGCGCCCGCGCCCAACGCCCCGAGCCACGCCCTGTCCCCGCGCGCGCGCGCCAGCACGTAGACCGCCAGCAGCACGGGCAGCACCGCGAGCGTGTCGGGCAGTATCGTCAGAGAGTTCCAGCAGAACTGCGGCGAGAGCGCCGCGAGCCCGCCCGCGACGACGCCGACGCCTAAGCCGAACACTTCCGCGCCGACGAGCACGACGAGCGTCGCCGCCAGCGAGTCGCACACGATTTGAAAGATTTGCGCCGCCGCGTCCGACTCGCCGAAGAAGGCGTAAACGGCCGCGAGCACGAAAGAGTAGCCCGGCGGGTGTCCGAGCAGGTCGGGCTCGCTCGTCGTCGAAGTGGGGTCGTAGAAGGAGGCCGCGCCGTTCTCCCCGAGCAGCCGCGCGAAGTGCCTGTAGTTCTGCGAGACGGCCGACTGCACCTCGTACGCCTCGAACCGCGCGTCGCGCCAGCACAAAAGCCTCACGCCGAACGCCGCCGCGAAGACCAGCGCGAACGCGACGGCCCTCCGGCGCGCGACCGCGCGGAAATTTCCGCGGGCGTGCCTCTCAAGACCGTTCGGCCGCTGTTCGGGAGATGTCATCCGCACTTTCCGCTTCAGTTCGGGGTCGGCGTCGCGGCTGCTATTATACAAACTGAGGTCGACGCCCGTCGTCCGAACTTATCCGAAACGCGTGGCGTAATCTCGGCAGTAGTGCAGAAACGCCGTACCCGCCGCAGGTGAATGAGATGTTTTGTCCCAGATGTAGTCAGCAGTCGTCCGAGGAAGTTCGCTTCTGCCCGAGGTGCGGGCTGTCGCTGGCGGGACTGCCCGCCTACGTGGCCGCCAACGGGTTCGCGCCGGCCGCGCAGCCGGCGGCGCGCCCCGCGGAGATGACCGCGCGGCGGCGCGGCATGCGGCGCGGCGCGAAGGTGATGTTCTTCGCCGCCGTCCTCTTCCCCGTCTTTTTCCTCATCGCCCTCGCCGAGGATCACCCGGGGCCGCTCATCGTCCCCTTCATGATCCTCCTCGCGGGGCTCGCGACGCTCGTCTACGCGCGGCTCTTTAGCGACGACACCGTGCCCGTCAAAAGTCGCGCGGCACGTAAAGACCTCGGCGCGGGTGAGGAACGCCCCGCGCTCGGCGCGCAGCAGTTCGTCCCCGCGTCCCTCTTCAACCAGCAGCGCGCGAACACCGCAGAGATTTACCAGCCGCCGAGCATAACCGAGAACACGACGAAGCTGCTCGACAAAGACTCTTAAAACTAGGACGACCCCGCCTCCGACCGTCCCGCCGCCCGCGCGAGACCGCCGCGCATGAGCACGCCGCCGCCCCGTGCTAATATTTCCGGCGGGGAAGCGGCGGACAATCCCACGCGCGGCGTCACGCCGGCGGTAGCACGAACACGACCGAGCCACAGGTGAAGAAGATGTTTTGTCCCAAGTGCGGCCAGCAGTCTTCAGACGAAGTTCGCTTCTGCCCGAGGTGCGGGCTTCAACTCGACGAACTGGCGGCCTACGTGGCCGCGAAAGAGCAGACCCCGGCCGGGGCTCCTGTGGCGCGCACGCCGGTCGCGCCGGTGATGACCGCGCGGCGGCGCGGCATGCGGCGCGGCGCGAAGATAATGTTCTTTTGCGCCGTCCTGCTGCCGGCCGCCGCGCTGCTCGCCTTCGAGGGGGACGCGCCC
>JBEVKV010000476.1:0-4069 GCA_040509515.1 Pyrinomonadaceae bacterium | reverse complement strand
CGCCTCTCTTTCTACTGTCTACTGACTGCTGTCTACCGTCTACTTTCCCTTCAACACTGCGGGAGCTTCACCGAGTTGATGCCGCGGAGGATGACGCGCTGACGGCGTTGGACGCGGCGGAGGTTCTTCTGCGGGTTGAAGACGTTGAGCGGGCTCGGGATCATCGCCGAGAGGAAGGCCGCCTCCTGCGGCGAGAGGTTGGCGGCCGGCTTGCGGAAGTAGACCTGCGCGGCGGCCTCCGCGCCGTAGACGCCGTCGCCCCACTCGATAACGTTGAGGTAGATTTCGAGAATCCGGCACTTCGAGAGCGAGCGTTCGAGGAAGTACGTGATGGCCGCCTCCTTAATCTTGCGCGCCGCCGTGCGCTCGGATGAGAGGTAGAGGTTCTTGGCGAGCTGCTGCGAGACGGTCGAGCCGCCGCGCTTGAACTTGCTCAGGTCGGGAATCCAGTCCGAGGGGTCGTTGTCGCCCTCCTGCTTGGCCTCCTTCTCCGAAATCTTCGACCCCTCGTCCCACGCGCGCTGGATGGCCTCGTAGTCGAAGCCGTTGTGCGCGACGAAGTTCGAGTCCTCGCCCGCGAGCACCGCGCGCTGGAGGTTCGGCGAGATGCGCGAGAGCGGCACCCACTGCTGCACGCGCCGCGGCTCGCGCTTCGCTTCGCGCGCTTCCTTCAGGCGCGTCTCGATCATGCTCGTCGTCTCCGGGTTCTTCGTCTGGAGTTCGGCCACGCGCGGGAACGTGAAGACCTCGTAGACGATGAACAGCGTGACGAGCGCGAGTATGACGAGCGACCCGGTCTTGAAGATTTTCCAGATGACTCTCAACATGCGGGTTCAAAGTTATAAGTTTCAGGTTCCAAGTTCAAGGTTCCAAGTTGGGTTAAGTCAACTCGGAACTTGGAACTCCGCCGAAGACGGCCTTCGCCGCGCGGACGGTGTTGCAGTGAATCTCGACCGTGTCGTCGATGTCCGCCGCGTAGCCGCCCGACATCACGGTCGTGACGGGGACGCCGCGCGCGCGGCACTCGCGCAAGACCATCTCGTCGCGCGCGCGAAGGCCGTCGAAGCTGAGCGAGAGGCGTCCGAGCTTGTCGCCCGCGAAGGGGTCTGCGCCGCCGAGGTAGAAGACGAGTTCGGGCTCGTGCGCGAAGACGCGCGGGAGGTGGAGCGCGAGCGTCGCGAGGTACTCTTCGTCAGACGTGCCGTCGGCCAGCTCAACGTCTAAAGACGAGCGGAGCTTGAAGAGCGGGTAGTTCTTCGCGCCGTGCATCGAGAAGGTGAAGACCGCCGGGTCTTCGGCGAAGATGTGCGCGGTGCCGTTGCCCTGATGCACGTCCAAATCAACGACGGCGAAGCGGCGCGCGCGCCCATCCCTTTGCAGCACGCGGACGGCGACCGCCACGTCGTTGAGCACGCAGAAGCCCTCGCCGTGGTCGGGGAAGGCGTGGTGCGTGCCGCCGGCGAGGTTCGCGCCGACGCCTTCGTCGAGCGCGAAGCGCGCGGCCGCAATCGTCCCGGCCGTCGCGAGGAACGAACGCCGCACGAGCGCCTTCGACCACGGCAGCCCCAGCCGCCGCACCTCGCGCGGCGTGAGCGCGCCCGCGCGCAGGCGCGTCACGTAGTCGTCGGTGTGGACGAGCAGCACGTCCGCGACCGACGCCTCGCGCGGCTCGTAAATCTCGGCGGGCGAGAGCGTGCCTTCGGCGACCAGCCGGTCGCGCACCAGCTCGAACTTGCGTATGGGGAAGACGTGCCCCTCGCCGATGTCCGCGTAGTATCGCGGCGTGTAGCAGACTCTCATGGGAACTTCTAAATCAAAAATCACTCAGTACTGTATCAGGCTGCCCTCGCGCTTGGCGCGGCGGACGGAGCGCGAGAAGACCCAGAGCGAGAAGGGGAGCAGGACGGCGAGGTACGCGACGAGCACGAGGAGCGGGCCGGCGGTCTCGGAGAGCGTCTGACCTTGTATGAGGACGCGGCGTATGCCGTCGATGCCGTGCGTGGTCGGGATGAGCTTCGAGATCGCGCCGAAGGCCCCGCCGGCCTGCCCGGTCATCAACTGCGTCGGGAAGAAGACGCCCGAGAAGAGTGCCGAGCCCGTGCCGATGATCATCCCGAGCGGGTCGCCGCGCTTGAAGACAATCGCGAAGCTCGCCGACAGAATCCCGATGGACGAGAGCACGAGCGTCGTCAAAAGCAGAAACAGCACCGCCAGCAGGAAGCTGCCGCGGTAGTGGACGCCGAAGAGCGCCCACCCGAAGAAGAGGTAGAGGAACGAGTGGAACGACGCCTGCACGAAGTTCCACGCGGAGCTGGCGACGATGAGCGTCGGGACGCCGATGGGCGTCATCAGGACGCCTTCGAGCGTCCCCTGCGCCTGCTCGGCGCGGACGGCGTTGGCGAGGCTTGAGAATCCGACCATGAAGTAGTTGAGGAAGGGGAGCGCCGTGATCCACGCGAGGAACGGGTCGCGCCACTGCTCGTAGGGCGTGGCGAACGTGCCGGCGAAGATGAGCGAGATGAAGTAGAGCGTCGTCGTGACGAACAGGATCGAGAGGATGCGCATGAAGAATTCCAGCCGGTAGCTCACCGCCAACTGGAAGTCGCGCACCACGAAGGCGCGGACGCGTCCGAGCAGTAACAGCAACCTTCTCATCATTCGCCCGCGCCCCCTCCGCCGCCGTCCTCGCGCTCGAAGGTTTCGAGCACGTCGTAGAGCGTGCCGCGCTCTGTCTCGCACGAGACGACGCGCGCGCCCGCGCCGTGGAGCGCGCGCAGGGCTCGGTCGAGCGTGTCGTCGCCCGGCTCGCGGTCGAAGGCGGCGGCCACTGCGTCGTCGGCGGACGGCGCGGCCTCGACGCCCGCGGCCAGAGCGCGCAGGAGTACGTCGGCGCGCGCGGCGTCGATGCCGCGCAGCGTGAGCAGGACGCGCTCCCCGCCCCGCGGCGCGGCGCGCAGGCCGGCGGGCTCGTCTACGGCGCGTATCCGGCCGCGGCTGATGACGGCGACGCGCTCGCAAAGCTCCTCGACCTCGGCGAGATTGTGCGAGGTGAGCAGCACGGTCGTCGGGCGCGCGCCGCGCGCGAGCGAGCCTATCAGCCCGCGCATCGCGGTCGCCGCCAGCGGGTCGAGCGAGCGCGTCGGCTCGTCGAGCAGAAGCACCGGCGGCGAGTTCAGAAGCGCGCGCGCCACGGCCATGCGCTGCTTGTTGCCCGTCGAGAGTTCGCCGAAACGCCGGCGGCGTAAGGGTGACAGCTCAAGCATCTCAAGCAACTCGCCGATGCGCGTGCGGCCGGGGCGCGCGCCGAGCCCGTAGAGCCGCGCGAAGAACGCGAGGTTCTGCTCGACGGTCAGACGCCAGTAGAAGCTGCGCTCCTCCGCGGTCGCCAGACCGACGCGCGCGCGCACCTCGCCGTCGGCGCGGACGCTGTCGAAGCCGCCGACGACGACCGAGCCCTCGGTCGGCTGGACGAGCGTGGCGATAATCTTGGCGAGCGTGGTCTTGCCCGCGCCGTTGCGTCCGATGAGCCCGAAGACTTCGCCCTCGCGCACGTCGAACGAGACGCCGGTCAGCGCGACCACGGCCGGGCGCGTCTTCAACCCGAAAAAACTGCGGAAGCCCGCGAGCGGGACGGGGTAGGTCTTCGAGACTTCGCGGACGGAGATGGCGGCGGTCATCGCTTGCGCTGACGCGGGTCGAGGTACTCGCGCAGGCCGTCGCCGAGGAAGTTGAAGGCGAGGACGGTGAGCGCGATGGCGATGCCCGGGGCGAGCATCGCGTGCGGCGCGCGCTGGAGCGTGGCGAGGTCGCGCGCCTCTTCGAGCATCACGCCCCACGAGGGCGCTGGCGGCGGCACGCCGAGTCCGAGGAACGAGAGCGACGCCTCCGAGAGCACCGCGCCGGCCATGCCGAGGCTCGCCTGCACGATGAGCGGCTGCACCGCGTTCGGCAGTACGTGGAAGAAGAGGATGCGCCAGTCGCGCGCGCCGAGGGGGCGCCCCGCCCGCACGAAGTGGTACTCGGGCCCCCTCAACACCTGCCCCCCCCACCCCCGCCCGGTGCCCCCCCC
>JBEVKV010000475.1:0-22241 GCA_040509515.1 Pyrinomonadaceae bacterium | reverse complement strand
GGCGGTCCCCGACTCCCGCCGGCGCGCGCGCGGGGCTTAGGCCTCGCGCGCGGCGCGCGCGGCGTGGTGCGAGGGGCTCGTCCGCTCCGCGGCGATGCGCGCGCGCGCGCGCGCGGGCGGGCTGACCGAGCGTCTGCGTCGAAGGCTCACGCCGGAGCAGACGCGCCTGCTGGCGCAGATGGCGCCCGAGCGCGTGACGCTTGCGAAGGGGCGGCAGTGCCGCGTCGTCTACGAGCGCGGGCGAGCGCCTTCGGTCGCGTCGCGTCTGCAAGACTTCTTCGGGATGCGTGAGGGGCCGCGCGTGGCGGGCGGTCGCGTCTGGGTAGTGCTCCAACTGCTCGCGCCCAACCAGCGACCCGTGCAGGTGACGACCGATCTGGCCGGCTTCTGGGAGCGACACTACCCCGCGCTGCGTCGCGAACTGGGGCGGCGCTACCCGCGCCACGCGTGGCCCGAAGACCCGACGCGCGCTTAGAGGCGCGGCGTGCGCACGTTTCCAAAAAGTTTGCAACTCAGAGACTCTGAAAAGTTTACACGGCCGGTGTGGTAGATTAAACGGCGTCTGAAGTATAATTCCGACAAGTTCAAAATCCCCTTTGGAGAAGCAGAAGCGAAATGCCAGAGCTACGCGGTAAGCAGGCCACCGAGGACGTGAAGGAAGAGTGGAAACGTGCTTACGAACACTACCAGAGCGCACCCGGCGTCCCGCACAACAAGAAGCTCGACCGCACTGAGCGCATCAACTACGTTGCCGACAAGATGCACCTGACACGCAAGCAGGCCAAGCGGCGCGTGAAGAACTTCGAGGCGTGGCAGCGCAACATCAAGAAGGGACTCATCACGCCTTAGCGCCAGCAGTCGGTCGCCCCGTTTGAAGGGAATCGAGGCGACCACGCCCCGCCCGTAAGTCACGCACAAACGGTAACGCCGATTGCCCCGACGCGGACGGAAGTGTGTCCGCGCCCGGGCGACGCGGGCCGCCGTGTGCTGATACCATTGTCGGGCGATAAGTGACGAGTGATGAGTGATAAGAAAATAGAAGTCCCGGCTTTTCTTATCACTCATCACTCGTCACTTATCACTCATCCGATATGCACAGCCTTCATCTGCAAACTTCGCCGTCGCGGGCGGGCGCGGACGACCCCGCGGCCGAGGCCGAGCGCGTGGCGGCGCTCTTAGACGAGCGGCGAGCCGAGCTGTCGGCCTTGCAGGAGGAGTTCCGCGTCTTCAAGGAGCGTTACGCGCGGACGGTCGGGGGGCGGCTCGCGGAGCTGGCCGAGGTCGAGGCCGAGATACGACGCGCGGAGGCGCGGCTCGCCGGGCTCGAAGAGGAGGACGGCGTCGGCGACGAAGGCGGCCCGGACTTCTACGGCACCGCGCCTTCGGCCTCGCCCGCGAAGTCGGGGCTGCGCAAGCTCTTCTGGTCGGTCGCGCGCATGTTCCACCCAGACCACGCGTCCGACGAGGACGAGGCGCGTCGCCGTCACGCCATCATGGCCGAGGCCAGCCGCGCATACCGCGACGGCGACGTGGAGAGCCTCTCGACGCTTCTGGACGACGAGCAGCTACAGTCCTACTGCGCCACGAGCGCGCGCGAGGACGAGCCCGAAGACGCGGCCGCGCGGCTCCTTCAACTGAAGGAAGAACTCATCACCATCGAGTTCGGCATCAAGCGTCTCAAGCAGGACAGGCTCTATCACCTCATGCTCAAGACGGCCGAAGAGACCGGCGCGGGGCGCGACGCGCTCGCGCAGATGGCCGAGTCAATCACGCGCAAAATCGCGAAGGCGCGCAACCGCCTCGCGCACCTCTCCTGAAGAATGAAGATAATCATCACGGGCGCGGGCGGCCTCGTCGGCGGCGTGCTGTCGCGCCGGCTCGCGGCGTCGGGTGACGAAGTGCTCGCGCTCCGTCGCGCGGATTTGGACGTGACCGACGCGGGCGCGGTCGAGCGTCTGATCGACGCGGAGCGGCCGTCGCTCGTCGTCAACTGCGCCGTGCTCGGCGTAGACGAGTGCGAGCGCGACCCGGACGCCGCGCGCGCCGTCAACGTCGAGGCGCCGCGCTCGCTCGCGCGTTCGTCGGCCGACGCGGGCGCGGCGTTCCTGCACTTCAGCACCAACTACGTCTTCGACGGCGAGGGCGAGAAATTCTACACGGAGGATGACGAGCCGCGGCCGTCGAGCGTCTACGGGCGCACGAAGGCCGAAGGCGAGCGCGCGGCGCTCGACGCGAACGCGCGCTCGCTGGTCGTGCGCACCTCTTGGGTCTTCGGCGCGGGCAAGCGCAGCTTTCTCTCGACCGCGCACAGCGAGATGCGTGCGGGGCGCAGCGTCCGCGCGATTAGGGACACATGGGCGAGCGTGACCTACGTCGAAGACCTCGCGGCGCGCGTCGGGGAGCTTCTGGCGGCCGGCGCGCGCGGGCTCTTCCACGTCGTCAACGAGGGCGTCTGCACTTACGAGGAGTTCGCGCGCGAGGCCGCGCGACTCGCCGGCCTCGGCGACGGCGAGGCCGCGACGCTCGTCGAGACGGTCACGGAGGCGGAGATGCGACGCCCCGCGCCGCGCCCGCGCTACACGCCCCTGCGCTGCCTCGCCGCCGAACGGCTCGGCCTCGTACACTTACGTGACTGGCGCGCGGCGCTCGCCGAATACGTCGCGCGGGACGAACGCTGAACGTCGAACGGAAAGATTAAGGAAAGAAAGAGGCCGGGCTCCTTTGTAAGAGAGTCCGGCCTCTTGTTCTTAGACGGGCGTGCGGCGTTTAGCGTCTCAACGCTTCTTCGGCTTTGTCGATGAACCTGAGCGCGGCGCGCAGGTTGGCGCGGGCGGCGCTCTCGGCGTCGTCGGCGCGGAGGCCGAGACGCGTGAGCACGCCGGGGCGCGCGGCGTCGAGCGAGTTGACGTTGACGACGAGCGCGGGCGCGGCCCTGAGCCGCCAGTAGAGGCTGTCGCGGAAGGCGTCGCGCGCTTCGCGCAGCAGACGCGCGGCGCGGTCGCGCGGGAGCGACGAGAGCAGGCGGTCGAGCTGTTCGAGCCTGCGCGGCAGAGTCTCCGACGCCGACCCGTCGAGCCCGCCGGCGTTAAGACCCGCGGCCAGCTCTTTGAGTTCGAGCAGCGCCTCTTCGGCGAGCGCGCGTTCCGTCTCCCGCTCGGCGCGAATCAGGTTTAGAGAGTCGTGCGCGTCGCCCCCGCCGCGCGCGTGGAGCAGCGCCGCCTCGGCCCATCCCGCGTGCAGCCGCGCCTTCGCGCGGAGCAGGCGCGCGGGGTCGCCGCCCGTCTCGACGCACAGGCGCGCGTAAGCCTCGCGCAACTCGTGCGCGCAGTCCGCACGCCCGACGCCCGCGCGCGACGCCGACTCGTAGAGCGCGGCGGCCGTCGAAAGGTCGGTCTTCAAATCGCCGTCGCGCAGCTTCGAGACGGCCTCGAACAGCCCGGGGTAGAGCTTGCGCGCGGCCTTCCGAAACTCGCCGCCGTCGCCGGGCGCGGACGCCGCTTCGAGCCGGCGGAGCTTCGAGAGCACGGCCTCGGCCCGCTTGAGTTCCTTGCTTTGTTGTTGGTCGTCGGGCGCGCGTCCGCGCGCGGAAGCCCGCGCGCCGGCCGGCGCAAACACGGGTAGGCACAGAAGCGTGAGAAGGGCTATCCAACGGGGCATGTGGAGAGTAAAGGCCAAATGGCCGTAGACTTCCCCAAATCTCGCGGGCGGCTGAGGCGGACAAAAACGCCGCGGGCCTCGTCTACAGAGTGCCCGCGGCGTCTTCGTGAGCCGCAAAGATTTTGTTTCGCCGGGCCGGCGAGCTTAGAGGATGACCGGGCGCGGGTAACTCGCCGTGCGCCCCGTGTCGTTGAGGTCCTGCATCTTCCAGATGCTCGGGACGCCGCGGTGCAGGAGCCGCCCGTCCCTCTCGACCCAGTACTCGGCCGTCCCGAACGTCTCCCACGCGTGAGGCGTGTAGAGACTGCAACCCTCGTGATAGATCGTGCTGACGATGAACTCCCTGCCGTCCGGCAGGGTGTAGACGCCCAGCTCCCTGAGCCTCGGCTTGGGCGTCCTCGCTGGTCTCTGGACTGCTGCTGCCTGAACCATCGCTGCCTCCCTCAAGTGAAAAAACTCGTGGCTGAGGGGTTTCGGGGCAACCACGTGAGACGGATTATTCTTGCAAGGGAAAAGGTGACGAGATGATAGCACAAGACCGTCGTTTCGGAAGAAAAATTTTCGACCCACTTAGTTTGCAACTCAAACTATATCAGTACGTTAGCTGACACTCTCCGGGTAAATCGTTTTACCCGGTCAGACCCTCGCGCGGACGATTTGGCACCATGCTTGCAGCCCCTTCGTGGCTGAATAGCGGCGGCAATAAAATGTGCGGAAAAGGGCGGGACGGCGGGCGGCGCGCGTACTGTTTCGGCGGCGCGCGCGTACCCTAACTGAACATCCACGGAGACGGGAGGGCTGTCGAGTTGAGTGTCGAAGCAGAGTCGGGCGGCGCGGCGCGCGGGGGCGACTGGCGCGAGAATCTTGTCAGGACGGACGGGGAACTGCGTGAGTTGCTCGCGGAGACGCGGCGCGTCGCCGTGCTCGGCATCAAGACCGAGCGGCAGGCTTACCAGCCTGCCTTCTACGTCCCGCAGTACCTCGCGGCGGCCGGGCTCGAAGTCGTCCCCGTGCCGGTCTACTACCCGGAGGTGACGGAGATACTCGGGCAGAAGGTCTACCGCAAACTCGCGGACGTGCCCGGCCCCGTGGACATGGTCAACGTCTTCCGGCGCTCGGAGGACATCCCGCCGCACCTCGAAGACATTCTGGCCGCGGGGCCAAAGTCGGTCTGGTTCCAGTCCGGCATACGCAACGACGAGGTCGCCGAGCAGTTGGCGCGCGCCGGCATCAAGGTCGTGCAAGACCTCTGCCTGATGGTCGAGCACCGCGCGCTCGGGCGACGACGTTGAAGAACGATTCTTACGAACAAGGTTTACAAGAGGGAGTCAAAGAATGAGTGTGAAGCTGAAGAAGTTGGGCGAGCAGGTCATGGTCATCACCGGCGCTTCGAGCGGCATCGGTCTGGTGACGGCGCGCGAGGCCGCGCGGCGGGGCGCGAAGCTCGTGCTGGTGGCGCGCGCCGAGGACGCGCTGCGCAGGCTCGTGGACGAGATCAACAACGCGGGCGGCGAGGCCACCTACGTCGTGGCCGACGTGGGGCGCGAGGAGGACGTGCGGCGCGTCGCCGAGCAGGTGCTCGCGCGCTTCGGCCGCGTGGATACGTGGGTCAACAACGCGGGCATCTCGATCTACGGGCGGATCATGGACACGCCGGTCGAGGACATGCGCCGGCTCTACGAGACGAACTTCTGGGGCGTCGTCTACGGCTCGGTGGTCGCGGCCGAAATTCTGCGCCAGCGCGGCGGCGCGCTCATCAACGTCGGCTCGACGGTGAGCGACCGCGCCATCCCGCTTCAGGGCGTCTACAGTTCGTCGAAGCACGCGGTCAAGGGCTTCACCAACGCGCTCCGCATGGAGCTTGAGGAGGAGGGCGCGCCCGTCTCCGTGACGCTCGTCAAGCCGGCGGCCATCGACACGCCGTACACCAAGCACGCCAAGAATTTGATGGAGAAGGAGCCGGCGGTGCCGCCGCCTGTCTACGCGCCCGACGTGGTGGCCGAGGTCATCCTCCACTGCGCCGAGACGCCCGAGCGCGACGTGTTCGCCGGCGGCGGCGGCAAGGCGATGTCGATGATGGAGAACTACGCGCCGCGCCTCGGCGACAAGGTGATGGAGAACTTCCTGTTCGACGCGCAGAAGCTCGACGAGCCGGCGCGCCCGCGCGGCGACGGCGGGCTCTACGAGGCTTCGGGCGAATTGAAGGAGCGCTCGGGCGACGACTACCGCGTGATGGAGTCGAGCCTCTACTCGAAGGCTTCGCTCCACCCGCTGCTGACGGGCGCGCTCATCGCCGGGGCTGGCATCGCCGCCGCCGCGCTGCTGCGCCCGCGCCGCTCGAACGGCAACGGCCACGCCTCTCGCAAACGCACGCACGAGGGCGCGTGGCCTTCCGCCGCCGGCCTCCCGGCCGAGGGGTGAGCGTCGATTCAGGGTGAGTGATAAGTCTGAGCGCGCCGTCGTACGGGAAACGACGGCGCGCTCTTTCTTTCCGCGCGGCACAAAAAGAGAATTCTTTCGGCGGAGCTTTTAAGCCGGCGCGGCCGTATAATCTTCCGACTCTGAATCGACAGGCGGGGACGCGGATTCTAACTGCATGAGCGTGACTTTAGTTGACGTGCTGCTGGCGCTGGTCGTCGGCCTCGGCGTGTGGCAGGGCTGGCGGCGCGGTCTGCTGTTGGGGATGCTCGACCTCGCGCGCTGGGTCGGCGGGCTCCTCTTCGCGCTGCGTTTCTACCAGCCGGTCGCGCGCTGGCTGGGGCCGCGCGTGAGTTGGGATCAGGCTTGGGACGAGCCGGCGGCCTTTCTGCTGACGGCGGTCGCGGCCGGGCTCTTCATACAGCTCGTGGGGCAGGCGCTGCTGGGGCGCGTGTCGGAGGAGGCGCACCGTGGGACTGTGAACCGCGCGCTCGGCACGCTGCCCGGTCTGGCGGGCGGGCTCATCTCGGCGGCCATCCTCGCGTCGCTGCTGCTCGCCGCGCCGCTGCCCGAGTCTTTGCGCGACTCGGCGCGCGAGAGCGCCTTCGCCAACCAGCTCACCGCCTACACCGAGCGCGCCGAAGACGTGCTCGCGCCGGTCTTCAACGAGGCCATTCAGCGGACGCTCAACCGGCTGACCATCCGGCCGGAGTCGAACGAGCGCGTCGATTTGGGCTACACGGTCGAGTCGGTTCGCCCGCGCCCCGACCTCGAAGCGCAGATGCTCGAACTCGTCAACGAGGAGCGACGCGCCGCCGGCCTCAGGCCGCTCGCGCCCGACCCGGAGATGACCGCGGTGGCGCGCGCGCACTCGGCCGACATGTTCGCGCGCGGCTACTTCGCGCACGTCTCGCCGGACGGCCTCAACCCCTTCGACCGGATGACGCGCGCGGGCGTGACGTTCCGCGTCGCGGGCGAGAACCTCGCGCTCGCGCCGACGGTCAAGATAGCGCACACGGGTTTGATGAACTCGCCCGGCCACCGCGCAAACATCCTCCACGCCTCCTTCGGCCGGCTCGGCATCGGCATTCTCGACGGCGGCTATCGCGGCATCATGGTCTCGCAGGAGTTTCGCAACTAGGTGAGCCGCCCGGTCACGTTCGGCGTCGGCGAGTCGGCCGAGGGGCTGAGGCTCGACGAGTTTCTGGCCGAGCGCGTCGGGAGCTTGAGCCGCATGCGCATCGCCTCGATGCTCGCGCGCGGGGGTTGCGCGGTCAACGGCGAGGCGGCGAGCGCGGGGCGGCGTCTGCGCGCGGGCGATGTCGTGGAGGTCGAGGCGTCGGACGGCGCTCCGAACTCGATGACGCCCGAGCGGTCGCCGCTCGAAATCGTTTACGAGGACGAGCACCTCGTCGTCGTCGTCAAGCCGGCCGGCGTGCTCGTCCACCCCACGCTCGGCGTCAAGAGCGGCACGCTCGCCAACGCGCTCGCCTACCACCTCAACCGCGAACTGATTGATGAGGGCGTTGCCTTCATCAATCACACACAGGCGTCGGGAGGAGTCGCGCCGCCGTTCGTCAGGCCGGGGCTCGTTCACCGGCTCGACCGCGACACGTCGGGGCTGCTCGCGGTGACGAAGACGCAGGGCGCGCTCAGCCGTCTCTCGCAGCACTTCCAGCGCCGTCTGGTCGAGAAACGTTACGTGGCGGTCGTCTCAGGTGAGGTCAGAGAAGAGCGTCTGACCGTCGACGCGTCCATCGGGCGGCACGAAGGCGCGGGCCCGCCGTGGGGCGTCCTGTCAGACGGCAAGCCGGCCGAGACGCGGCTCCGCGTGTTGGAGCGGCGCGCGCGGCGCACGCTCGTCGAGCTTGAGCCGGTGACGGGGCGCACCAACCAGTTGCGCATACACTGCGCGCACGCGGGCCACGCCGTCGTCGGCGACCGGCTCTACGGCGGCGAGCCGCACGCGCGCCTGTGCCTGCACGCGGCGCGTCTGAGCTTTCGACACCCGGTGACCAACGAGCCGGTCGAGTTCGCCTCCGAAGCGCCGGCCGAACTGCTGTCGGCGCTCGCGTGAAGGCGGCGTGCGAGGGGCGAACGACTTGCAAACCGTACGGCGGAAATTTTTTTACAAAACTGTTGCATTCGACGAGCGGAAAGATTTATATTCTGCGCAATTCGGGCATGCGGTGAATCCAAATGCCTAGACGGTTGCTGGGGTGAGGACAGTGACCGTTGCCATGAGTGGGCGCGATGGACCCCAAGTTCGTCGCGCCCGCTTTATTTTTGCAGCCCTTCCGCGTACGCGCGCGCGCCGCTTTGTACCCGCGGCGACTTACTTCCCGCGCGCGGCTGAGGTATATTCCACACATCCCCTGAAAGTCTCTCCCCTTCGGACGCCGGCCGCCGGGCGCGTGTGCCCGCGCCGACCGACGCGTCGGATTATTTCCTGTAACCGGGATTCTCGGGCGGCCGTCTTGCACTGCGCGGCCCCGAAACGACTCCAACTTGAACACGAAGACGGCGGTTAACGAAATGAAAAAGCTTTTCCTCTTCTTGACGATTCCGCTCCTCGCGCTCGCCCCGGCGGGCGCACAGGCTCAGCAGGGCGGCGACGGGGCGGGGGCGGCGCGCCCCGCGCGTCAGCGCCTCATCGGCGAGGTGACGGCCGTCGACGCGGCAGGCAAGCAGTTGACCGTGCGCGCCGACTCGGGCGAGACGGCCACGGTCACGACCAACGAGCAGACGACCTACCTCCGCATGCCGCCCGGCGAGACGAGTCTACAGAAGGGGCAGCCGGCCGCCTTCGCGGACGTGCGCGTCGGCGACCGCGTGCTCGCGGCCGGCATCTCGGCCCCGGGCGGCGCGGCGCGTCAGGTCATCCTGATGGCGCGCGCGGCGACGGCGGCGGGCGGCGGCGCGGGGCGTGACGACGGGCGGAGGCTCAACGGAAGAGTCGTGTCGGCCGACGCGTCGAAGAAGCTGATCGTGGTGCAGACCCGTGGACGCGAGGGCGCGGAGGCCGTGACCGTTGACGCCTCTTCGGCCGCGCGCGTGTTGCGTTACGCGCCCGACTCGACGCGGCAGGCCGACGCGCAGCCGGGCACGCTCGCCGACGTGCGCCCCGGCGACTCCTTGCGCGCGACCGGCGAGCGCTCGGCCGACGGCCGGACGTTCAAGGCCGAAGAGGTTCTGACCGGCGCCTTTCTGCGCTTAACGGGGAAGGTGACGAACGTGGACGCCGCGCGCGGCGAGTTGACGGTCAGCAGCGAGCAGGGCGACCAGACGGTGACGCTCACGCTCGGCTCACGCTCGACGCTGCGGCGCTCGACGCCCGAGTTTGAGCAGACCATCGCGCAGCGCGCCGAGCGTTTCGGGCGGCGCGAGCAGAGGCGCGCCGCGGGTCAGGGCGGCGGCGGCGCGCAGGGCGAGGCGGGCGCGCCGCGTGAAGGGCGTCGCGAAGGCGAGCGCGGGCGCCGCCGCGAAGGTGGCGAAGGCGAGCAGCGCGGCGAAGGCGGCGCGCGGCGCGGCGGTCAGGGCGGCGGCGGCAACAACATTCAGCAGATGATGGACGCGCTGCCGGCGGTCACGCTCGCGGACTTGAAGAAGGGCGACGCGGTGGCCGTCACCATGACGCCGGGCGCGAACGCCTCGCGCGCGACCGTCGTCTCGCTGTTGACGGGGCCGGCCGAGATGCTGCGCGGCATGCAGATGTTCCAGCGCGGCGGCCCCGAAGGCCAGCGCGGCATGAGCCCGGGTCTGCCAAGCGACGTGATGGGCGGCGGACAAGGGCCGACGCGCGAGCCCCCTCGTTAAGAGCGTTCGGAGTTCTTCTTTAACAGACAGGGTGCGGGTGGAGGGTGATGATTAGATTGAGGACGGAAGTGTGTCGGGCGCTGACGCTCGTGGCGGCGGTCGTGTTGTTGGGCGTGTCGGCGTCGGCGCAGCAGTCTCTGGGGACGCTGCGCGGTAACGTGAAGGACGAGCTGGGCGGCGTCATCATCGGCGCGGTCGTGACGGTGAGCGACGCGGCCGGCGTCGAGAAGAACGCGACGACCGACGAGCAGGGCAACTACGCCGTCCCGGGGCTCGCGCCCGGCCGCTACACGGTGCGCATCAATCAGGCGGGCTTCGCCGGCTACGAGAACCTCGGCGTCGAGGTGCAGCCCGGCGGCACCCCGCCGCTCGACATCGTCCTGACCGTCGCCATCGAGCAGGAGGAGGTCACGGTCACGGCCGAGTCGCCCGTCGGCACCGAGGCCGAGTCGCAGGCCGGCGCGGTCGTCCTGCGCGGCGAAGACCTCGACGCGCTGCCCGACGACCCCGAAGACCTCTCCGAAGCTTTGCAGGCTCTCGCGGGCCCCGGCTCGGGTTCGAGCGAGGACGGCGCGCAGATTTACATCGACGGCTTCACGGGCGGCCGCCTCCCGCCGAAAGAGTCCATCCGCGAGATAAGAATCAACCGCAACCCGTTCTCGGCCGAGTACGACCGTCTGGGCTACGGCCGCGTGGAGATTTTCACCAAGCCGGGCACCGACCGCTACCGCGGGCAGGCGTTCTTCAACTTCAACGACGAGGCGCTGAACGCGCGCTCGCCCTTCGCCGCGACGCGCGCGCCCTACCAGTCGCGCCGCTACGGCGGCAACATCTCGGGGCCGCTCGCTTCAAAGCGCGCCTCCTTCTTCTTCGACTTCGAGCGGAGCGAGACCGACGACAACGAGGTCGTCAGCGCCATCGTGCTCGACCCGGCGCTGAACCCCGTCGCCTTCAACCAGTCGGTGCCGTCGCCCGACCGCCGGACGACCTTGAGCCCGCGGCTCGACTACCAGCTCAACCAGACGAACACGCTCGTCGCGCGCTACACCTTCGAGGACTCGACGAGCGCCAATCAGGGCGTCGGCGACTTCAACCTCCCGACGCGCGCCCTCGACGCGGCGAACACGCAGCACACCGTCCAACTCACCGAGACGGCCGTCATCAGCGGGAAGGTGATTAACGAGACGCGCTTCCAGTATGAGCGCAACCGCCGCCGGCAGGCGGGCGGGCTCGTCGCGCCGACCATCCGCGTGCTCGAAGCCTTCACGGGCGGCGGCGCTTCGACGGGGCTCTCCGCGACCGACGAGGATAACTTCGAGCTTCAGAACTACACGTCGTGGACGGTCGGCAGCCACTCTCTCAAGGCGGGCGCGCGGCTGCGTGCCGACCGCATACGCGAGAACTCCGAGCAGAACTTCGCCGGCACCTTCACCTTCGCGGGCGGACTCGCGCCGCAGATCGACGCCTCGGGCAACGTCGTCGCCGGCGCGCCGCTGGTGCAGATCACGAGCCTCGAACGCTACCGCCGCACGCGCTTCCTGCAAGGAGTCCTGTGCGGCCCGACCTCGTGCGACGCGGGCGCTCTGGCCGAGATACGCCTGCGCGGCGGCGGCCCCACGCAGTTCTCCATCGCGGGCGGCGACCCGGCGGTCTCGGTCTCCTACGTCGATTTCAGCCCGTTCATACAGGACGACTGGCGCGTGCGCCCGAACCTGACGCTGTCGGCGGGGCTGCGCTACGAGGCGCAGAACCACATCGCGAGCAACCTCGACTTCGCGCCGCGCGTCGCCTTCGCGTGGTCGCCGGCCTCCGACCCGCGCAACCAGACGACGGTCATCCGCGGCGGCTTCGGCATCTTCTTCCAGCGCTTCGGGCAGAACCTGACGTTGCAGGCGGAGCGCACGACGGGCGGGAGCCAGCAGTTCGTCGTCACCGACGTGACCTCGCCCGCGCTCAACTCGTCGTTCTTTACGGCGACCGGCGTGACCGGAGTCCCGACGCCCGCCCAACTCGCCTTGTTCCAGGTGCGCCGCACCGTGCGCGAGCTGGCGCCCGACCTGCGCTCGCCCTACACGATGCAGTCCTCCTTCAGCGTCGAGCGCCAGCTCCCCTACCGCATCACGCTCTCGGTGAGCTACATCGGCGCGCGCACGCTCCACGCCCTGCGCTCGCGCAACGTCAACGCGCCGCTGCTCGACGCGTCGGGGCGATTCCCGCGCGACGCCGCGGGCAACTCCGTCATCGCGCGCCCCGACCCGACGCGCGGCAACATCTACCGCTTCGAGTCGAGCGGCATCTTCAAGCAGCACCAGCTCGTCGTCAATCTCAACAACCGCTTCAGCCGGCGGTTCACGCTCTTCGGCAACTACACGCTGAACTTCGCCAAAAGCGACACGGACTCCGCGGGCAGCTTCCCCGTCAACCAGTACGACCTGTCGAACGAGTTCGGCAACTCGGGGCAGGATCAGCGCCACCGGCTCTTCCTCGGCGGCACGGTCAGCGCGCTGCCGTGGGGCATCAGGCTGAACCCGACCGTCGTCGTCAACTCGGGACGCCCCTTCAACATCACCGTCGGGCGCGACCTGAACGGCGACACGCTCTTCACGGAGCGGCCGGCCTTCGCCACAGACCTCTCGCGCGCGAGCGTGCGGCGGACGGCCTTCGGCGACTTCGACCTCGACCCGCAGCCCGGCTTCGCCATCATCCCGCGCAACTACGGGCGCGGCCCCGCCTTCTACTCCGTCAACCTGCGCGCGAGCAAGACCATCGGCTTCGGCGAGGTGCCGGCGAGCCGCGCGGCGGCGGGCGGCGCGGGCGGCGGTCGTAGAGGCGGCGGAGGAGGAGGCGGCGGCAGACGCGGTGGCGGTGGCGGCGGCCGTGGGGGCGGCGGGCGCGGGGGCTTCGGCGGAGGCGGCGAAGGCGGCGAGGGCGCGGAGTCGCGCTACAACCTGACGCTCTCGCTCAGCGTGCAGAATCTTTTTAACAACCCGAGCCTCGGGACGCCCACCGGCAACCTCAACTCGCCGTTCTTCGGGCAGTCGAACGGCGGCAACGGCCGCTTCGGCTTCGGCGGCGGGCGCGGCGGACAGAACGCGGGCGCGCGCCGCATAGACCTGCAACTCCGCTTCGCCTTCTAATGCCGCGCGCCGAAGGCTTCAGACGCGCACTCTCGAAGGCGGCCGCGTGCCTCGCGCTCGCGGCCGCCTTCGCGGGCTGTGACTCGCGCGCGAGCAAGCCGCCGGCGTCGGGCGTCGCCGTCCCCACGAGCACCAACTACGAGCGCAACTGCGCGGTCTGTCACGGCCCGCAGGGCGAAGGCAAACAACTCGGCACGCTGACTGTCCCCTCGCTCCGGCAGGGCGCGCCGCTCAACAGAACCGACGAACAGCTCTTCACCCAAATCTACGACGGCGGCAAAGGCATGCCGCCCTTCAAACACACCTTCGACGACCGCCAGATTCAAGACCTCGTCCGCTTCATCCGCGAAGAGTTTCAGGGGAAGAAGTAGAGTCCGCTATCTTTTCGGGAGGACGATTTCGATGAGCGGGGTGGGCAGCCTCTCGCTGGTGGCGAGGAGCGCCGCGCCGTCGAGCCGGTAGCAGAGCGCCTCGCCCTGCATGCGCAGACCGAGCGGGACGGCCGACGGCTTCTGCGTCCAGACCTCGTCGAAGTTGCGCCCGCCCGCCGGGAGCGTCAATTCGTAGCCCTGCGCGTAATCGCAGAGCGCGACGCGCGTGCCGTCGGGCGAGATGTCGCCGCCGGTGACGAGCGCGCCGAAGAAGTCCGGCCCGCGCAACGTCGCGACGTGCGCCAGCGTCCGCGCCTCGCCCGCCGCGAAAGGCGCGGCCAGCTTGTAGACACCGGCTCTATCGGCCGTCTTCGTCACGACGTAGAGGTCGCCCGTCTGCGGGTGAACCAGAAGCGCCTCGGCGTTGTGCGCGCCGTCAGGGTACTTGAGCCGGATGGCTTCGGCCGGCGCGGTCGCCTGTTGCGTCGCGGCGGCGGCCCCCGCGACGTAGGGCGCGACCTTCGGCTCGGGGAAGCGGTAGACGACGACGAACTCGCGCTCGCGGCCGTTGTCGCCGATGTCGCCGGCGTAGAGGTACGTCTCCCCGCGCTCGGGGCCGGGGCCGGCGGCGATGTCTTCCCAGTCGCGCGCCTGCGCGCCCGCGACGCGCCAAGTCCCGCGCGCACGCCCCTCGCGGTCGAAGGCGTAGACGAGCGGGCCGTCGCCCGAGTCGTTGTGCGTCCAGAAGATTCCGGCGTCGCGGCGCGAGGCGACGATGCCGCTGCTCTCGTGCACGGCGCGGTCGGCGAGCGTGGCGATCTGGACGGGCGTGGCCGCGACGACGGGCATCGCGCCCGCGTTCAGCGCCGCCAGCCCCGCCGCGTCCGCGCGCTGCTTCGAGAGCGCCATCTGGCGATCCGACGGCGAAGTCCCCTGACACGCCGCGACGCACGCGACGGCCAGCGAGATTGTCAGGACGACTGTTCTCAACGCCCACCCCCTTGACCCGTTCGGCCTTTTTCTTAAAAGCGGCGGATAGAGTATCATCAACGCACCGCACCATTCTTACGCGACGCGCGACCCCGTGGTTCGCGCCCTCGCGGTAAGGCTTAAAAATCTTCTCCCGAATGGAAAAAGATGCGACCTAAAAATCTCGGCCTACTTCTGTTCGCCCTCCTGCTGCTGTGCCCCGCGGCCGCGCGCGCGCAGGAGAAACTGCTGACCGTCGAAGACATCTTCGACCCCGCGAAGCGCGTCAACTTCTCGGGCTCGCCGCCCTCCGGGCTCGAATGGCTCGCCGACGGCGAGCACTACCTGCAAGCCAGACGCGAAGGCGGCACGGCCACGCTCATGCGCGTCAACGCGCGGACGGGCGAGGCCGCGCCCTTCTTCGACGCCGCGAAGATGGAGGCGGCGCTCCGCAAGCTCCCCGCCGTCGGCGAGGCGGACGCGCGCAGGCTCGCGCACCAGAGTTCGTACAAGATGAACCCGGCGCGGACGGCCGTGCTGCTCAACTTTAACCTCGACCTCGTCTACTACGAGCTTGGGACGGACACGGCCGCGCGCCTGACGACCGACCCCGAGGAGGAACTGGAGGAGGACTTCAGCCCCGACGGCCGTTGGGTGAGTTTCGTGCGCAAGAACGACCTCTACGTCGTGGACGTGAAGACGCGCGCCGAGCGGCGTCTGACGAAGACGGGCGACGAGAAGACTCTGAACGGCGTGCTCGACTGGGTCTACGAGGAAGAGATTTACGGGCGCGGCAACCGGCGCGGCTACTGGTGGTCGCCCGACTCGCGCCGCATCGCCTACCTCAACTTCGACGAGCGCCCCGTCAAAACCTTTCCGGTCGTCGACCACATCCCTCGCCGGCAGGTCTTGGAAGACACGCCCTACCCGCTCGCGGGCGACCCAAACCCGATTGTCCGACTCGGGCTGGCCGAGCCGGCGGGCGGCGACACGCGCTGGGTAGACCTCGCCGGCTACGCGCCGGCCGAGTCGCTCATCGTGCGCGTCTCGTGGTCGCCCGACGGCGCGCGCGTCGTCTATCAGGCGCAAGACCGCGAGCAGACCTTCCTCGATTTAAACGCCGCAGACCCCGCGACGGGGCGCACGACGCGCCTCTTCCGCGAGACGACGAAGGCGTGGGTCGAAGCCTTCGACGACAACCCGCGCTGGCTCAAGGACGGCTCGTTCCTCTGGCGCAGCGAACGCACGGGCTGGCTCCACGTCTACCGTTACAGCCCCGACGGCAAGCTCGTCAAACAGTTGACCGACGGCCCGTGGGAGGTGCGAGGGTTAGACGCGGTTGACGAGGCCGGCGGCTGGCTCTACTTCCACGGCACCGAGCACAGCCACATCGCCGAGCACGTCTACCGCGTCCGTATGGACGGCACGGGGCTCGCGCGCATCTCGCAGGCCGAGGGCAACCACCGCCCCAACTTCAGCCCCACGGGCGCTTACTTTATCGACAGTTGGAGCGACGTGAACACGCCGACGCAGGTGCGGCTCCACGCGGCCGAAGGCTCGCAGGTGCGCGTCATCGAGGAGAACCGCGTGGCGGCGCTCGGGCAGTACAAGCTGGGGAAGGCCGAGTTCATGAAAGTGAAGACGCGCGACGGGTTCGAGATGGAGGGCATGATGATACGGCCGCCCGACTTCGACCCGTCGAAGAAGTACCCGGTGCTCGAATTCACCTACTCGGGGCCGCACGCGCCGCAGGTCAAGAACTCCTGGGGCTCGACGACCTACATGTGGCACCAGCTTCTGGCGCAGAAGGGCTACATCATCTGGTACCTCGACAACCGTACGGCGAGCGGCAAGGGGGCGGTCTCGGCGTGGGCCTCTTACAAGAACTTCGGGCCGCTTGAGCTGCGCGACCTCGAAGACGGGCTGGCCTACCTCAAGACGCTGCCTTACGTCGACGGCTCGCGCGTCGGCATCTGGGGGTGGAGCTTCGGCGGGTACATGACGACCTACGCGCTGACGCACAGCAAGCAGTGGAAGCTCGGCATCGCGGGCGGCACCGTGGCGGACTGGGCCAACTACGACTCGGTCTACACCGAGCGCTACATGCTGACGCCGCAGCGCAACCCCGAAGGCTACAAGGCCGGCTCGCCGCTCGCGGGGGCGGCGAACCTCTCGGGCAAGCTGATGCTCATCCACGGGGCCATCGACGACAACGTCCACATGGCGAACACGATTCAATTCGTCTACGAGTTGCAGAAGGCCGGACACCAGTTCGACCTGATGCTCTACCCCAAGTCGCGCCACGGCGTCACGGACCCGCTGCTCGTCCGTCACATGCGCCAGATGATGACCGACTTCATCCTCGCCAACCTGTGAGGAGGGAAGTAGACAGAAGTCAGTAGTAATACAAAGCGGCGCGTCTCGGTTGTAAGCCGGACGCGCCGCCTGTCTTTTCTACTGACTTCTGTCTACTGTCTGCTGACTTCAGACTCCCGGCATGGCCTTCTTGAGCGGCCTGAGCAGGAGCAGCAGCACGCCGGCCATGACGAGGGCGCAGACGCTCAGGAAAATCCAGAAGGTCGAGTGGAGCCAGTCGTCCCAGAGCTGGCCGATCTGCGTCAGCTTGTTGCCGATGGCCGTGGCGACGAACCAGCCGCCCATCATCAGGCCCCGCATCCTGATGGGCGCGACCTTCGAGACCAGCGAGAGCCCCATCGGCGACAGCATCAACTCGCCGAGCGTCAACACGCCGTAGGCCCCGAGCAGCCACAGCGGCGACATCTTGTAGTCGTAAGGCCCGGCCCCGGCCGCGAGCGACCCCTCGCCGAGCCGGGCGGCGACGAAGAGGACGAAGAAGGCCGCCGCCGTCATCACCATCCCGATGACCATCTTGGTCGGCGTCGAGGGCTCTAAACCCTTCTTGTCGAGCCAGCCCCAGAACCAGACCAGCGGGAAGGTGAGCAGGATGACCCATCCCGGGTTGATCGAGTTCGAGATGATGCCCGACATCTCCCACGCAGTGTTCTCGTTGCCCCAGTAGGTGATGGTCGTCGAGTTCTGGTGGAAGACCATCCAGAAGACGATGACGATGAGGAAGATGACGATGAGCGCGCTGACGCGCTTCCAGTCGGGCACGGCGTCGATGGCGTTCTGCTGGCTGACGGAGGCGGGCGGCGCGTCCACCGCGACCGCGGCGGTGTTGGCCGCCGTCTTCGCCCCCTGATGGCCGGGCCGGTCGGCCATCTCGACGTGCCGCTTCATGCGCCACAGGATGAGCACGGAGAAGAGCATCCCGCCCGCGGCGACGGCGAAGGCCGGGTGGTAGCCGAAGTTGCGCTGCACGATCTCCATCACGATGGGCGCGGTGAAGGCACCGACGTTGATGCCCATGTAGAAGATGCTGTAAGCGCGATCCTTGAGGTGGCTGCCCTCGGAGTAGAGGTTGCCGACCATCGCCGAGACGTTCGGCTTGAAGAACCCGTTGCCGATGACGAGGCAGGTCAGCGCGGCGTAGACGGCCGTCAGCGTCGGGAACGAGAGCAGCAGGTGGCCGGCCATGAAAAAGACGCCGCCGATCATGACGGACTTCCGGTAGCCGAGCTTCCTGTCGGCGATGATGCCGCCGACGAGCGGGCTGGCGTAGACGAACATCAGGTAGTTCGAGACGAGCGCCTGCGTATCGTCGACCGACCAGGCGAACCCCTGCCCCGTCGTGTCGCGCATGTAGAGCGCGAACATGGCGAGCATCGAGTAGAAGCTGAAGCGCTCCCACATCTCGGTCGCGAACAGGACGTAGAGGCCCTTCGGGTGCTTGTCCGTGGGGCCCGCGCCGACGTGGTCGTGGGCGACGGCTGCGGAGTTGGCCATAAGGGTTGCGGCTCCTTTGTTTTCGGCGAGGCGGACGCGGGCTGTCGCCGCGTCGCGTCGCTGTTGGGTTCAGTGCCGCGCGGGGTTGCTGCGCGACGTCGCTGTGGGAGTCAGGCGCGATTCTAGGCGGAAACCGAGTCGCCCGGCAAGCGCATTTGAGCGCGCCGCCTCGATGTAACATAATACGCGCACACGAGACCAACGAACCGGCGCTTTCGTTCAACATTTCAGTCAACGACTCCGAAAGGAAAGACGCTCCACATGACAACGACGGACACGGCCGCGCAGGGCGGCGCACAGAACGCCGCGCGCGTGGGCGAGATACAGCGGGCGCTGCGCGAGGCGGGACTCGACGGCTGGCTCTTCTACGACTTCCGCCAGAGCGACCCGCTCGCCTACCGCATCCTCAAGCTCGACCAGAACCAGTTCTCGACGCGGCGCTGGTTCTACTTCGTCCCCGCCGAGGGCGAGCCGACGCGCATCAACCACGCCATCGAGCAGGGCAAGCTCGACCTCCTGCCCGGTCGCAAACTCGTCTACAGCAGTTGGCCGCGGCTGCACGAACTGCTGCGCGACGCGCTCTCGACGGCCGGCGCGAATGGGCGCGGCCCGCGCATCGCCATGCAGTACTCGCCGACCGGCGACATCCCGTACGTCTCGCGCGTGGACGCCGGAACCATCGAACTCGTCCGCTCGCTCGGGGCCGAGCCCGTGACGAGCGCCGACCTCGTCCAACTCTTCGAGGCTGTCTGGACGGAGGAGCAGTACCGCTCGCACGTCACGGCCGCCGACAACATACACAACATCATTCAGGAGGCGTTCGCCGAGGTCGGCCGCAAGATACGTTCGGACGAGCCCGTCACCGAGTACGAGATACAGCAGTTCATGGTGCGCCGCTTCGAGGAGACGGGGATGACCTGCGACGGCGACCACCCCATCGTCTCGGTCAACGCCAACGCCGCCAGCCCGCACTACCAGCCGAACGCCGAGAAGTTCTCGCCCATCAAGCGCGGCGACTTCCTCCTGCTCGACGTGTGGGCCAAGCTCAAAGAGCCCGGCTCCGTCTACGCCGACCAGACGTGGACGGGCTTCGTCGGCGACGACCCCGGCGACGAGCACGTCAAGGTCTTCACCATCGTCCGCGACGCGCGCGACGCCGCCATCGAGTTCGTCCGCGAAGCGGTCGCTTCGGGGCGCGAAATCAAGGGCGCTGAGGTGGACGACGTTTCGCGCGGCGTCATCGAGCGCGCGGGCTACGGCGAATACTTCACGCACCGGACGGGGCATTCCATCGGCGAGGAGGTTCACGGCAACGGCGCGCACATCGACAACCTTGAGACGCGCGACTCGCGCCGCATCATCCCGCGCACCTGCTTCTCCATCGAGCCGGGCATCTACCTGCCCGGCAACTTCGGCGTCCGCTCCGAGATAGACCTCTACGTCGGCGACGGCCGCATCGAGGTGACGGGGCAGCCCATCCAGACCGACCTCGTGCTGGTGCTGAAAGAGCAGTGATGCGCGACCCGAAGGCGAAGCGCCGTCACACGCCGGACATGCGCGCCATCGCGCGCGCCGCGGTCGCCGACGCGGGCTTCGAGCCCGACTTTCCCCCCGAGGTCGGGCGCGAGGTCGAAGAGTTCGGTCGCCGGGGCGCGATCGACGACACCGGGCTCAAAGACCTGCGCGACTTGCTCTGGTCTTCCATCGACAACCGGGAGTCGCGCGACCTCGATCAGGTGGAGTACGTCGAGCGCGACGGCGCGAACGGCTTCCGCGTCCACGTCGGCATCGCCGACGTGGACGCGTACGTCCACCGGGGTTCGGCCACCGACCGCCACGCCGCCGTCAACACCGTCTCGGTCTACACCCCCGCGCACGTCTTCCCGATGCTCCCGGAAAAACTCTCGACCGACCTCACCTCGCTCGTCGAGGGCGAAGACCGCCTCGCCGTCGTCATGGAACTCTGCGTGGACGGGGGCGGCGAAGTCCGCTGCGAGAGCGTCTACTGCGCGCTCGTGCGCAACCGCGCCAAGCTCGACTACGAGACGGCCGGCGCGTGGCTCGAAGGGCGCGGCCCCGCGCCCGAAGCCTTCAAGAACGTCGAGGGGCTTGAGGAGCAGGTCAGACTACAGGACGAGGTCGCGCGCGCGCTGCACGAGCTGCGGCGGCGCTGCGGCGCGCTTGAGCTGGAGAGGGAAGAGCTGGTGCCCGTCCTCGACGAGACGGGGCGCGTCATCCGGCTCGACGAGCGGCGGAACAACCGCGCGCAGGTCATCATCGAGAGCCTGATGATCGCCGCCAACACCTCGATGGCCGAGCTGCTACAGTCGAAGGGCGTGCCGTCGCTCCGCCGCGTCGTGCGCGCGCCCGAGCGCTGGCCGCGCATGGTCGAGACGGCCGCGGCCTTAGGCTACGAGCTGCCCGCCGAGCCCGACCCGCGCGCTCTCTCCGACTTCATGTCGCGCCGGCGCGAGGAAGACCCCGGCGGGTACGCCGAACTCTCGCTCTCGATTTTGAAGATGATGGGGCCGGGCGACTACATGGTCGAGGCGCCGGGGCTCGATCAGGAGGGGCACTTCGGCCTCGCCGTCCACGACTACACGCACTCGACCGCGCCCAACCGGCGCTTCCCCGACCTCGTCACGCAGCGGTGTCTGAAGGCGGCTGCCGCGGGCGCGCCCGCGCCCTACACGCGCGAGGAGCTTGAGGGGATAGCCGCGCGCTGCAACCTGATGGAGTCGGCCGCGCGCAAGGTCGAGCGGCGGATGCGCAAGGCGGCGGCGGCCTCGCTGCTCTCCGCGCGCGTCGGCGAGACGTTCGACGCGGTCGTCACCGGCGTCAAGCCTGCGGGGACGTTCGCGCGTCTCTTCCGCCCGCCGGCCGACGGCCGCATCATGCGCGGCTGGCGCGGCCTCGACGTGGGCGACCGCGTCCGCGTCCGCCTCGTCTCGACCAACCCCGAGCGCGGCTTCATCGACTTCGCACGCGCCTGACGAAGAGTCATCACTCCTGTCTACCGTCTACTCATTCAGTTGACGTATTGGACGGCCGCGCCGTCGGTCTCGGCGCGGCGGAGCGTCTCGGCAATCTGCTGGTGGAGGCCGGACTGCGCCGCCCGCCTCGCCGTCCAGCCGTTTCGCGCGCGCGCGTAGACGTTCGCGCCGTACTGCAAGAGCAGCGCGACGACCAGCCCGTGCCCGCGGAAGGCCGCGAACATCAGCGCCGTGTCGCCGTCCGCGTCCCTCGCGTTCACGTCCGCGCCGCGCTCCAGAAGGTTGACGACGGCCGCCGCGTCGCCGCGGAAGGCCGCCAGCATCAGCGGCGTCCTGCCCTTCACGTTGTCGTTCGCCTCGTATCTCATCTCTCTTTCCAAAAACCTCCTCCGGCCTTCCTGCCTCCGAAAACGAGAATGGCCGAGCCCTCTTGAGGAATCCTTGAGCGCCGTTGAACACTCTGCCAAATCTGTCCCCGATCCGGTTGAAATTTCACAAAAGTTTTGCTAAATTTTCCCAAAACCGGAACGCCGTGCGACTCCCCGCACGACGCGCCCGCAAGCCACGGAGGCCGACAGGAGTTACCTTTGAGCGAAAGCCCCCGCATCCTTTTCGTAGACGACCACGAGGACACGCGTTTTCTCATCTCGTACCTGCTCGGAGCGTGGGGTTACGAGGTGGTGGCGGCGGAGTCCGTGGGCGATGGTCTGGCGCTCGCGCGCGGCGGGAGCTTCGACCTCTACCTGCTCGACAGCCGCTTCGCCGACGGCTCCGGGATGGAGCTGTGCGAGGGGATACGCGAGTTCGACAAGGAGACGCCCATCGTCTTCTACTCGGGCGACCACCCGTCGCGTCTGAAGAAGGCGCTCGAATGCGACGCGCAGGGGTTCGTCCTCAAGCCGGGCTTTGACGCGCTGCCCCGCGAGCTTGAGCGCGCGCTCGGCACCGCCGCCTGAGTCAAAAAACTTAACCACGGAGACACAGAGACACGGCCTGAAGACGTAAATCTTCAG
>JBEVKV010000474.1:0-12188 GCA_040509515.1 Pyrinomonadaceae bacterium | reverse complement strand
TCACGCGCTTGTCACGGTTTACGGCTCAAGACTTTTATGCGTCTCGACCAGTTCCTTCGCGCCAGCCGCATCGTCGTCCGACGCACGTCGGCGCAGGAGTTGTGCGAGGCCGGGGCCGTCTCCGTGGGCGGCGCGGCGGCGCGCTCTTCGCGCACCGTGCGCGTGGGCGACGAGATAACCGTCCGCCGCCGCGCCAGCGCCCTCACTGTACGCGTCCTGACAGTCCCGCAGACCAAGCAGGTCTCCCGCGCGGACGCCCCCTCGCTCTACGAAGTCGTCAGCGACGTCGAAATCGGCGACGAAGAGTGAAGGTTGAAAGGTAAGTCATCTGACTTACGACGCATCTTTCTGACCTGTAGTCCGTCTTTCGTCCTCACGCCCTTCCGCCGTCACCTTGTCTCTATTCCGTTCGCCTTCCGCGCGCCGGGTTCGGCTTCCGCGCGGGTGTTCGTCTGGAAACGAAACGCGCGCGCCGCGCCGGTTTTTGGAAATGCGGCCTTTATCCGAGTCTGTCTTAGTGGAACGCCGCTTGCCCGACCTCAGTTGACCTCGGCGAAGAATGTCCAACAAAGAAGCAGTGGAACCAGTGGGGGAGCTATGAACATCCTGAGCAGTATCTTTACGGACGACCTGGCGATCGATCTCGGCACCGTCAACACGCTGATTTTCGCGCCCGGCCGCGGCGTCGTCCTCAACGAGCCTTCGGCCGTCGCCATCCACAAGTACACGGGGGAGGTTTTGGACGTGGGCGCGGAAGCCTACAAGATGCTCGGCCGCGAGCCGAAGGACGTTGAAGTCTTCCGCCCCGTCCGCGGCGGCACCATCGAGAACTTCGACGCGGTCGAGAAGATGCTCAAGGCATTCATCACCCGCGTCAACGGCGGCAGCCACCGCCGCAGCCACGTCGTCATCGGCGTGCCCGGCTCCTCGACGACGCTGGAGCAGCGCTCGATCCGCGACGCGGCGCGCGACGCAAGGGCCACGCGCGTGGACTTGGTCGACGAGGGGCTCTGCGCCGGCTTCGGCGCCGGACTCCGTCAGGACGACGAGCGCGCGCACCTCGTCGTCGACATCGGCGGCGGCACGACGAACGTCGCCATCATCGCCTCGGGCGCGGTCGTCTCCTCGCACTCGATGCCCGCGGCCGGCAACGCCATGGATCAGGCCATCTGCGACTACGTCCGCGCCAAGTACGAGATGCAGATCGGCGAGCGGACGGCCGAGAACATCAAGAGGCAACTGGGGAACGCGGGCGCAGACTCCGACGGGCGGATGGAGGTCGTCGGCAAGCAGGTGACCGACGGGCTGGCGAAGGTGGTCGAGATTGAGGCCGCGGAGGTGAGCGAGGCCCTCGACCCAATCGTCTCAGAAATCGTGGCGGGCGCGCGCCGCGCCATCGAAGAGTCGAAGCCCGAGGTGACGGCCGACATCTACCAGACCGGTCTCATCCTGACGGGCGGCGGCGCGCTCCTCGGCGGGCTCGCCGAGCGGTTGCAGAAAGACCTGCGGCTCCACGTCGCCGTGGCCGACGAGCCGCTGGCGGCGGTCGCGCGCGGCGCGGGGATGCTTCTGACGGACAAGGCGCGGCTCCACCGCGTCGCCATCCGCGAGGACATCCCCGTCTGGGAGGCCGAGCAGGCGCTCGTCGTCAACTGGTAAGTTTTCCTTGCGAAGGGGAGGAAGAAAAGAGGGCCGGGGGCTCATTCAGTCCCGGCCCTCTTTCTCCGTCTCGCGGGTGAGTTCTTCGATGAGCAGGGCGCGTTCGCGCGGGGGGAGGAGATTGAGGTCGCGTGCGAGTTCGGCGGAGCGGTCTTCCCGTTCGTCGTCGGTCTCGACGGGAGGCGAGGGCGGGGTGAGCGCGAGGCCGCAGACATAGAGCGCGAGCGCGAAGAAGGAGACGTAGCCGGTCGAGGCGGCGTAGGCCGGCCCCGAGAGCGTGCCGAGCGTGACGCCTTCGAGCGCCGCCGCGGCCAGCCGGCTGAGCCACCCGCCCGCGGGCGCGCTCAGAGAGGCGAGCAGGAGGTGCTTGACGAGGAAGGCCGTGCCGAAGAGCGCCGCGATGCTCCGCAGCAGTCGGCGCGGGTCGAAGTTCGAGAACTGGTTCTGCCAGAGCGTCCAGAGGAAGAAGCACGAGAGCACAAGCCGCGGCAGCCCCGCCTCCGGGAGCACCGAGTTGAACGCCTGCGCCGACGCGAAGAAGAGCGCGCCGAGCGTGAGCGCGTGCGAGACGTTCTCCGCCGTCCCGTTGTCGGCCGAGAGCCAGCGGCCGACCTTCACCGCCCCGACGCGCGCGAACAGCACGAGCAGCATCACGGCCAGCAGGAGCGTCACGAGCGGCGGCGCGACGAACAGAAACGCGCGCGACTCGGCCGCGACGCGCAGACCCCCGAGCAGCGCCACCGTCAGAAAAATCGTCGGCAGCACGACGTGTCGCAGCAGCGCGCGGTTCCTTGTGCGGTTCGTCGTCAAAGTTGGTCGGTCGAGCGTCACCTCTGTCGTTTCGGTCGCTCGGGTCGCTTCCATCACTTGCGCTCGCGGAAGACCTTCAGCGGGTTGAAGTCGTCGGCCGTGCGTTCGAGACCTTTTTCGAGTTCGGCCTTCAGCTCGGCCGGCGAGTGGATTTTCAGTTCCGGGTCTTCGACCGCGAGCGGCGCGTCGGGCGAGAGCGCGACGGCGAGGCCGGCGGCTTCGAGCCCGCGCCGGAAGAGCGGGTCGTCGTTGTAGACGCGCCCCCAGCCTTCGCGGTAGAACGAGTAGGCGACGTAGAACTGCGTGCGCGCGTCGCGCCGCGCAGGGTCGGCGCGCTCCCACTCGCCGCGCGCCGCCGCGTACTGCTCGCGCAGGAACAGTTCGCGCCCGGCGTCGAAGCGCGCGCGGTCAACCTCGTAGGTGCCGGCGGCGACGCTCGCACGGGTCGCCACGTCGGCGACGCTCTGCGGCGCGGCGGCGTAGACCCACACGACGAACGCGGCGAACAGAAGCGTCCAGACGATGCCGAGCCATTGGATGAGTTTGAGCCGCATTGCTATAATCCGTGGGTTCGGAACGTCAAACGTCTCCTCGTCCGTCAACCCCTGACTCGAAAGGATAGCGCAATTTCCGTTATGAAGACATTCACCGCAGCCCTCCTGCTCTCCTTCGCCTGCGCCGCCGGCGCGGCCGCGCAGGACGCGCACCACGCGGGGCATCCCAAACCGGAAGCAACGTCCGCCGACGCTAAAAACTCCGGGGGCGTCGTCCGGCGCGGCGCGGCCATCGGAACGGAGTCGAAGCGCGTGGCCTTCGCCGACGCGCTGAAGGAGCCGCGTAAGTTCGACGGCCAGAAGGTCGTCATCGAGGGCGTCGTCCGCCAGGTCTGTCAGGCCGAAGGGTGCTGGGTCGAGATCGGCCCGAAGAAGGGCGAGGGCGGCGTCCGCGTCACCTTCGACCACAAGTTCGTCGTCCCGAAGGACGCGGCCGAGATGAACTTCCGCGCCGAGGGCACGCTCAAGGTCAAGACGTTAAGCCGTGAGGCGGTCGAGCACCTCGTCAAAGACGACGGCGCCAAAATCAAGACCAACCCCGACGGCACCGCCGACGAGTTGACCTTCACCGCCACCGGCGTCGAGCTTTGGAAGTAAGTTCGGGGAAGGGGAAAGGGAAGGGGGAAAGGGATTTAAAAAACCTTCCACTTGACCTTTCCCCTAAAGTCTTATGAAGCCGTTCAAGATTCGAGACGTTGAGATAAGCCCGCCGCTCGTGCTGTCGCCGATGGCGGGGGTGACGGATGTGCCGTTCCGCGCGCTGCTGAAGCGGCGCGGCGGTATCGGCCTGACCGTGTCGGAGTTCATCTCGGTCGAGGGGCTGACGCGCAACAACCCGAAGTCGAAGCGCCAGATGCGCTTTCACGAATACGAGCGCCCCTTCGCCGTCCAAATCTTCGGCGGCCAGCCCTTGCGGATGCGCATGGCCGCCGAGATGGCCGAGGAGGTCGGCGCGGACATCCTCGACGTGAACTGCGGCTGCCCCGCGCCGAAGGTCGTCAAGCACGGCGGCGGCTCGGGGCTGCTCCGCGACCTGCCGCGGCTCGAAACCATCCTCAAAGAGATTAAGAAGGCCATCAGCATCCCGCTCACCGTCAAGATTCGCGCGGGCTTCTACGACCACACGCGCAACGCGGTCGAGGTGGCGCGGCTCGCCGAAGCCTGCGGCGCGGAGCACATCGCGCTCCACGGGCGGACGAAGGAGCAGGCTTACAAGGGCTGGGCCGACTGGGACTTGGTGCGGCAGGTGAAGGAGGTCGTGAGCGTCCCCGTTTCGGGGAGCGGCGATGTCGTCAGCGTCGAGGGCGCACTCAAGCGCTGGCGCGAGACGGGCTGCGACGGCATCCTCATCGGGCGCGGCGCGATGGCGAACCCGTGGATATTTCGCCAGATCGAAGACACGCTCGCCGGCCGCGAGCCCTTCGAGCCGACGCTCGACGACAAGCGCGAGGTGCTCATCGAGTACTTCGACCTTTTGCGCGCGGACATGCCCGAGTTCGCCGCCGTCGGGCGCATGAAGCAGTTGGCCGGGCAGTTCACCAAGGGCCTGCACGGCGGCGCGCGCTTCCGGCAGGTCATCTACCACTCGCACAGCGTCTCGGAAGTCCTCGAACGCATCGGCGAATACTTCGAGACGGTCGCCGCCGGCCGCACGTACTTCGGCGAGGGCGGCCCCGACGAGCCCGAGGAGGAAGCCCCCGCGCTCGACTCCTGCGAGGCCGCCGCCGTCCTGCCTTAAGGCGCGGCCCCGCGTCCCGACCTGAACCCGCGGAGGAGCACACAGATGCCACCTGTCAACATCAAGAAGAGCGTCGGCCTCGGAGGCGTGAACAACGCCGCCGACGTGAAGGCCGTCAAGACGCGCCTCATCGAGCTTGGCTTCGACTGGCTGACGGCCGACGACGTGATGGGGCCGACCACCGTCAAGACCATCAAGCTCTTTCAGGCGATTAAGAACGGGCGCAATCAGGTCAACATCATGGGCAACGACGGGCGCGTCGACCCGAACGGCGACACGCACAAGTGGCTGACGGCCGACAACGCGCCGCGCTGGATGCAGATGCCGCCGGGCTCCGCGGCCGAGGGCTTTCACAACCACGAGTTGGCGCAGACCAACGACGCGCACGACTTCGGCACCAACTGGCTGGCCGACACGCTGCGGGCCACGGGGCTGACGTACAAGGAAGACTTTCTGAGCGCCAACCCGGGCGCGGCGCTGCTCACGCTCAACGACTTCAGCCTGCCGCAGGGCGGCGACACGCCGATGCACGCGACGCACGAGTCGGGGCTCGCCTGCGACATCCGCCTGCCGCGCAAGAACGGGCAGACCGGCGGCATCAAAGTCGGGCAGGCGAGCTACGACCGCAAGGCCATGCGCGCGATGATCATCGCCTTCCGCAAGCAGACGCTGGCGAGCCGCGTGCTGCTGAGCGACCAGACGCTCGTCGCCGAAGGGCTCTGCATGGCCGCGCAGGGGCACCTCGACCACGCGCACTTCGAGGTCAAGCCCCCCGCGCGCATCCCGTCGTAAAACAGTAGACAGTAGTCAGTAGATGAAAAACGGGCGGCGCGTCACGGTTGATACCTGAGACGCGCCGCCCTTTTCTTACCTGCCGGCTCTCTATACTGCCTACTCTTTATTCACGGCAGCAGGTTGATTATCTCGGCGCTCGCGTCGTCCGCGCTCACGTTGAGGCGCGCGAGGGTGACGGGGAGTTTGAAGCGGCGCGGGCCGGCGCTGCCCGGGTTGAGGTAGAGGACGCCGCGCCTCTCTTCGGCGAGCGGCTTGTGCGAGTGGCCGCTGACGACGACGCGGAAGCCGGCGGCCGAAGGGCTGATGTCAAGCTCGTTCAGGTCGTGGAGGACGTAGACGAAAGCCCCGCCCACCTCAACCACCTCGTACTCGGCGAACTCGTCGGCCCACGCGCCGCGGTCGTTGTTGCCGCGCACCGCCACGACCGGCGCGATTCGCCGCAGGGCCTCTATCACTTCCGCCCCGCCGATGTCGCCCGCGTGAATAATCAGCTTGGAGCCCGCGAGCGCCTCCGACGCCTCCGGCCTCAGAAGCCCGTGCGTGTCGGAGATGACGCCGACGAACCCGCCCGCCTTGTCGTCCCGCCTGACCACGCTCACCCCTTGATGATGTCTCCCTGAAGCCCGAGCGGGCGCGGCGACTTGCCGCCGAAGAACCACGCCGCGCCGACGCGCAGGCGGTGCTGCCACGTCGGGAGCCGCGACGTGTAGAGCGCGAAGCGCGCCTGCCGCGCGATCTGGCCGCCGACGACGCGGCCGGCCGCCAGCACCGCCGCCTCGTCCACCCCGAGGCTGACGGCCTCGCCCAACTCCTCGAAGTGTCCGGCCGAGGGCGCGCCGCCGTCGATCAGCTCCTGTACGTTGCGCGCGACGAGCTTCGACTGCTGGAAAGCGATCTGCGCGGTGCCCGCGAGGCTCGGGACGACGTGCGGAAAGTAGGCGATGTCGCCGAGCGCGAAGACCTCGGGGCGGCCGGGCAACTGCAAGGTGCGCTCGACGACGAGCAGCCCGCCCTTCGTCTTCTCGGCGTCGAGCCGCTCGACGAGCGGGTTGACCCGCACGCCCGCCGTCCAGACGACGCCCGCCGCCGCAATCTCCTCGCGCTCGCCCGCGTGCTCAAGCACGACGCCGCGCTTGAGCACCTCGACCACCTTCGTCTCCGAGAAGATTTCGACGCGCTTCTCTTCGAGGACTTTTTCGACGGTCGCGCGAATCTCCGCGTCCATGCCGGGCACGACCCTCTGCCCCATCTCGACGACGACGACGCGCGGCTCGCCGCGCAGCCCACGCCGCCGGAAGGCGTCGCGCAGGAGGTCGGACATCTTGGTCGAAAGCTCGACGCCGGAGGCACCGCCGCCGACTACGACGAAGGTCGCGGCGCGGCGCGCGTCCTGCGGCGCGGCGTCGGGCGGGATGCGGTCGAGCGCGTCTATCATGCGCCGGCGCAGGTCGTCGGCGTGCCGGAGTTTGCGGAAGGGGAGCGCGTGAGCCTCCGCGCCCTCGACGCCCCAGAAGTTCGTGATGCCGCCGACCGAGAGGACGAGGTAGTCGTAAGCCAGGCGGCGGACGCGCCCCGCCACCGTCACCTCGCGGCGGTCGAAGTCAACGTCGGTGACCGCGCCCTGCACGAAGTTCACCTTGTCGTCGTCGAGCAGCTCGCGGTAGTGCGGCGCGATGTGCCACGCCTCGACCTCGCCGCTCAGGTACTCGTAGAGGAGCGGCGTGTGCAGGAAGTGGTCTTCGCCTGCGACCAGCGTCACGTCGCCCGCCCCCGAGAGTTCGAGCGCGGTGAAAAGTCCGCCGAACCCTCCGCCTATGACCAGAATGCGCGCCCTCGCTTCGACCGTCTCCTCGCTGGCGTCCATGAAATGTCCCCCGTCAGGTGTGCGTAAGCGAACGTGCCGCATGGTATCAGACAAGCCCGCCCCGACACATCCCCCTCGGCGCGCTCCGGCTCCCGGAAGCCCGCCGGGCGGCCGGCGCGGTGAAGTATCCGGCCGCCTTCTGCTATGTTATCCGCATGCCCGCAGGCGGAAGAGAGTTCCCGGCTTATCTGGCGTGGGTCGTCGCGCTTTTGGCGACGGTCGGCAGCCTCTTTTTCAGCGAGGTGATGGGGCTGCCGCCGTGCGTCCTGTGCTGGTATCAGCGCATCGCGATGTACCCGCTGGTGCTCATCATCGCCACCGGCATCGCCGCGCGCGACGGGCGGATGCGTGCTTACGCGCTGCCGCTCGCGCTGGCGGGGCTGCTGGTGTCGGTCTATCACAACCTGCTTTACTACGGCGTCGTCCCCGAGACGCTCACGCCGTGCTCGGAGGGCGCGTCGTGCACCGAGCGGCAGATCGAGTGGCTCGGCTTCGTCACCATCCCGCTGATGGGGCTGGCGTCGTTCGTCGCGGTGACGCTGTGCCTGTTCTTCTACAGGCCGGAAACGCAAACGGAGAAGGAGTAGCATGCGGAAAGAGGTCAAAGTCCTGGCGCTGATAGCAGTCGTCGTAGTCGTCGCCGCCGTGCTCGGCGCGGGCTACTACAGGAAGTCCGTGCAGGGCGTACGCAAGGGCAGCGTGAGCGCCGACGGCCCGCTGGTGCGACCCGACAGCCCGACGCTCGGCCCGGCCGACGCGCCCGTCACGCTCGTCGAATTCCTCGACCCCGAGTGCGAGTCGTGCGGCGCGTTCAGCCCGGTGGTGAAAAAGATTCTGAAGGACTACGACGGCAGGGTGAGGCTGGTCGTCCGCTACATGCCCTTCCACCCGAACTCGGTGCTGGCGGCGTCCGTGACGGAGGCGGCGGGCGAGCAGGGCAAGTACTGGGAGATGCAGGAGATGCTCTTCCGACGCCAGTCGGAGTGGGGCGAGATACACGGGCACGGCCCGCAGGTCGCCGCCGTCGCCGAGCGGCGCGAGCCGCCCGCCGTCCTCTTCGAGCGTTACGCCACCGAACTCGGGCTCGACGTGGGGCGCGTGCGCGCGGCCGTCGCCGAGCGGCGCTACGCCGCGAAGATCGAGCGCGACAAACGCGACGGGCAGATCCTCGGCGTCAGCAAGACGCCCACCTTCTTCGTCAACGGCCGCCAACTCGCGCGCTTCAGCCAGCAGGATTTGCGCGCCCTCATCGAGGAAGAGCTGAAGAAGTGAGCAGCCGCCTGACGGTCTCGACCAGTTCGATGAGATTGTTAGGCTTTCGCAGGAACGCCGTGCCTGATGGGACATGCGCGCCCGAAGCCGGAACGTCTGGCCGAAAAGCTCTTGGCGCTTCGGACGGCGCTCGGCATTTCTCAGCCCGAAATGCACAGGCGTCTCGGCGTCGAACACCTCATCGACTATCACAGCATCTCAAGGTACGAGCAGGGAAAGCGCGAGCCGCCGCTAATGATTCTCTTGGAATATGCCCGCCTCGCAAACGTCTACGTCGAGGCTCTGATTGACGACGGCGTAGACCTGCCCGACAAACTCCCGAGCCCGACCAAAAGCGAAGGCGTCCGGCGCGTGTCACGAAAGCGCCGCTGATGTAAAACGCTCCCGGGGAAGTGTCCCGGGCTGGTCGCTGGACACTCCGGCGCGGCGCGTGCTAAATTCGCGGGGTCAGTAAATAACTCTAGCGGTTGCCTGAGGATAGGGTCAGGCTTACTGCGGTCTGGGAGGACCATCTCGACAGTTATGGCATTAGCAACCGAGGTCAAGGAAACGATCATCAACACGTACCAGACGCACGAGGGCGACACCGGCTCGCCGCAGGTGCAGGTCGCACTGCTCACTCAGCGCATCAACGAGCTGACCGAGCATTTCAAGACTCACAAGAAGGACAATCACTCGCGGCGCGGGCTGCTCAAGATGGTCTCGCAGCGCAGGAGCCTGCTCGACTACCTCAAGCGTAGAGACATCGAGGGGTACCACGAACTCATCGGCAAGCTCGGCCTGCGCCGCTAACCGGTAGCGTCACAGGGCCGCGCGCCGCTTTGGGCTCGCAGCCAGCGAGTGTACGAGCAAGACAGCCTCTTTAACAAAGCCCCGCGTCCAGTGACAGGCGGGCGGGAGTGGCCGAACGTGACGGCAGAAACTTTCGCGCGCGGACGGTGGGGAGCGGCCTCTAGCAGACAAGCGGAAGGCGGCACCGGCTTCACGGTTGGAGCAGGGTGCCGCTTTCTCTTTTTCCGGCCCCGGACGCGCCGACGCCTCACGTAGCGGCGGCGCGAAGTCCGGCGAGAAACGCACATTTCCGGGCGCGCGGCGGATGAGACGCCGCGCAAATCCACGGGCCGCCCCCGCAGGCGGCCAGCCCGAAGGAGACGAAAATAAAATGGCAGCTAAGAAGTTACTGAGAGAGAAGATCAAACTGGGCGAGCGTGAACTCTCCGTCGAGACGGGGCGCGTCGCCAAGCAGGCGCACGGCTCCGTTATCGTCCGCTACGGCGACACGATGGTTCTGGTCGCGGCGGTCGGGGCGGGCGCGCCCCGCGAAGGCATCGACTTCTTCCCGCTCACGGTCGAATACCGCGAGCACAACTACGCCGCCGGGCGCATCCCCGGCAACTACTTCCGGCGCGAGGGGCGTCCCGGCGAGAAGGAAGTCCTGACCGCGCGCATGATCGACCGCCCCTGCCGACCGCTCTTTACCGAAGGGTACCGCAACGAGACGCAGGTCATCGCCTCGGTCATCTCGGCCGACGACGAGAACGACCCGGACGTTTTGGCCATCACGGGCGCGTCGCTGGCGCTCTACCTCTCGGACATCCCGTTCCCGCAGCCCATCGCGGGCGTGCGCGTCGGCCTGATTGACGGCCGCTACGTCATCAACCCGACCTACGACGAGGTGCGTGAGTCGCGCCTCAACCTCGTCGTCGCCGGCACCGAAGAGGCCATCGTCATGGTCGAGGCCGGCGCGAAAGAGGTCTCCGAGGAGATCATGGTCGAGGCGCTCATGCTCGCGCACAAGGAGATTAACCGCCTGTGCCGCTGGCAGAAGGAGTTGTACAAGGCGCTCGAAATCGAGAAGCGACCCGTCGCCGCGCCCGCGCTCAACGAGGAGATGCTGGGCGAGGTCGAGCGCAACTACTCCGAACGTCTCCGCCAGGCGCTCAACACCGAGGCGCTGGGCAAGATCGACTCCTACGCGGCCGTCGACGCGCTGAAGAAGGAGGTCGTCGAGTCGTACCCCGAAGACCAGCCCGAGCAGCGCCAGCAGGCGAAGAAGATTTTCGACCACCTCAAGGAGAAGATTTTCCGCGAGGACATCCTCGGCAAACGCCGCCGCCCCGACAACCGCAAGTTCAGCGAGATTCGCCCCATCGACATCGAGGTCGGCTGGCTCCCGCGCGTCCACGGCTCGGCGCTCTTTACGCGCGGCGAGACGCAGGCCATCGTCACCTCGACGCTCGGCACCAAGCAGGACGAGCAGTTCATGGACGACCTTGAGTCGGGCGAGATTAAGCGCCGCTTCCTGCTCCACTACAACTTCCCGCACTACTCGGTCGGCGAGGTCGGCCGCTTCGGCTCCACCTCGCGCCGCGAGATCGGCCACGGCGCTCTCGCGCGCCGCGCTCTGGAGCCGGTGCTTCCCAGTGAAGAAGAGTTCCCGTACTCGCTCCGCATCGTCTCGGACATCACGGAGTCGAACGGCTCAAGCTCGATGGCGACGGTCTGCGGCGGCTCGCTCTCGATGATGGACGCGGGCGTCCCCATCAAGTCGGCCGTGGCCGGCGTCGCGATGGGGCTCGTGATGGAGGGCAACCGCTACGCGATTCTCTCCGACATCGCGGGCGCGGAAGACCACTACGGCGACATGGACTTCAAGGTCGCCGGGACGCGCGAAGGCATCACCGCGCTCCAGATGGACATCAAGATCGGCGGCATCAACGCGCAGATCATGGCCGAGGCGCTGGAGCAGGCCAAGAAGGGGCGGATGCACATCCTCGGCATCATGGAGCAGTCCATCTCCGAGGCGCGCGAGGAGCTTTCGCCCTACGCGCCGCGCATCATCACCATCAAGATTAACCCCGACCGCATCCGCGACGTGATCGGGCCGGGCGGCAAGATCATCCGCGCCATCGTCGAGGAGACCGGCGCGAAGATCGACGTGGAGGACGACGGCACGATTTTCATCGCCACCTCCGACGGCGACGCCGCGCAGGCCGCGGTCGCCAAGATTCGCGGGCTGACGGCCGAGGCCGAGATCGGCGAGCAGTACCTCGGCACCGTCAGCCGAATCGTCGATTTCGGGGCGTTCGTCGAGATTTTCCCCGGCACCGACGGCCTGCTGCACATCAGCGAAATCGCCGAGCACCGCGTCCGCGACGTGCGCGACGAACTCAAGGAGGGGCAGCAGATTCTCGTCAAGTGCATCGGCAAGGAGGGCAACAAGATTAAGCTCTCCCGCAAGGCCGTGCTCAAGGACGAGAAGGGCAAGAACGGCCGACCCGAGCGCGCCGAGGCGGCCGGCCAGGGTGACACGGATTAGCCCGGCGGCCGGCCGGCCGGCTAAGTCCTGAGATAAAAAAGGGTTCGCCCTTCGGGGCGGGCCCTTTTTTATCTTGACAGCCTTAGCCCCCGGCGGGTTTAATGAGCAGCCGAAATTGGAACTCAAAGGCTATTCGGTGTCTCTTCCCCTTGCGGTAAACAGGAAAAGGTTTCGCCG
>JBEVKV010000473.1:0-10396 GCA_040509515.1 Pyrinomonadaceae bacterium | reverse complement strand
GGTGCCCTTGACCTTGACGGGCTCGCCCGAGAGTTTCGCGGGCGTGAACCGAGCCTGGCGGGCGGCGTGGACGGCGGCCTGTTGTAGAAAGGGGTGGCCGTTGACGGCGCGCGCCTCGATAACCTTGCCCTGCTCGTCCACCGTCACCTCGACGACGACCTTGCCCGCCGCGCCGTAGGTCTTGGCCGCCGCGGGGTAGATTGGAATCGGCAGGCGGAGCGCCTTGCCGTTGAGCACGCCGCCCGAGACCGGCGTCTTGCCGGCCTCGACGCCGGCGGTCGCCTTCGCGCTTCTCGTCTCTTCGACGGGGGCGGAGGCGGAAGCCGCGTCGGAGTGCGGCTCGGGCTTCGATTCGATTTTCGGCTCGGGCTTCGGCGTGGCGGCGGGCTCGGGCGGGCGAGTCTCCGCGGCCGTGTTGGCCGGGGCGTTCGTCTCGGCGGCGGCGCTCGCCACCGCGCGCTCGGGGGCGGCGGAGAAGAGCGACGACGAGTTGGAAATCTTCGGCGTCGCGGTGACGGGCGCGGGCGCGGAGGTGGTCAGGGTGAAGGTCGGCGTGGTTTCGTCGGCCTTACGGGTTGGCTTCGCGGACTCCTCCGTGTCGGGGCCGTCCGGCCCGGGTCTTGTGCGGCCGGACGTGTTGGCGGCGCGCGCGGGCGCGGGAGACGCGGCGGTTCGCCTGTGCGCGGCCGCGACCTCGTTCGCGGGGGCGCTCACGTTCGTGCGCGTGCCCGTGAACTGTGCGAGGCCGGACGACTTCGTGTCCTGCGAACCCTGCGCGGAGTCGGGGTAGAAGCCCTTGCGCGCGCGCACGCGCAGGGACGGGCGCGTCTTGACGCGGACGCTGATGAAGCGGAAGTACCTGTCCTTGCGCTCCTCCTGCGGGTAGTAGCTCAAGAGGTACTGCTGCGCGAGGTCGAGCGAGATTTGGGTGAAGACCGCGTCGAGTTCTTCGACCGACTGCGGGACGAAGACGGCGCCGCCGGTCTGCTCGCTGATGCGGTACATGCGCTGCTCCGAGACGGGGTCGTGCAGGTTCGGGTCTTCGACCTGACGCGTCTGGACGACGTAGACCTGACACTCGGCGCGGAGCGCGCGGTTGACCGCCTCGTCGAAGTCTACGTCGCTCACGGTGTCCGTCCCGTCCGAGACGACGACGAGCACCTTGCGGCCGACGAGCGGGCGCATATAGTCGGCCGCCTGCGCGACCGTGTCGAAGAGCGCGGTCGCGCCGTCGGGCGCGCCGAAGCGCTCGATGGTGCGGACGAGTCTGGGCACGTCGTTCGTCAACCCCTGCGCGAGCGTCGGGACGGTCGAGATGGAGTAGACGGCGGCGCGGTCGATGGGTCGCACGACCGATTTGAAGAAGCGCACGGCGGCCTGCTTCTCGAATTCGCGCGCGGCCGAGAGCGACGCGCTGTTGTCGAAGAGCAGCGCGACGTGGACGGGCGTCTCGGCGCGCGTCAGTTCGCCGATGGGCTTGACCTCGCCGTCGACCTTCAGCTCGAAGTCCTCGACCTTCAGGTCTGTGACGGCGCGGCCGCGCGCGTCGACGACCGACGCGGGAATGATGACGAGGTTCGAGTCCACGCGCACGACCTCGTCCTCGTCCACCACATCTGCGTCCTGACCGGCCGAAGGCTGCGGCGTCGCGGCGTCGGCGGGGCGCGCGGTCGGCGTCGGCGTCGCCGACTGCGGGGCGGCGGGCGTCGGCAGCGCGGGGGGCTGCGCGGTCTGTGGGCCGGCGTCCTGCTTCGGGGCGACCTTGCGCGGGCGCACGTAAGGCGTGGGCGCGGGCTGTGCCTGCGCGGGCGTCTGCGTCTGAGGTGTCTGGCCGAGGGGAGTGGCGGCCTGCGCGAAGGCGAGCGAGGCGCAGAGCAGGAGCAGCAGTCGCGCGGGCAGGCTCGGCGCGAGCGTGTGCGGGCCGCGCGCCGTGCGCCGGGACTCTTTCGGTTGAGGATTGTGCGGAGGCAAGGCTTTGGTTTCTCCAGAACGCGGAAACCCGCGTGGCTCGCGGAGTCTCTTCGAGGGCGCGCGAAAAATTCTTTCGGTCTCTTCGATTTAAAGGGGATTTTCGGCTGTGTTCGACTGCGGCGCGCCCGCCCGCACCTTACGGAAAGGGGGAATCGGCGCGTTCTTCCCGCCCGCGACGGTTTCGACCCCCGGGCGGCGCCTATGCTAACACTTCCCGGCCGCTTACTCTAGTTTTACGCCCGGCCGCGCGGCGCGCGTGTGGCGCGGCGCGGGCGCTTGACAGTTGCGCAAAGCCTTTGTTACCTTAGCGTTCCGCTTTTCGGAAGCGTTTGTTTGTAAGGCTTTGTAGGCACGTAGCTCAGGGGTAGAGCACTACCTTGACACGGTAGGGGTCCGCGGTTCAAATCCGCGCGTGCCTACCATTCAAATTTTCGACAGGAAGCTCCGTAAGTCCCTTGCCAGAAACGATGTTGGCGCGAACGCAAACGACGTTTCGATTTTAGTTGACGCTGGCCGCCCGCCAAACGGGTCAGGCCGCGCGGCGAGGGCGCTTCTGTCGAATCCGATCTCGGTTGGTTAATCCCTAACGGGGACGACAAAACGTTTTTGGCCTCCCACGCGCGGCGCAGGTGCCGGCGCGTGGGGCTCGTTCGCCGAACGCGCCGACGGACACGTCGGGCGGCCGGCGCGTGGGTGCGGCCAGAGCCCGGTTAGAAATCGTCTTTTCACCGGCCCTGGCCCTTAACTCAGGAGGTGTAGGTATTCCTTCATTTCGAGGCCGCGGGCAGCGCCCGGACAACCGCCGCGCCCCCGCCACGCGCATCAACGACCGTATCCGCGTGCCGCAGGTGCGCGTCATCGCGGAGAACGGCGACCAGCTCGGCATCATGAACACCCGCGAGGCCGTCCAGCTCGCGCGCGGGCAGGGGCTCGACCTCGTCGAGGTCGCGGCGACCGCCGACCCGCCCGTCTGTCGCATCATCGACTTCGGGAAGTTCACCTACGAGCAGAAGAAGAAGGCGAGCGAGGCGAAGAAGAAGCAGGTCATCATCACGGTCAAGGAGGTCAAGTTCCGACCGGGCACCGACGACCACGACTACAACTTCAAGATGAAGCACGCCCACGACTGGCTCAGCGAGGGTGACAAGGTCAAGGCCACGATCTTCTTCCGCGGCCGCGAGATCACGCACCGCGAGCTGGGGGCCGAGCTGCTCCAGCGTCTCGAACAGGACTTGGCCGCGGTCGGCGAGGTCGAGCAGCGCCCCAAGATGGAGGGTAACCAGATGTTCCTGATCTTCGCCCCGAAGCGACACAAGTCGCCGAAGCAGCAACAGCAGCAGGAGGCGAAGACCGACGGCGGCGTCAAACAGGGGCCGCCCGTCCCGCCCGGCACCGGCGGGATGATTCAATCGTAAGCAGACCGTTATAGAGAGGTAATCATGCCGAAACTTAAAACACACAAGGGCGCGGCGAAGCGTTTTCGCCTGACCGCGTCGGGCAAGGTCAAGCGCGGCCACTCGCACGCGCGCCACATCCTGACGAAGAAGACGGCCAAGCGGAAGCGCTCGCTCGACATCGACGTGCTCGTCTCCGAGTCGGACGAGGGGCGCATCGAGCGCATGCTGCCCTACGGGCGGAGCTGAATTCGGAGTAGTCAGCCGACTACTGTCTACTTGTACTTGGAGGATTGAGTCATGCCTAGGGCAAAACGTGGTAACAAGCGCACCGAGAAGCGCAAGCGGATTTTAGACCTCGCGAAAGGGTATCGCGGGACGAAGTCGAAGCTCTACCGCTCGGCGAAAGAGTCGGTCGAGCGCGGCCTGAAGTTCGCCTACACGGGGCGCAAGCTGAAGAAGCGCGACTTCCGCAGCCTCTGGATCGTCCGCATCGGCGCCGCCGCGCGCATCAACGGGCTGAACTACTCGCAGTTCATGCACGGCCTAAGCTTGGCCGGCATCGAGCTCGACCGCAAGGTGCTCGCAGACCTCGCGGCCAACTCGCCCGACGCCTTCGCGGCGCTCGCCACGAGCGCGCGCACCGCCATCGACAACCGGCCGCAGCCCGCGGCCTGAAGCGGTAAGAGAAGACTGATGAGAGGACTCTGATGAGTTCCGAAGCGGTGGACTACGACGCACAAGTCGAAGCCGTGCGCGAAGCGTTCGAGCGAGAGTTCGGACGCTTCGCTCGCTTTGAAGCGGGCGCGGGGGCCGAAGAACTCTCGCTCGCCGAAGCGGAGGCGCACTTACGCGAGCTGGCCGAGCTGCGCACGCGCCACACGTCGAAGAAGAGCGCGCTCTCGCAGCTCATGAAGCTGATCGGGCGCGTCCCGGCGGACGAGCGCGCGGCCTTCGGGCAGCGCGTCCAGTCGCTCAACGCCGAGGTCGCCGCAAAGCTCGACGGGGCGCAGGCAGGCTTGCAGGCGCACGTCGGCCGGCTCAAGACCGAGCGCGAGCGCGTGGACGTGACGCTGCCGGGCCGCAGGCCGCGGCGCGGGCACCTCCACCCCATCACGCTCCTGCGCCAGCGCATCGAGGACGTGTTCGTCTCGATGGGCTACGCGGTCGAGGACGGCCCCGAGGTCGAGACGGACTTCTACAACTTCACCGCGCTCAACATCCCCGAGCTGCACCCGGCGCGCTCGCCGCAGGACACCTTCTACACGACCGACGGCCTGAGCCTTCGCTCGCAGACCTCGACCGTGCAGATTCACGCGATGCAGCACCGGCGTCCGCCGCTGCGCGTCGTCGCGCCCGGCCGCGTCTTCCGGCGCGACACGCCCGACGCTACGCACAACCCGATGTTCTTTCAGGTCGAGGGGCTGCTCGTCGACCGCGGCATCCACATGGGGCATTTGAAGGGGACGCTCTCGGAGTTCGTCCGCCGCCTCTTCGGGCCGCAGACGCTGACGCGCTTCCGCCCGTCCTACTTCCCGTTCACAGAGCCGAGCATGGAGGCCGACTACTCCTGCTTCAAGTGCGGCGGCTCGGGCTGCCGCCTGTGCAAGGGCTCGGGCTGGATTGAGCTGGGTGGCTCGGGGATGGTGCACCCGAACGTCCTGCGCGCGGTCGACATTGACCCAGAGGAGTTCTCCGGCTTCGCCTTCGGCCTCGGCATCGACCGCATGTGCGGGCTGATGTACGAGCTGGACGACATACGCCTCCTCTTCGAGAACGACGTGCGCTTCCTCGAACAGTTTGGCTGAAGTGCGGCCGGGGCGCGCGCGCCCCAAACCGGCAACGTGGGGGAAGTCGCGATGCGCTTTTTAAAGGACGAGACTTTTCTACTGCTCGGCGGCGGCGGCATGGTCGGCCGGCAGGTGGCCTACGAGATCGCGCGCGAGCTGGCCCCGCGTCGCATCATCATCAGCGCGCTGACGCAGGCCGAGGCCGACGAGGCGGTCGTCTACGTCAGCCGCGACTTCCCGAACCTCAACGTCCGCGGCGTCGCCGGCAACGTCTTCGTCCGCCACGAGTGGAACCCTTCTTCGGGTCAGGAGGCGGTGCGGCCGGGGCAGTTGACCGAGACGGCCGAGCGCCGCCGCGCGCTCTACGAGGACACGTTCGGCGACGCGGGCGCGGCCTACGAGCGTTCGGAGCTGGTCTGGCTCATCAAGGAGTTCTCGCCCGACGTCATCATCGACAGCATCAACACCGCGACCGCCATCAGCTATCAGGACGTTTACGCCGCCTCCGACCTCGCGCGGCAGAGGCTCGGCGAACTGGGCGCGGCGCTCGCGGGCGGCGGGGCGGCCGACGACGCGCTGGCCGACTCCGCCACGCGCGCCGTCGAGGAGGTGCTCGTCTCGCAATCCGTCCCGCAACTCGTCCGCCACGTCCTGCTCATCAACAAGGCGATGAGGGAAGAGAACACGCGCCTCTACCTGAAGATAGGCACGACGGGGACGGGCGGCATGGGGCTCAACGTCCCCTACACGCACTCGGAGGACAAGCCCTCCGCCACGCTCCTTGAGAAGACGGCCATTGCGTTCGCGCACACCGGCCTGATGTTTCTGATGGCGCGCACGCTCGGCGGCCCGGCCGTGAAGGAGTTCAAGCCGGCGGCGATGATCGGCTACTCCGATTTACGCTACGACTCGATACGCATCAAGCCGAAGGGGCGCGTGGGCGTCCCCGGCGAGCGCCTGAAGGTCTACGCCGGCCGCACCGAGCGGCTCGGCGAGTCAGGGAGTTTGCGCCTGCGGCCGGCGGCCGGCGCGGGCGAGGACGGCGCTGACAGCTATGAGCCGCTCGGCGAGTTGAACATGGTCTTGGTCAACACCGGCGAGAACGGGCTCTTTACGATGGGCGAGTTTCAGGCCATCACGTTCATGCGGCAGATGGAGTACATCACGCCCGAGGAGATCGCGCGGCAGGTCGTGCTCGAAGTGAAGGGGAGCAACACCGGCTACGACGTGATCGCGGCCGTCGACGGCGCGTCGATGAATCCCACCTACCGCGCCGGCTACATACGCCAGTACACCATCGAGCAGCTTTTGCAGATGGAGGAGGAGGAGCGCGCGCGCGCGGGCGAGTCGAGGGGCTACTCGCCCTCGGTCGCGCTCGGCGAGCTGGGGCCGCCCGAGTTGGGGAAACTTCTCTGGGAGGCGCACCTGCTCCGCACGGGGTACGGGACGCTGAAGAACGTTCTGGCGAAGACGCCCGAGGAGCTGGCCGCGGAACTGACCGAGCTTGTCGAACGCGAACAGTGGCTGCGCGACACCATCGTCTCGGTCGGGCTGCCGATACTGACGCCCGACGGGCAACTCATCCGCGGGCCTTACATACGCATCCCCGAGGTGAAGAACCGCGACCACGTCGAATTCAAGGGCGCGGGCGACGTGAACGCGTGGGCGGCGAAGGGCTGGGTCGATCTGCGGCCGAGTAACATGCGACGCTGGCGCGAGCGTTTCGAGACGATGGGGCACGGCGCCGAGCGCATACGCGAGCGCGGCTCGGCCGCCTTCACGCGCGACGCTTACCTCTCCGAGAGGATACAGATCGGCGCGGTCGTGGGCTGGATTTTCAACAACGAAGAGGATTTCGGGTACCGCATTAAATAGTTATGGACATCAGCTACGAATGGCTCACCGAGCTGGCGGACACCGGGCTCGCGCCGCGCGCTCTGGCCGAGCGCCTGACGATGGCGGGGCTCGCGGTGGACGCGGTCAAAGAGGAGGACGGCGACTCCGTCCTCGAAATCGACCTGACCTCGAACCGCCCCGACTGCCTTTCGCACCTCGGCGTCGCGCGCGAGGCCGTCGCGCTCACGGGCGCGACGCTCACGCTGCCCGGCGTCGAGGCAGGTAGCGTCGGCGGCAAGACCGAGGAGTTCATCGCCGTCGAGATAGAGGACGCAGACCTCTGCCCGCGCTACGCGGCGCGCGTGGTGCGCGGTGTGAAGATCGGGCCGTCGCCCGAGTGGCTCGTCCGCCGGCTACAGGCCATCGGCCAGCGCCCCATCAACAACGTCGCCGACGTGACCAACTTCGTGATGCACGAGACGGGGCAGCCGCTCCACGCTTTCGACCTCGACACGCTCGCGGAGCGGCGCATCGTCGTCCGGCGCGCGCGCGCGGGCGAGAAGGTGAAGACGCTCGACGGCGTCGAGCGCGAGCTGGACGCGGAGATGCTCGTCATCGCCGACGCCGCGCGCGCCGTCGCGGTCGCGGGCGTGATGGGCGGCGAGGAGACCGAGATTTCCGACGCGACCGTGGACGTGCTCGTCGAGAGCGCATACTTCGCGCCGCAGTCCGTGCGCCGCACGTCGAAGGCTCTGGGGCTCCAGACCGACGCGTCCTACCGCTTCGAGCGCGGCGTGGACTACGAGGGCGTGCGCCGTGCGCAGGATCGCTGCGTCGCGCTCATCTGCGAACTGGCCGGCGGCACCGCGACCGCCGACGCCATCGACGTTTACCCGAGCCGCATCGACCCGCCGTCGGTAAGCTTGCGCCCGCGCCGCGTCAGGGAGTTGACGGGGCTGGACGTGCCCGCCGAGGAGTGCGCGCGAATCCTGACCGCCCTCGGCTTCGTGCTGAGCGACGTCGGCGGTGGCGAGGGGCGCTTCGGCTTCACCGTCCCGACGTGGCGCACGGACGTTTCCATCGAAGAGGATTTGGTCGAGGAGGTCGCGCGCGTCTACGGCTACGAGAGAATAGAGGAGGCTCTGCCGCCTTCGCCCGTGACGGGCGAGTATCTTCTGGGCGACCGCAGGCGTCGCGCGGCGCGGCAGGTGCTCACGGCCGCGGGCTTCGACGAGGCCGTCAGCATCAGCTTCATAGACGAGACCGGCGCGCTCGACGAGACAGGCGCGAGCCGCTTCGAGCCCGTGCCGGGGCTGCAAAAAATCGAGGGCGAGGGCGCGTTCGTACACCTCTCGAACCCGATTATCGAAGGCGCGCGGCTGATGCGCCCGACGCTGCTCCCGGGTCTGCTCGAAGCCACGCGCCACAACTTCAACCACGGCACGCGCGACGTGCGACTCTTCGAGACGGGGCGCGTCTTCGCCTCGCGCGGCCCGGCGGGTGAGATGGCGGAAGGGTCGGAACAAGGTGACGAGTCGGGGGCGAACGACAAGCTGCGACCCAACGAGGTCGAGGCGTTCGCGCTCGTCGTCACCGGCGAGGCGCTCGAAGAGGGACGCGCCGCCGGCCGTCCCGCAGACTTCTTCGACCTCAAGGGCGCGTTCGAGGCGGCGGCCGACGCGATGCGTGTCGGCGGGCTCGGCTTCGCGCCCGCCCCGGTTCGCCACCTCCGCGAAGGTCAGGCGGCGCGCGTCACGCTGAACGGCGTCGAGGTCGGCGCGCTCGGCAGGCTCTCCGAAGAGTTGGCCGCGCGCTACAAGTTCCGCCAACCCGTCTACGTCGCGGAGGTGAGTCTGACGGCGCTGCTCGGGTCGGGCGAGCGGCCCGCGCTCTACGCGCCGCTGCCGCGCTACCCGGGCGTCGCGCGCGACATCTCGCTCGTCGCGGAGCGGCGCGTCACCTACGGCGAGCTGCGCGGCGCGGTGCTCGCGCTCGGGCTTGAGGAATGCCGCGGCGTCGAGCTGGTCGACGTTTACGAAGGCGCGAACCTGCCCGAGGGGAAGCGCTCGCTGACGCTGCGCGTCGAGTACCGCGCCGACGACCGCACGCTCCGCGACGAAGATGTCGACGCGATGCACGCGCGCGTCGTCGCCGCGCTCGAAGGCGGCTTCGGGGCTCAGCTCAGAGGCTAGATGTTGGATGTCAGGTGTCGGATGTTAGGAAATTGGCCGGACTAGCATCCCGCCTCCGACATCCAACATCTTTTTCTTGCGCTCGCGGGCGCGAAGTCGCATAATCGCTCGGCAGTCAAGAGGCCGCAGCCGCACGGAGAAGGAAGATGGTCGGATTGACCGGACTTGAAAAGTTCTCTCACCTCGAAGACAAAATTTACCGAACCATCGAGCTGACCAAGACGCTCCGCCAGGAGAAGGAAGGGCTGGAGCGCGAGCTGGTTTCGGTTCGTCGTGAGATGGGCGCGCTCCTGGACGAGAAGGATCGGCTCGAAACGCAGGTCGAGCGGCTCCTCTCCGAGCGCGACACGATACGCACGAAGGTCGAGGCGATGCTCGACGCAATCGCCGTCCTCGACCCGGAGGCCGTCGAGGTGATGCGCAGGTAGGCCGCAGGACTCTAACCTATGAGCGCCATCAAGAACCCGGCGGAAGGCACGCCGACCATCCGGGTCGAAATCTACAACCAGACTTACAACATCCGCTCGGACGGCGACAGCGAGTACGTCATCGGGCTGGCGGAGTTCGTCGACCGGCGGATGCGCGAAATCTCCTCGGGCACGCTCACCGTCGATTCGCTCAAGGTCGCCATCCTCGCCGCGCTCCACATCGCAGACGAGTTGCACCGCCTCAAGCGCCTGCACGAGCAGACCGACCAGCAGCTCGCCGCGCGCAGCGCCGAGTGCGCCGAGATGCTCGACCGCGTCCTCAAGACACGCAACGTCGCCGAGCAGATCACCCCGACCATCACCATCTCCTGATCCCCCCGCAGACCTTTCCGCCAGACATTTCGACACGCCGAGTTGCTCGCGCCGCCGCGTTTTTGTCAAGCGCGGGCGCGAAAATTTTCGGGCTCAATTTTCCCGCGCGGGCGGCGCGGCGTGTGTTAGTATTTTGCCAGGCTGAGGGAGTCGGTTCTGCGCGGTTCGCCACCGATTTACAATGGTTGAGCCTATGTCGTGAGATAGGGAGACCGATGCCTCCACCAGTGCAGCCCCTCAAATAAGGGATTGCCGGAGGTGGCGGCTTTTAACCGCAAGGTTAGGTCACCCACCTGTTAACGCAGGTTCAACTACGACTTCGGAGCGGCCGTCGCGGTTCTTCCCCCGGCCACCTTTTTCGTGAGCCCTAGCGGGAGCGTGAACCGTAAACCGTAAACCGTGACAAGGGAAGA
>JBEVKV010000472.1:0-9782 GCA_040509515.1 Pyrinomonadaceae bacterium | reverse complement strand
GAGAAGATCGAGGCCAAGCTGCGCGCCGTCGGCGCGGACATCGAGCGCCTGCGCGAGTCGGTCACGGCGCAGCTCCCGCCGGTGGAGACGATGACGGCATGACGGCGACTTTGAGTTTTGAAGTCGGACGGCGCGCGCCGCTCGGCAGGGAGGAGTTGAGGCGGCAGATGCTCGCGCTCGTCCTCGCCTTCGTCCTCGTCTGGTACACGCACGTCGCCCCCGCGAGCGCCGGCGCGCGCAGCCCGAGGCGCTTCGCGCCGGACGACGACGCACAGGACGGCGAGGTGCGCGGCGGCCTCATCAACGCGGGCGCGACGCCCGCCGCGTCGCAGAATCCCTCGCGGGCGGACGACAACCTCGACTGGCCCGAGTACATCTACCCTTAAGACATGTTGAAAGTGCTAGCCGCGTAAAGTTAAAGGCCGCCCGAGAGCGGCCTTTAACTTTTGTGCTTCGCTTTTGCGGGCAGCTTTTCTGGCAAGTCCAACTCGTCGTCAATCAGCACGTCGGTTGAGACGCCGACTAAGCGAGCGTACTTCAATAGAACTGGAAGCGGAGGCTCGCGGTTCCCAAGCTCATAAGCGGAAATTCTGCTCCGAAAGAACTCTTCGGTCAGACCTAACCGCTCAAGCATACCGTCCTGAGAGAGAGCTAAAGAGAGACGAATCTGCTTGAGCTTTTCGGCAAGGCGCTCCGGCTTCTGACGCGGCGCTCCCATCAGGAGAAGCCTCCTGACGGAATGATGCCCTTGCCCTTAGACACAACAGGGTCTAAGATGCGACTGCGTAACTGATTCGCCGTGAGTAGGAACCTTCCTTGCTCAACGGCGATGCTCATCTCTCCGGCGGTTGAGGGTGAGCTTTCGCGGCGCATCCGACCCGTTGCCTGATTTTCAAAGACAGGAACGCGCGCATGATAGCAGACCGTGCGCCGCGTGACACGATGTTATGGCCTCACGCCGCATACCCTACTCCGGGGTGGACTACGTCCTGTCGGAGCGCCTCAAGGACGCGCTCAAGCCACTCGACTGCTTCGGCGTTCGCTCGCCCGTCTTCACCGCCCGCACGCTCTCGCACCGCCGGCACACGCCCGTGATTATCGTTAAAAAGTCGCAGGGCTTCGGCGAGTTGCTTGACACCATCAGGCGGCGGCTCGGTACAATCCGCGGGACGTAAAGGCTGCGTGTACACACACGAATTACCCCAGTCCGGTTTTAAGGAATGACTTTCAGATGAGTGAACAGAACTGCATCTTCTGCAAAATCGCCGCGGGCGAGATTCCCGCGGCGAAGCTCTACGAGGACGAGCGCGCCGTCGCCTTCGGCGACATCAACGCGCAGGCGCCGACGCACGCGCTCGTCATCCCGCGCGCGCACGTCGCGTCTTTGAACGAAGCCTCCGAAGGCGACGCGGCGCTGCTCGGGCACCTGCTCGTCGTCGCCGCCCGCGTCGCGCGCGAGGCGGGTCACGCCGAGGGCGGCTTCCGCACCGTCATCAACACCGGAGCCGACGCCGGCCAGACCGTCTTCCACCTCCACGTCCACGTCCTCGGCGGACGCCGGCTCACCTGGCCGCCGGGCTGAGGTCTTTGCCCTCTTCGGACGCGCGCGCCGCCGTCTCCTCCGTCCTTTGGGCGCGCTCCTCTTTGAGCAGCGAGGTCTCGTACTTCACCTCGCCGACGAGCGTGTCCATGATGGCCTTGGCGAAGCCGAGGATGGCGGGCCCCAAGACGACGCCGGGGATGCCGAAGGCGTAGACGCCCGCGACGAGCCCGATGAACATCCAGTAGAAGTTGAACCGCTGGGCGCTGTGCGCGGCGAGCTTCGGCCGGAGCGCGAGCGACGAGCCGACCGTCATCGCCACCCCGATGAGGAGGTAGGCGGCCGCCGCCCCGGGTCTCTGCTGGAAGACGAGCAGGTAGACGCTGACGGGGATGTAGACGGCCCACTCGCCGAGCAGCGGGAAGAAGCCGATGAGGAAGGTGACGAGCGCCAGCGCCACCGCGAGCGGCACGCCGAAGACGAAGTTCATGACGAGGATCACGACCGCCTTCAACGTCTGGTCGACCATCACGGCGAAGAGCGCGCCGCGCAACGCGCCGCCGACGTTCTCGGCCAGCCGCTCGTAGAAGGGCATGAAGTCGCCCGGCACGCGCAGCTTGATGTAGGCGGCGAGCCGCGCGCGCTGCGTCAGCACGTAGAAGAGCGTGAAGAAGAAGACCGTCGTCGAGACAAGCAGCAGCGCCGTGCGCTTCTTCACGTCGGCGAGCGCCTCGCCCGAGCGCACGAACGCCTCGGCGAAGCCGGCCTCCAGCGCCGCGCGCGTCTGCTCGGCCGGGATTTGTAAGTCGGTGAGCGAGCGGCTGATGCCGGCGATGACCTGCTCGCGCCGATCCTTATCCTGCACCGCCGCCGTGTAGCCCGACATCTCGTACCAGCCGTAGCCGACGGTCGCCGCCAGCGGGACGACGATGAGCGCGATGGTGATGAGCGCGCTCCCCGCGCGCGCGTGCAGACGCCGCTCCAGCCACTCCTGCACGGGCAGGAGGTAGATGCCCGCGACCGTCCCCAGCAGCAGCGCCACGAAGACCTCGCCGAGCATCAGCACGAAGAGGAAGAGCCCCAGCGCGATGGCCGCCGCGTAGACGGCCGCGCGCTTGGCCTCGCCCACCGTCACGTCGCCCAGACGCTTTGACTCGCCTTCTGCCATAGGTGGCGTACTGTAGCACGCGGACTGTCGCTAGAGTCTGTCGCCGCGGCAACAAATTCGCGCCGTCCTTCCGGCGTTTGTCTGAGGCGTCGAAGACGGGTAAACTCTGCGTTTCGGTTGTCATCCTATTTTGCGAAGAGTTTTCACAGAGAAGCCATGAGCAGTAAGAGAGATACCCCGCTTGAAATTTTCCTCGACGGGCACGACGACGCCGCTTGGCGCGAGACGCTCGCGACCCTGCTGCCCGCGATTCACGAGGTCGACAGGAACGCCGCGCAAATCTGGTTTCGCTTCTACCCGCTGGCGCTGCTCCGCGCCTTCGAGGCGGCGGAAGACCCGGCCAAACTCGCGCAGGAGCTTTTGATGCAGGGAAGCTGGTACCTCAAAGACCAGCTCGACTCGTCGCACAAGTTCCTCTACGGCCACCGCTTCTGGCCCGAGGTCAAGCGCGCCGTCGTGCGTCTGGCCGAAGGCGGCGACGTAACTTCGGGCGTCACGCTCGCCGAGGTCGTGCGCGGAGTCGCGCGCGAGGTCGCCGCCGAGCGCAAGGTCGAAGAGTCGCTGGCGACGGGCATCTCGGCCGTCGGGCTGATGGCCTTGCAGCAGGTCGGGCTCGCGGAGTTCAAGCGCACGCCGGGCGAAGTCCTCATCGACCGCCGGCACCTGAAGCGCACGCCCGAGGAGGTCGTGCGCGAGCGCGCGAAGGACGACTCGCAGGGGCTCTTCGGCTTCCTGCGCACGGCCGACAAGCAGTGGACGGTCGTCTGGGACGAGAACGCCGACGGCCGACGGTTCCGCGCCGTGGACACGCAGGAGGTCGCCTCGGCCGCCGCCACGGACAAGCGGCCGTGGCACGAGTCCGACCCGCGCTGCACCGTGGACGAAGGCCCCATCCCCGTCCAGTGCCGCTCGGCCTCGTGCGGGACGTGCTGGGTCGGCGTGCTCGGCGGCGCGGAGAAGCTCTCCGAGACCGACTGGCGCGAGCGCAAGATGATGCCGCTCTTCGGCTACGTCGAGACCGACGAGCCGCGCCCGCTCATCAGGCTCTCGTGTCAGGCGCGCGCCGAGGGCGCGGTCTCGGTCGTCATCCCGCCGTGGAACGGCTACTTCGGCAAGTACCTGAAGCGACAGAGCCAGCCGGCGGGCGTCGAGGCGGGCGAGCCGGTCGCGAGTTCATGATGTCTCAGACAAAGCCAGACACAGGCGCGGGCGAGACGCAGGGGCCGCCCGTGCTCCGGCGCGACGCCGAGGGGCGCGTCGATCCCTCGTCGCTCGCCTCCGTCATCCAGTGGTTTTTAGACTACGACGAGCGCGTCGCGGTCGTGCGCTTCCCGGCGGTCGAGGCGCTCTTCCAGTGGCGTCAGCAGGCGGAGCAGGCGGAGCAGCAGCAGGGCGCGGAAGAGCCCGTCGGCTTTAACCGCGCGGAGGACAGGCTCGCGGTCGGCGTCATGCAGGCGCTCGTCGTCTACGACACGGAGCCCGAGCTGCACGGCTGGATCAAGGAGCTGCTCGGCGCGCTCGAAGACGCTCGGCAGACGAACGAGGCCATCTCCGAGGCTTACCGGCTGAAGCCCTCCGAAGAGGTGTCGGTCGTCGCCGAGGCGGAGAAGATTCCCGCGCGGCGCGAGCGCGACATCTATCTCAACTGCTGCTGGCTCGAAACGCTCTGCACGGCCGAGGCGCGCGTGCTGGGCTGGGCTTATCAGGGGCTCTACGGCAGGGCTTTTCATCCAGAGAATTTTTAAAGGCCGCGCCCGGCGCGGGAGGTGATTTTTAAGATGTCGGAAGAGAGACCCACATACGCTAACAACTCGCAGACGGTGGTCGTGGACGCCGCCACCTTCGAGTTCGAGACGCTCGAAGATTCCAACGGCCGCGCGACGGTCGTCCGCTTCCGCGTCGAGAACCCGGACGTGCGCGCGGGCGACGTGCTGCTCGTCCTCTCGGGCAGCGAGATACACTTCCACGGTATGATCGGCGTCATCGAGGACGGCCTCGGCGTCGCCACCGACCGCCGCGGCTCGCTCCTCCCCTCGACCGTCCAGTAGCAACGCTAGCGCGTCCCGCGGTCGGACTCAAATCTTTCTTCAAGGCGGTCGAGGAGGCGGTTGACGGTCTGCTCGTCGAGGACGAGGTCGAGCGGCGACGAGAAGATGTAGCCGTTAACGCCGAACGGGCGGTGGCCGGAAGGGGACGGATAATCTTCACCCGTGGCCCGGGTCAGTGCGCTCTGGTGTATCTTCATGCGCTTGTCCAGCGCCTCGTCGCCGTCCGACAAATAATCGTCACTGGCGAGTGAGTAAATGATGAGAACGGCCTGCAACGGGGTGACGCCGCCGTTGCTCACGCCCCTCTCCCCGTCGTTGATCACGTCCCACATGTTGCCGAACTTCTCGGGGACGGATTCGCTCAGGTAGCGCGCCCTGTCTTTCACGCGCTCTTTGACGACCCTGCCCAGCAGTCCCTTCAACACGTCGCCGGCGGGGCCGCCACTCTGGTCGCGGACGGCCTGCAAGCGCGCGACGGTTTTTTCACGCGCCGTCCCTATGAACACGACCCCGCCGGGCAGCGAGAAGTTACGGTCATAGCGTTTCGGCATGCCGGGGGCGTTGAAGCCCCGCAACGTCTCGTCAACGTAAGCTATCTCCCGGTCGGAGAGCGCGGACACGCGCTCAAGCGCGGTGGCCGTGATGATGTCGCCGACCTCGCTGAGCGTGAGGCCGCGTCCCGCGCCGGTCGAAACGCGCGCCTCCATCTCCGCCAGCCTGACTTTAGTCCGCCCGCTCAGGCTGAGGCCGGAGCGCCGCTCCATGAAATTAGCCACGGAGTTGACGGCGGAGCGGACTTCCCCCTGAGAACTCCCGCGTGCGGCGATGGCGACTTCCTTGCCGACACCGTCGCGCACGCGCGCCTGGAATTGACGTTTTTCTTCGGCCCTAGTGTCGCCCTTCAGCGCCGACGAGCGCAAGACCCCGGCGGTCAGGAGTGCCGCACAGGACACGACCGCCGCGGCGACAATGAAGCGCACGTATCTCGACAGAGGTATATGTTTTTTTCCGTCGTAGGTCATCGTGAGAAATTCCCTCCCGGGTTGGTACGAGGAGTTTCAGCGGCGGAGCGTGAGACTCGACGTGAGTTAAGAGTAAGAGGCGTCGCCCTAACGCGTCGTTAGCGTGACGGGAGTTGGTCGGGGCCGCGCTCATTATAACCGTTGTCAATTCGGCGTCACCCAAATTACCTTCGACCGCTCGTCTGTTCACCCCGCCATAGTGACGGCCCGGGTGTCAACACCGGCCGCGGAAAAAATGTTGACAATCGCGCGCGGCGGGATTAGGCTTTCGCCCGCAACGTTAGTCCTTGATGCTCCCCGACACAGTCACTTGCCCGACCTCCCACCCTCGGGGCTTCGCCGACTAAACAGCTCGACGGCCGCGCGCTGCGCGGTCACACCTTCTTTGCTCCCGCAGAGTTTTTCGAGAACGGCGCGCGCGGCCTAAGTGCCGGCGTCTCCCGGGCGCCTCTCCCTGGACGCCCGAGAGCCCCCGACCCGTCTTGCCACGCTCCGGCCGGCGCGGGCCCCCTCTCGGAAAATTTTACGCGGAGCGGCCCTCGCGATGCCCCATCGCTTTCGGGCCGCCCCGCCTCGCGCAGCGGGGGCACGGAATCTCCTTCCAGGGCTTACCTAAGGGCGACTTTAAACGGCACGCGGCGCGGTAACTCACCAGGCCGCCGCGCGCGAACACTCCTACCTTCCCTCGGGGACTCCCAAAGCCCCCGGGTCGCCAAAGGAGACCGATATGAAATTCCTGAAACTGTCCCTCGTGACGGCTTTCGTCGTGGCGCTGGCGCTCGCCACCGCTTCGAGGTCGGCGGTCGAGAGCCAGACCATACAGGAGGCGCCGACCACGGACATGAACGTCCTGACCGACGACCTCTTCAACGGGCTCGGGCCGCGCGGCACCCCCATCGACGAGTGCGTCGGCGGGCCGCCCGTCGCCAACCGCTCGTTCGAGGACAACAAGTTCATCTTCGAGGAGCGCGAGACGGCCGACGACGGGCTCGGGCCGACCTACAACGACACGTCGTGCAGCGCGTGCCACCAGAGCCCCGAGACCGGCGGCATCAGCCAGACCAACGAGCTGCGCGCCGGGCACCTGAACTCCGCGGGCACGTTCGTCAACCCGCCGGGCGGGTCGTCGCTCATCCAGTTGCGCGCCATAGCCGCGCCCATTCAGGAGCGGCTCGACAACGCGCCGCTCGAAAATATACGCACCTTCCGGACGAGCCTGAACGTCATCGGCGACGGCTTCGTCGAGGCCATCTCGAACACCACGCTCCAGAACCTCGCCGCCGCGCAGCCCGCCGAGTTCCGCGGCACCGTCATCAACGTCCCCGTCGTCGAGGCGGGCGGCGCTCTGCGCGTCGCGCGCTTCGGGTGGAAGAACCAGCACGCGAGCCTCGTCTCGTTCTCCGGCGACGCCTACCTGAACGAGATGGGCATCACCAACCCGTTCGACGGCAGCGGCGGCACGGTCGAGAACAACTCGCTCGGGGCTTCGGTCGCGGCCTTCGACACGGTGGCCGACCCCGAGGACGACGGCGCGGACGCCGAAGCCTTCGCCAACTTCATGAGGGCCACGCGCGCGCCGGGGCGCGGCACCATCACGGCGGCCGCGCAGAACGGTCAGGCGCTCTTCAACCAGATTAACTGCTCGGTCTGCCACACGCCCTCGATAGTGACGGCGCCGGCCGGCACGCTCATCAACGGCGGGGCGGCCACCGTCCCGGCCGTGCTGGGCGACGAGCGCATCCGCCCCTTCGGGGACTTCCTGCTGCACAACGTCGGCACCGGCGACGGCATCGTCCAGAACGGCGGAGCCGCGACGCGAAACATGGTTCGCACGCCGCCGCTCTGGGGCGTGCGTACGCGCCCGCTGCTGATGCACGACGGGCTGTCGTTCACCTTTGCCGAGGCGATACAGCGCCACGCGGGGCAGGCCACCTCTTCGCGTAACGCCTTCAACGCGCTGACCGCCGCACAAAAGAATGATGTCATAGCGTTCCTGAAGTCGCTGTGAAGCACCACGCCGGGCTCGCCCGGCACTGACCGAGGCCGGGGGCCGCCCTTCCCGACGCGGGCGCCCCCCCGGCCACGACGCCGTAACGACACGTTCGGCACGAGGACATACAGATGTCGAGCAGAACTCCCTTCAGTCGCGCGCTCATGCTTTGTGCCGCGTCCGTCTGCGCGCTGTCCGCCGCGTGCGCGGGCTCTTCGTCGAGCCGGACGAAGGTGGTGGCGGAAGCCCCGCCGGCGGCGGCGACCGAGCCGGTCGCGACCCCCGAGGCGGCCGCCCCCGCGCGCTCTCTTCCCCCGCCCGGCGCTTCGGAGGTTAGCGCGGCCGTCGAGCGCGTCTTCAAGGGCGCGGTGACGACCGGCCCCGCGCGCGAGCCTTTCTTCGCCGTCGGCGACTTCAACGGCGACGACTCGCAGGACATCGCGGTCGCGGTCGGCCCCGCGCCCGGCCGCCTCGGCGAGATAAACGACGAGCTGGCCAACTGGATCATCAAAGACCCGTTCGCGGCCGCGTCCGAGCGCGGTTCCGCCTACGGCGAGGTGCGACGCCGCACACTCGTCGAAGAGTCCGACGCGCTGCTCGCGGTCATCCACGGCTACGGCGCCGACGGCTGGCGTGACGCGCGCGCGACGCAGACCTACGTGCTCAAGGACGCGGCGGGGAACCGTATCAAGTCACGCGCGCGCGAGGCCGCACTCTCGGCGGGCGCGGAGGAGAAGATGCCGCGACTCGTCGGCGACGTGATAGCCGAATCAATCGGCGGGCGCGACGGCTTTCTCTACTACGACGGCGCGCGCTACCTCTGGTACGACCCGCGCGTCTACAAGCCGCTGCCGCCCGCGCGCGTCGTGCACGGCGGGGCCGTCAGGGAAGTGCGCCAGTGAGGCGAAGCCATCCGAGGAGGTAACGAGATGAGGCTTGATAAGACTCGCGCGCTCTCGTGCGCGCTGTTACTCGCGTCGGCGGCGACCTTCGGCCTCGCCGCCGCGCGCGCGCAGCTCAAACCCGACGGCGTCCAGTTCGTCTCCGCCGCCGAGCTGAAGGAGAAGCTGACGAGGGGCGAGGCCGTGACGCTGATCGACCTGCGCTCGGCCGACGCCTACGCGGGGAGCGACGGCAAGATCAGGGGCGCGCTCCACATCAAGGAGAGGCGTCTGCGCGCGCGGCTAGGGCTGCCGCCGCTGCGCGACGTGGCGCGCGACTCGGAGGTCGTCACCTACTGCGCGTGCCCCGACGACGAGGCCGCCGTCCGCGCGGCGCAGACGCTCTCGGCCGCCGGCTTCAAGCGCGTCCGGGTTTTAAAGGGAGGCTGGCGCGGCTGGCTCGACGCGCGCGGTCAGGTGGAGGCGAAGCCACGCGGCCTGTGAGGGAAAAGGAAGTGATGAGTGATGAGTGATAAGAAAGAACGGCGGGCCTTGTCTTCTCTCATCACTCATCACTCATCACTTCTCCGTCACGGCTTGCGTGCGGAGAGGCGGAAGAGCATCTGGCTGCTGAAGAACCTTCCCTCGCGGTCGCGCTCGCGCAGGTCTTCGACCCAGTGCTCGACCTGCGCGGCGGTGACGGCCCCGGCGGCGGCCGCGCGCTCCGCGAAGACGCGGAGGCAGAGGTCGTAGACCGGCTCGAACTCCGTGAGGCAGAGGCCGATTGCCGCGACGCTGATGTCGACGAGCCCCAGCTCCCTGCACCAGCCGGCGAGTTGGCGGCCGACCCAGCCGTTGGTCTCGAAGTCGCAGGCGTAGTGCAGAACCTTGCGCGTCACCTCGCGGTCGGCGGCGTCTATCGTCCAGGCGTCCACGTCCGGCCCGTTGACGACGACGCGCCCGCCGGGGCGCAGCACGCGCGCCATCTCCGCGAGCGCGCCGCGCGGCTCGCCGATGATCTCGAAGACGCGCAGCGAGTAGGCCGCGTCGAACGAGGCGTCGGGGAAGGGTAGCCGGTGCGCGTCCGCGACCCGGAACTCGAAGGGCGCGGACGCCCCTGTGGGAGGGGCGGC
>JBEVKV010000471.1:0-20097 GCA_040509515.1 Pyrinomonadaceae bacterium | reverse complement strand
CGCCCACGGGGATGAGGCCGGCGCGTTACTGCGCCAGCGTGATGCTCTTGACGGAGCCGAGTTCGATGCTCCCCCTGTTGTTCGTGTCGTCTATGACGAGTCTCATCACCTTCTGTCCCGCGGAGAGGGTGACGCCCGTCTTGCTGACGGCCTGGAAGTTCGTCCAGCCGCCCGTGTTCGGGAAGGTCATCGGCCCGGTCACGTCCACGCCGTCGAACTCGACGTGGAACGTGCCGCCGCCCGTGTCGGAGCCGACCTGCGCGGTCAGCGTGTAGGTGCCCGCGGAGGCGACGTTGACCGTGAACTCCATCCACTCGCCGGCCGAGGCCCTCTTGACCCATTGGCCGTAGAGGTCAACGTCCGACGCGCGGTACCAGCAGTCGCCGTCGCACCCGGCCGTGTTGTCGTGGTAGGAGACCATCTCGCCGCCGAGGTCGAAGTCGCTCGCCAGCACAGTCCCCGGCAGCGAGGCGGCCGAGCCTCCGAAGGGCGTCTGCGCGGCCGAAGTGTTGACGACCCTCAGCGAGTGGAAGCCCATGAAGTCGCCCTCCACCACAAAGCGCAGGACGTGTTGACCCGCCGTCAGGCTCACGCCCGTCTTTATCGCCGACGACCATGAGTTCCAGTAGGTCGTGTTCGGCACCGTCATCGTGCCGGTCACGTTCACACCGTCCACCTCGACGTGGAAAGCCCCTCCGGCCGCGTCGTTGCCGACCTGCGCGACTATCGCGTAGCTGCTGCCGGACGTGCCGACGTTGACCGTGTATTCGAGCCACTCGCCGGCTTGCAGGCGTATGACCGACGTGTCGTACATGTCCACGTCCGACGTGCGGTAGGTCGAGCCCGAGAGGTTACCCGGCGTCAGGTCGTGGTACGCGACGCCCTCGCCGCCGTTGTCGAAGTCAGAGGCCGGGACGGTGCCGGGCAGGGCGAAGGGCGAGCCCGGGAAGGGTGTCTGCGGCGGGTCGGACGGCGTCACGTAGAGCTTGTCGAAGTCGGCGACGATGCCCTCGACGCCGTTCGTGTCGAGCGCGAGCCGCAGGACGTGCGCGCCGGCCGAGAGCTGCACGCCCGTCTTGCCCGCCGACTGGAACGTCCACCACGAGCCCGTCGTCGGTGCCGTCAGCGTCCCCGTCACGTTCACGCCGTCGACCTCGATGTGGTACGTGCCGCCCGCGAGCATCGAAGCCGAGAAGGCCCCAACCTCGTAGTATCCCGCCTGCGAAACGTTGACGGTGTATTCCAGCCACTCGCCCGCCACCGCGTTGAAGACGAGGTAGCCGTTGCTGGCCGTGTTCTTCGAGCGAACGTCAACGTCGGTCGAGCGGTACTCGCCGCCGTTGTTGCCCGCGTCCACGTCGTGGTAGGCGACGCCCTCGCCCCCCTGATCGAAGTTCTCCGCCTCCACCGAGCCCGGCAGGGCGGCGGGCGAGCCGCCGTAGGGCGACTGCGACGAACCCCACACGCCGCTCACCGCGCCCGCGGTCGCGGCGCTCACGGCGTCGATGTCTGCGCCCACGTCCTTTCCGTCCGTGCCCGCGTTCGCGTAGGGCGAGCCCGAGGGCAGGCGATAGTCGCCGCCCGCGTGGTTGGTGAACAGCCCCTCGAACGTGCCGCCGTACGTGCCGTCGGGCGGGTAGAAGTTGTTCGGCGGGTAGCAGCCGATCTTGTCGGGGCGCTGGCAGGGCTGCGTGGCCGAGCCGTCCGCCTGCGTCACGCCGTAAACCAGATTCTTGTTGAAGACGTAGGCGGGGAAATATTGCGTGAGCGCGGGGATGCCCTCGCCCGTGCCCGAGCCGAGGACGCCCGCCGAGCGCCGCGTGAGGTTGTTCGTGTAGGAGAGGCGCGGCGACGAGAGGCCGTCGGAGAGGATGACGGGGCCGTCATGAAAGGCCGTGTTGTGGTCAATCGTCACGTCGGCCGCGCCGTTGATGACCTGAAACAGTCGGCCCGACGAGCAGTTCGGGCCGCACCACGTCGCGCCGCTCACGTCCTCGAAGACGTTGTTCCTGATGGTGATGCGCTTGGTGCCCTGGCTCGCCCCCCCGTCGTCGGTGCCGAGGATGTTGACGGCGGAGGCCGTGTGCCGAAGGATGTTGTTCGTGAACTGCACGTCCTCGACCGTCGCCCACGGCATCGCGCCGCCCTCGCCGCGGACGGTGAAGAGGATGGCGACGCCGACCTGCGCGTCGAGCCAGTTGTTCTCAAACACGTTGCCGTCGATGACCACGCGCGCGGCGTTCTTCAGCTCGAAGATGTTCTTGACGCCCCAGTGCTGGCCCGCGTACGACGGGTCGCCCTCGCGCCACGAGAGCGGCTTGAAGAAGTGGTTGCGCTTGACCTCGATGTCCGAGGGGACGACGTTCGGGATGGTGGCGGTCGCGCCGCCGAACATGACGTTCTCGCCCGCGCCTTCGAGGTAGTTGTTGATGATCTTGAAGGGGCCGGGGCCGTTCCAGCCGCAGACGGCCTGCGCCTCCTGACCGACGACCTTGAAGCCGGCGATGTAAGAGTTGGTGATGTCGGTCGAGGCGCTGTTGAGTTCTACGCCGCGCTTGAGCGGCTGCGTCGGGAAGGCGTAGATGTAGCAGCGGTCGAAGGCGAGGTCGTGCGGCACCTCTTCGAGCGTGTCCTGATTGGCCCCCACGTCGCCGAGCATGATGAGGCTGCTGACGACGGCCGTGCTGTTGACGGGCCTGAACTCGACGCCGACGAAGCGGTAGTGGTGCGCACGCGGCTCGGTGCGCAGGGCGGGCTCGTTCAAACCGGGCGAGACGACTCTGGGCAGAACGGACGAGTAGGCGGGCGTGATGCGCTGGCCCTCGGGCGGCAGGCTTGAGTCGGGCGCGTCGGTGCGAATCGTGATCCAGCCCGGCCCGGCACCGGGCTTGTAAGGCAGCGTGAACGGGCCGGTGAAGGTCGCGCCCGCCGCCAGTTCTATCGTGTCGCCCGGCTGCGCGTTGTTGAGCGCCGCCTGAAAGTTGCCGCCGGCCGGGACGTGTATGGTCGCCGCGGAGGCGTGCTGCGCCAGCGCCGCGCAGAGCGCGACGGCGAAGACGAGAAGCGCGATTCTTCGGGAAGGCCACGGGCACCCGGAGTGCCTCGCGTTACTTTCGTAGGTGTACATCTTTCTCTCTCCTTCAGGTGGGCCAAGTTTTAGCTTGGTAGGGAGAATGTGTTTAGGAAGTGAACGCTTCGGGAGAGGACGTTCGTGGGAAGGGGAGCGGGCCGGATACTATACCCGCGCCCCCGGGCTGTCAACGCTTACGCCGTTTCCGTCCCGGAAATAGCCTCGCCGGCAAATAAGCTGTAACTTTTTCCCCTCCGGATTGTTTTCCAAGCGTAAAACGAATTATGGCGAACACCGACGAAGAGTTCGCAGAGATATTCAATGAATTCTACCCAAGCCTTTGCCGGTTCTTAGAGTGCCTGCTGGGTGGCGCTTCCGGCGCTGCGCAGGATATTGCGCAGGAGAGTTTCATGCAGCTATACCGCACCGGCGTGGAGAGAATTGTGAGGGAGGAGGTGCGCTTCTGGCTCTTCCGCGTGGCGCGGAATCTCGCCCTGAACGAGTTGACCAGAAGAAGCACGCGGCAGAGGCTCCTGGGCAAAGTGGTTGACGCGCTGCGCACCGAGACGCCCGGCCCGGTCGAGCGTCTGGAAGCGGCCGAGCAGCAGGAGATGATTCTGGGCCTGCTCAAACACCTGCCGGAGCATCAGAGGGCGGCGCTGCTCCTGCGCGAGCAGGAGGAGATGAGTTACGGCGAAATCGCGCGCGTACTCAACGTGTCAGAGGGCAAGGTGAAGATCGACATCTTTCGCGCGCGCACGACGCTGCGCGCGCGTTGGCAAAGGGCACGGCCGGCTTCGGCCGGGGCCTGACTGGCCCTTGACGGGCGAGGCCGTACGTCTTCGACGATGGGTTGTCATTTCACAGAAGAGGTATCCCGGCTGGTGGACGGCGAGTTGGCGTCGCACGAGGCCGCACGGCTGGGCGCACACTTGCAGGATTGCGCGGCCTGTAAACAGGCGCGGGAGGCATTTCTGTTCCTCCGGCGGGAGTTGCGCTCCTACGAATTGGCACCCGACCCGCACGCACAGAGTAGGGCGCTGGCATCAATCCTTGGCTCGCACGCGTCCGGGATGGATGCCGCGACAACTGCCGGCGTGCGCGCTGCTTCGACTCCGCACAAGATAATCAGGCGATTGTCGGAACGCCTCACCGAAGCGTTCAGCGTCCGCCGCCTCCGGCCCGCGCACGTCGCAACGCTGGCGCTGCTTCTCATCGGAACCGCGCTCGGCCTGCGTTGGTTCATGAGTTCACGCACCTCCTCTCCGACACGACAGTCCGGCGCTTCCGCGGCGGCGAATGCGAACCGCCTCCCGGTTCAGACGCCGACCGTGGCGGAGGACGGTGGGAAGAGGTCGGAGAACTCTGACGCCGTTCACAGTCCGACCATCCGCCACGCAAAGACGCCGACGGCACCACGGCCCGAGGGCGTCGCAAAGCACCCTCGTGAGAGACGAGAGGACGCCCGCGTCAAACGTGACGGCTATCGAGAGAGGCGTCAAAGGCGAGAAGGCTTGAGCCGTAACCCGCAAACGGAGGTGGCGCGCGCCGGCGAAACCACCCCGCGAGCCGCTTCCGCCGGCATCAACGCACTGTACGCGGCGGAGAGCTTACGGGCGGCGGCCGACCCGGCGCTGAGAATCGGGCGTCACGCCGAGCGGGTCGAAAGACTCCTGCGCAGCTTTCGCAACGCGCGCCTGACGGAGAGCGACCCGACGCTCGACGTGGCCGACGCGCGGCGGCTCTCAAAGCGTCTGCTCTACAGCAACATCGCCCTGCGGCGCGAGGCGGCGAGCGCGGGCGACCTCCCCGTCGAAGGGTTGCTCGACAGCGTCGAGCCCATCCTCATCGACATCTCGAACCTGCCCAACGCTCCTTCGCGGGAAGCCGTCGGCTCGATAAAAGAGCGCATTAACAGACAGCACCTCGTCGGCGTCCTGCAAGCTCAGGCGATGCCGACGTCACGTTAGCTAAAGGCCATGAAGAACATGTCGCACGGACTCTTTCAAACCCTGTACACGCATCTCGGGCGAAGACGTTTGAGCATGCTCGTGCTGCTCGCTCTGACCGCCGCGGGTCTGTTCACACTGCCCGGCCGGGGGAGCACGGCGCAGCTCCTCGACCGCGACCTCGCACGGCTCAACCGCTTCGTGCAGGCCGGGGACTCTCCCGCGATGCAGGTCTTTCGGCAGGGGCGAGACTTGATCGAGAAGGAAGACTGGGCGGCGGCCGCCGCCCAGTTCGAGGGCTACGTCGCGCAGTACCCGAAGAGTAAGGAGGCGGACGCGGCGCTCTACTGGCTCGCCTACGCGCTGAAGCAGCAGCGCAAGTTTCAAGCAGCCGGGGAGACGCTGGGGAGGCTGGTCAGGGAGTTTCCGCGCTCGGCGTGGGTCGACGACGCGCGCGCGATGGAGGTCGAGATCGCCCCGCAGGTCGGTAAGCGCGTAGACACGGAAGGTCTCGTCGACGACGAGATGAAGATGGTCGCCCTCCAGAGCCTCTTCCAATCAGACCCGGCGCGCGCCGCCGCCTACGTGGCCGAGATTCTCAAGCCCGACTCCCGTGCGAGTCAGGAGTTGAAGCAGACCGCGGTCAGCCTTCTCGGGCAGCGTGGGGGGGCCGAAGCCGTGGCGGCCCTGCTCGACATCGCGCGGACGCAGCGCGACCCGGAGGTGCGGAGCATCGCCGTCCACCGCCTCGGGCAGACCAACGACGAAAGGGTCGCGGACGAGTTGATGAAGATTTACGAGGCGGAGCGCGACCACGATGTCAAAGCACAGGTGCTCCACGCCTTCTCGCAGATGCGCGGCGCGCGCGCTTACGCCCGGCTGCTCGAAGTCGCGCGGGGCGGCGGCGACACGGGGCTTCGCCAGACGGCGATTCACTGGATAGGCCAGCGCAACGAAGCGCAGGCCGTCGACGATCTGATGCAACTTCTGACGAGCGAACGCGACGACGACGTTCGCGGCAGCATCCTGCACGCCTTCTCGCAGAACAACGACCCGCGCGCGCAGGCGCGTCTGCTCGAAGTGGCGCGCGGCGGCGACAGCGTCGAGCTGCGCGCGCAGGCGATTCACTGGCTCGGGCAGCGCAAGGGCGAGGCGGCCATTGAAGAGTTGATGAGCATCTACCGCGCCGACCGCAGCGAGGAGGTGCGCGGCGCCGTCCTCCACGCCCTCTCACAGATTAAGTCACCGCGCGCGCGCGCCTCGCTGCTGGAGGTCGCCCGCGGCGGGGACGACCCCGACGTGCGTGCCCGGGCGGCTCACGCGCTGGCTCAGACCGACGACGCCGCGTCGCTCGAAGACCTCATCAGGCTCTACGACGCCGAGCGCGACGACGACGTGAAGAGCGGGCTGCTCAACGCCTTCAGCCAGTCGAAGCAGGAGCGCGCGCTTCTCAAGCTGATGGACGTGGCCCGCGGCGACGCCTCAAGGGAGATGCGCAAGCAGGCCATACACCGGCTCGGCCAGAGCCGCGACCCGCGCGCCCTCAAGTTCCTTCAAGACCTTCTGCGCTGAAGTCGCAGCCGCGCGCAGCCGCGCAAAGAACAGACGTTCCGGCCGCCAACCGATTCGAGCCGCCGACTGAGGACTAACATGCACGAACATACTTCGACCCTCGCCATCCTTGTCGTCCTGACGCTGAGCAATCTGGCCTGCGTCGCCGGCAGCGCCTCCGTCCAGACCGTCAGTGCGCAGTCCGGAACCGCGTCCCAGAGGCAGAACTTCATCCCCGTCGCCGGCGCTGACCTGAAGTCGAAGTTGGACGCGGCCGTTAAGCAGGGGCGCGCCGCCGCGAAGTCCGCGCCCTTCTGGGCGGCCTACACCTTCGACGTGCGGCCCGGGATAGCCATCGACCCCGACGTCGAACAGTTCAACGGCAGCATGAACAGCTTCGGCGGGACGACCGTCTTCAGGGGCAAGGTTGACGGCATCACCATCGAGACGCGCAACCTCGGCCTCTTCCTCCTGCACGACCCGCAGACGGGCGCCATCACACGCGCCGAGATTTACAACCTCGAACGCAAACGCGAGTACAGCAACTACCCCGTCTACTGGCTCGGCCGCGCCGGCAACGAGGAGAGCCTGAACTACCTGCTCGGCCTCATCCAATCGGCGCGCCCCGAAAAAGTGGTCGAGACGGCGACCGTCGCGCTCGCCGTCCACGACGACCGGCGCGTGAGCGAGATGCTCAAGAACTTCGTCCGCCAGTCGAAGAGCGCGGAGGTGCGCAAGTCCTCCGCCTACTGGCTCGGCCACAACGGCGGCGAGCACGCCTTCCTGTCCGAACTCGTCCGGAACGAACGCGAGGACGAGGAGCTGCGCGAAGCGGCCGCGCACGCCGTCGGCATGTCGCGCGACGAAGCGGCGCTGGCCGCGATACAGAGCCTCTACGCGACGGTCGCCGCCGGCGACGTGCGCGCGGCGCTCGTCCACGCGGCCGCGCACAACGAGGACGAGGCGGCCGCGTCCGCCTTCCTGCTCAGGGTGGCGCGCACCGACCGGGACCACGACGTGAAGGCGCAGGCCATTCACCGCCTCGGCCAGTTCGACACCGAGCAGATAGTTGACGAGTTGATGAGGATTTACGCCGCCGACCGCGCCGGGGAGGTGCGGCAGGGCGTGCTCCACGCCCTCTCGCAGATGAGCAATGCGCGCGCGCACGCGCGGCTGCTCGAAATCGCGCGCGCGGGCGACGACATCGAGTCGCGCACGCAGGCCATCCATTGGCTCGGCCAACGCCGCGGTGCGGAGACGCTCGACGAGCTGATGTCAATCTACACGGCCGACCGCGGCACCGAGATTCGGCAGAAGATTCTCCACTCCCTTTCGCAGATGAACGACCCGCGCGCGCAGGCGAAGCTGTCGGAGATAGCGCGCGGCGCGGACGACACACAGGTGCGGCAGCAGGCGATTCACTGGATCGGACAGAGAGGCGAGGCGGCGCTCGACGAACTGTCGAAGCTCTATCAGGCCGAGCGCCAATCCGAGGTCAAATCGACGATCCTGCACGCCTACTCGCAGATGGACAGTCCGCGCGCGCTCGACCGGCTGTTCGAGGTGGCGCGCAGCGGGGAGAATAGCGAACTGCGCCAACAGGCGATTCACTGGCTGGGGCAGAAGGCCGGCGAGCGCAGCCTCGCCGCGCTCCGCGACATGGCCAACAGTTCCGACGCCGACACGGACGTTCAGATGCAGGTCGTCCAAGCCATCGGCCAGCGCCCCGCGGGCGAAGCCGTGCCGCTGCTCATCCAGCTCGCGCGCACGCATCGGAATCCCGAAGTGCGCCGCATGGCCATTCACCGTCTCTCGCAGACCGGCGACCCGCGCGCACTTGAGTTCATACACGAGGTGCTTACCAAGTAGCGTACGCTGACCGTTCCCGATCTCCTGACTGCTCCACGCCGGGGGATGAACGCCACCGCGTTCCGGATAGTCGCGCCGGGCGAGACGAGCGCCGCGTCTAACACGAGCGGGTAACTGTACGTCCACTTCCGCGAGTTTGATGGTTAGTTCTATCACTCGTCTTTAAAAACAGCTTGACAATATTTGATGGGGGAAATAATCTCCCGCTGTTTTTATGTGTCTGCGCTCCGTTTCTAATGCATGGCCTGCTGGAGTAGGCCGGCCTCCGTCAGCCACACTTCTATTGCCTTAGACTCAGCCCGCGCATTAAGACGCTCGGCTCCTCGCTTCTCGACCCTGATCAGTTGGGGGTTGAGTTCTCACAACTTCCTATCCAGGGTGATTCAAAAACCCGTGTCTTCATGCACCCCGCGCTCCGAACTCTAATCGACTACGACCCTATTAGAGATTCAGGAAATGTTTTAGCAGAAATTGTCATTTAGTTTGGAGGGCGAGTCGGCCACGCCCAGTTTGCCGGTCGGCCAGCCGACCGGGCGCTTCGATGCTGGCGTGCGCGTCGGCGGGGCGCAGTATCCCGGCGCGTTTGCGCCGCATGTGTGACGGAAGTCTCAACTTCTCGGGAGTGAAAACTGTGGCTACAAAAAAAGGCTCGAAGTCGAAGAAGAGCGGTAAGGCCGCGAAACGGAGTGCGGCGAAGGCGACGACCGCCAAAAGCACGAAGAGGTCGGGCCAGTCTGCGAAACAGCCGAGCACGAAAGGGGCCGCCAGGCGCGGCGGGCCGGCGAGGGGGGCGGCCGCAGCGCCCGGCGGCGGCGGCCCGCGCAGGGGGGCCGTCGGAGCGGCGGCGATTCCCGGAAACTTTCACGCGCTCTACGACCGCGGTTTCCGCGAGGCGCGCGGGGCCATGCCGGCGTCAACGACCCCGACGGAGACCGAGGGGCACCGTCAACTCGACAAAGAGGTCGAGGGCCTCGGCGTGCATTACGATCAGGCGACGCAGCTTCCGAAACTCGTCACCGTCACGCCGAAGAGGACGGGGCGCTCCGCGACTCTCTCGACGCGCGGGGCCGCCGCCGCCGCCTCTACGCCCGAAGGCGCGGTCACGCAGTTCATCGAGCAGCGCGGCGACCTCTGGAACCTCACGCCCGAGGACGCGGCCACCATCGAGGTGGTCTCGGTCAGCCAGCCGAGATCGGCCGCGCCGCAGTCGCGTGGAAGTAGGAGGGGGGCGCAGCCGCGTTCCGGGGGCGGGTCGGATTTCAACATCGGCAACTTGAAGACGGTCAACCTCGTGCAGCGCGTCGAAGGCACGGAGGTCTTCAACTCGGGCGTGACCGCGGCCGTCAACACGAACAATGAGGTCATCTCGGTATCCGGTCAGTTCTTCCCGGGCGCGGGGAGTGAGCCGACCCGCGCGAGGGGCGCGACGAGAAGGGCGGAGGCCGGGCTCACCGCCGAAGAGGAGGCGATTGCGCGCGCGGCCTTCGACCTCACGGGCTTTATCTACGAGGCCAAAGACTTCGCCAACGTGCCGGCCCCGCCCGAGAGCGGCCCCTACCGCTTCTACGAGTTCAAGGCGGTCGAGGGCGATGAGCGCCCGCAGTTTGAACGGCCCGTCCGCCTCAAAGACGTAATGTTCCCCCTCGGCGCGGGCAAGTTCGTCCCCGGCTATTACATGGAGCTGTGGGTCAAGAACGTTCCCCCCTTCAGCTACGTCATGGACGCGATAGACACGCCCGACGTGCTCTACCGTAAAAACCTGAGGTCGGACGTGGCCTTCAAGTACCGCGTTCACAACACGGGCGACAGCCTCTTCCGCCCGCACGACGGCCCGGCCCCCGGCACCCCGCACCCGACGGGTAAGCCCAACGGCTTTCAGGCCAAGACCGTCAAGGAGAGGGTCGTCGAGATAGAGAGCCTGCTGCCCGGCGACCCGTGGCTGCCGGCCGACGCCACGACGACCGACGGCAACAACTGCGTCGCCTACGCCGACTTGGATAACACGAACAGGCCCGGCGGCCGGAACGTGTTCGGCAAGGTCACCTCGCCCCGCACCTTCAATCAGGCATACGACCACACCAAGCCGGCCCGCGACCCGAAGAACCTCCAGAACAGCCTCGTCGGCATGTTCTTCCACGTCAACTGGCTGCACGACCGCTGGTACGAGGCCGGCTTCGACGAGGCTTCGGGCAACGCGCAGAAGACCAACTTCGGCCGCGGCGGCGTCGGCGGCGACCCGATCATCGCCGAGGGCAACGACGGCGAAGAAACGGACAACGCCAACATGGATACGCCCGCCGACGGGGCCAGCCCGCGGATGCAGATGTTCGAGTTCCGCGGCCCCGAGACGGTGCCGCTGCCGAGCCGCACCAGCAACCACGAGGCCCTCATAACCTTCCACGAGATGGGCCACTACATCGCCGAGCGCCTCGTCGGCAACGGCAGCGGGCTGGAGAACCCGCAGGGGCGGGCGTTGAACGAAGGCTGGGGTGATTTCTTCGCCGTCTGCATGACCTCGCAGCCGACGGACAACTTCGCCCGGGGCATCTTCGCCGCCGGCGGGTGGACGGACATCAGTAGAAACTTCAAGGAGAACTACTACTTCTCGATCCGGCGTTACCCCTACTCCGCCGACATGACGAAAAACCCGCTCACCTTCAAGCACATCAGCAGCAACGTCGTCCTGCCGACGGGCATACCCATCAACTCCATCCACCCCAGTCCGGACAACGCGGAGTTTCACAACGCCGGCGAGGTCTGGTGCGCGGCGCTCTGGGAGATTTTCGTCAGCCTCGTCGCCAAGCACGGCCACGCCGAGGCCGAGCGGCGCATGCTCGCCTACGTCATCGGCGGGCTCAAGCTCACGCCGCCGCAACCGACCTTCATTGAGGCGCGCGACGGCGTCGTCTCGGCCGTCTCGGCGATGGCCCCGGGCGACGTGTCGGAGGCGCGCGCCGGCTTCGCCAAGCGCGGCATGGGGCGCGGCGCTGCCGGCCCGCCCTCGAACTCTCGCACGCTGGCGGGCGTCATCGAGAGTTTCACGCCGTAGGCTCTGTGGAAGGGACGACCGGCGAGGTCACGCGCCTCGTCGATCTCGTCCCCCTCGTCCGAACTTTTCTACAGGGCGCGGGCTGAGCCGGCGACGCGGCCCGTCCGAGGAAGTGGCACCATGCGGTTACAAATTTACAGAACGCAGACGGCCGCGCGCGCGGGGGGCGACGAGCCGCCGGGCGCGGGCGCGTGGGCGCGCTTCGGCGAAGAGACGCTGCTCCTGTCGGACGACGCGGAGACCCCGGCGACGCGCGCGCCGGGCCGCGCCGCCCCCGAACTCGAACGCCGTGTGGACGCGACGCCCGACGAGTTGTACGTGGTCGTGCAGAACGGGCGGCTGTTTCAGCAGCACAACCCGGACGTGCCGGTCGTCCACGACCGCGGCCGTTACCTGCTCGTCAAGCTGAACCCGCCGCGCGCGCAGAAGCTGGCCTCAAGCCACCCGACCTGCTTCACCGTGCTGCCGCTCGCGGGCAACGAGGTCGCCTTCGAGTCGCGGGCGGCGGCGGCGGCCCCGCGGCGCGCGCCCGCGTCGTTCGTTCGGGACGCCGTCAACCGGCTGGAACGCGCCAGCCTCGAAGCTGCCCTCACCAAACTCGTCTCCTTCAGAACGCGCCACTCGACGAGCACGGACTTCTCAAGGGCGGCGACTTGGGCGCGCCAACAGTTGAACCGGATGAATTTTCAGACGCGCACGCAGACCGTGCCGCTCGACGGGGGAGGGAACAGCCGCAACGTCATCGCCGACAAGGCCGGCGCGGGCGGCGGCGCGCGCCGTCTGGTGCTGGTCACGGCGCACCTCGACTCCATCAATCTGGAAGACGGCCCGGCCGCGCCCGCGCCCGGGGCCGACGACAACGCCAGCGGCAGCGCGGGGCTGCTGGAAATCGCGCGCGCTTTGAGCGGCTTCAGGAACGAGCACGACCTGCGGTTCGTCCTCTTCGGCGGCGAAGAGCAGGGGCTGTTCGGCAGCACACGCCACGTCGCCGGCCTGACGCCCGCGGAGAGAGCCCGCATCAGCGCCGTCGTCAACATGGACATGATCGGGACGCTCAACACGCAGCGGCGCAGCTTCCTCGTCGAAGGCGCGCCGGTCTCGCGCGCCGTGATCGAAAAAGTCGCCGCGGCCGCGGCCGCCTTCACGCAGCTCGCGGTCGAGACCTCGCTCAAAGCGGCCAACAGCGACCACGTCCCCTTCATCCGGGCCGGGCTGCCGGCCGTGCTCGCGATTGAGGGCGCGGACAACACCAACGACGCTGTTCACTCGGCGAGGGACGTGCCCGCACGCATCAATTTTGACTACTCGCTCGAAATACTGCGCGCGGTCACGGGCTTCGTCGCCGACGAACTGGGCGAGGCCGCGTAAGACGCCGCGCCGTCCCAACGGGCGGAGGTCTCCTCTTATCCTCAACACGACACCCGGAAAAATGGGTGACTCTCAATGCGGAACACGACATGGCAACGAGAAAATCAAAACCCGGAAGCGCCGCCGCCAAAACCTCGACCTCGAAGACAACCGCGGAGAGGCGCGCCGGGGCAAAGAAGCAGACGGACTTAGTCGCGCGCAAGGGCGCGGCGAAACCGCGGCGCGCTCCGGTCGTCCGGCCGGAACGTCCGGCTCCGCCGCCGAAGCCGCCCGCCTCCGAGCCGGCGGTGCAGATTCAACTGCGCACGCAGAGCGGCCCCATCGTGACGTTTACGAGCGGGCAGGCGTTGAAGCGCGCGGCGATGCAGTGGACGTACGTGCTACGCAATCGCCGGCGTTGGAATACTTCCGAAGAGGCGCGCAAAGAACAGGCGTTGCGCACTCAGAATCAACTTGAGGCAATCGGCATCACGAAAGAACACCTCAAACGCATCGCCGAATTCGAGGTGGTCGAGGTGGGCATCCCCTACACCGCCGAGACGGAGGGTTGGGAGGCGCGCATCTTTCCGTGGGAGTACATGCTGAGCGCGGCGACCGACGAACTGCGCGGGGAAAAGCCGCTGACCGTCATTCGGCATCTTGAACGGCAGGGCACTCAGCCGCCGAAGCGCCGCAAAAAAATAGAGCGGGTCTTGATCGTCGAGAGCGCGCCGGGAGGGCTGCGTAAGCTGTACACCTTCGACTCCGAGCGCGATCTGGTCAAGGCAGGGCTTGAGTTGACGAAGCCCGAGTTGAGCGTTGACGAGACGCGCCAGCAATTGAGCCGGCGTATCTCGGCTTATGCCCCCGACGTTATTCACCTCGCGGGCTGCGACAACAACCAATCGTTCGCCCTCAACATCATTCAGGACGGCGCAGTTCACGACGGCTACCTGCTCAAGGCCGACAGCGAGGGCTTAGACCCGGTCAAGTTTACAGACCTGGCGCTGATACTCAATGCCGCGCCGCAAAAACCCGCGCTGGTTACGTGCAACCTGTATTACACCGCGGCGCGCGTCTGTCCGCTCATCGTCGCCGAAGGCGCGGGCGCGGCCATCGGTTTTCAGGATGAGTTCGACGACGCGCTGACGGAGCTTTTCCTGTCGAACTTCTACGAGGCGTGGCGACGCTTCAAGTGGGACATACTGGAAGCGTTCAAGTTCGCCTGCAACGTCCTCAGGAATCAGCCGCGGAGGTTGACCGGCACGGGCATCGTGTTGTGGAGCGACAAGTCGCTGGTCAAGCCCCAGTCGCAGGACAGTCGGGATGTCAAAACCAGCCTGCTCAAGGAGCGGGAGAAAGTCATCACGCTCGACGACGTGCCGGAGGGAGACATTCGCAACCTCCTGAGCGTGGACTTGAAGACCTGCCCGAACCTGAACTACTCGATGCTGCACAACGACTGCGACGTCTTTGAAAAATTCATCCTGCGCAAGGAGATGGCCGGGCGCGTTAAAGACATCTGCGTCAACGTGGTGCTGTTCCTCGGCGGTGAGAGTTCGACCTTCACCAGTTCGGTCGACATGGTCGAGAGCCGTTTAGACCTCAACAGGCACATCCGCGTCCCCCTCCTCTATTCGATTGAGCTTCTGAACAACGAGAACATCCACACCAGCCTCTTCGTCGAAGTGACGTGGCAGAAGCACCTGCTTCACCGTCAGACCTACCGCGTCACGCTCCCGCCGCTCGACGAATGGCGCGGCAACGACACCGAGCGCGTCTGGCTGCCGTCGTTCATTCTGCCGCGCGACCCGGCCGTCGGCAAGATCGTCGAAAACGCACAGAACTACGTGATGGCGTTGCGCGACGACAGCCGCGCCGGGTTCGACGGTTATCAATGTATCGGCCTTGACCCGACAGCCGACAACCCCGTCGAGTGCGTCGACCAGCAGGTGAAAGCCCTGTGGGCCGCGCTCGTCTACAACATGAGTCTCAGCTATATCAACCCGCCCCCGACCTATCACCTGACGGCGCAACGGCTGCGCACCCCGACCGAGATCGTCGGCGGGCGGCGCGGCACCTGCATCGACCTCGCGCTGCTCTTCGCTGCCTGCCTCGAATACGTGGACATCTACCCGGTGATTTTCCTGCTAAAGAATCACGCCCTGCCGGGGTTCTGGCGCAGCAGCCGCTATCAGGACGACTTCAAAAAAATCGCCGTGAAATTCCAGACCCCCGTGACGCCGACCGGCGAGGAGCAGTCCGACGTTTCGACCGTCCAGCGCTGGCCCTGGTATCACAGCAAAAATGCCTACGAAGAGATCATGCAGGAGGTCAACAACGACAGGCTTTATCCGCTGGAGACCGTCGGGCTGACGCAGCACCAAAGCTACAGGGATTCGGTCGCCGAAGGCATCGCGAAGCTCATCAACGAAAATCAACAGGAACAGTTCGCCTTCGAGGGGATGATTGACGTGACGCAGGCGCGCAATAGCCTGATTACCCCGATCCCCCGCCGCTAACGACCGGCCGCCGGGCGGGCCGAAAGAGACCGTCGGTTCTTGAGTTCCAACTGATTTTGGCGGCGTCGCCCCACGCGGCTTTTGTGGCTCGCCCGCGCCTAATCGAAAGGAGACTATGCCCATCAAATTTGTTCCGAACGACCCGCTCGCAAAAAAAGGCCCGCCGCCGCGCAACGTCAAACCGCGCGCAGACCGCCCCGCCGGGAGCGCAGACTTCTCCTACACGGGGCAGTTCCCGGAAGGCGTCTACAACGTGGGCACGCCGGATTTTCTCTACTGGCAATGCCGCGAGGCGGCTTTGTTGACGGTCGAGGTCTGGGAAGGGATTAACGGCAAGCTGGCGGCGTGGGGGCCTTTGTCGCCGAAGAAACTGCCGCTGCTTCAAAACGCCGGGGTCGAGCTCAACGCGGGCTACTCGCAGACCGGCCTTGAGTTCTACGAATTCACCACCGGCACCAAGACCACCTTCAGCGGCGCGAGCACCGACGTGGTGGCGCACGAAGTCGGGCACGCCTTACTCGACGTTATCCGGCCAGACCTCTGGAACACGAGCTTTCCCGAAACCAACGCCTTTCACGAAGCGCTCGGCGACTGCATGGCGATTCTGACCGCCCTCTCCGACAAGCAGACGCGCGAAGAACTGCTGAAGGCGACGCCGGATTTAAGTGCTAACAATTTCGTCGAGACCGTCATGGAAGACCTCGCCGACGGCATCAAGCGCGAATTCGGAGTGAGTTCCGACGGCTCGGCCCCGCGCCGCGCCCTCAACAAGTTCCAGTGGCAGTTGCCGACGACGCTGCCGACCTCCGGCAAGCCCGCGGTGCTCACTTCCGAAGTCCACAGCTTCGCGCGGCTCTTCAGCGGATGCTTCTACGACACGATCTGCAACATCTTCCGCGCCTCTCCCTCCAAGACCCCGGCGAGTCTCTGGAAGGCCGCGCAGGTGGCGGGCAAGCTTCTCGTCGCGGGCGCGAGTCAGGCTCCCGAAACCGTTCGCTTCTTCCAGTCGGTCGGCCGCGCGATGGTTCTCGCCGACCAGACGACGAACGCGGGCGCAAACCGCGACGCCCTGCGCGCCGCCTTCACCGGCCACGGGATCGCTCTGGGAAGTGCGGCCATGCTCGCCCCGCGCTCAAGTCTGGCGGGCGCGGCCCCGAAGTTGGGCGGGGAGAAACGCGGGGGGATTTTGACCGCCACCACGCGCGACGACCTCAAGCGCCGCATCGGCGCGGCCCCGCGTTCGAGGATGTCCGTCAGCACGCGCTCCATCGGCGGCGAGCGGGTCGCCGAAGCGACCAACTACCGGAGCGTGCCGCTGGCGGATTTGAGCCGGGATTTGAAAGATGTGGTAGTTATCGTGGCCGAGCCGATGCTCATCGGTTCTTCGGGCAAGCGCGCCGCGCTGCTCAGCGCGATGCCGCAGGAGAGCGTCACCACGGACGAGGTTCACACCTTCGTCCAGACGCTGCTCGAAAAAGATTCCATCGCCTTCGACGGCGACGACGGCGCGACGCCCGCGGCCCGCGGAATCAGGTCGGCGGGTGCGCGGCGCGGCGCGGCCAAAACGCCGCCCCGTCGTCGGCTGCCGACGCACGTCATCCGCGAGCGCGGCGGCAAAAAAGTGCTCGAACGAATCAGGTTCGTCTGCTAGTAGGAACAGGGGCGGGCGAGGAGGGGGTTGCTCAGACGGCCGTAGAGCGTTTGTGCTTCAGACGTTTCTGACCCTTCTCGTCCGTCTCCAACGTGTGCGTCTGGTTGCGCGTCAGCTTGCCGCGCCCGCGCGCGAGCTGCCGGTTGTCGTCGAGCGTCTTGATGAAATGCGCCGACTCGGCCAACTCTTCCTCGGCCGGCTCTTCGGTCTTGACCGACCTGACCGTCCCTTTTTTATTGAGTTTGACCACGACTTTCACGGGCAACGGAGTCTGGATGGTTTCGGTGCCCCCGTCGCGGGTCTGAATCGTGACGGGGAACGACTTTTTGACGCGGCCTTCAATCGTGTCCGATGTCTTCGCGTAATTGATTGAAACGAGCTCCAGTTGGCAGGCCGCCGCGAGATAAAATTGCAGGGCCAGCTTTCTGTTAAAGGAACTGCCGGGGGCGACGATGGGCGTGACGAGCAGCGGGGCTTCCGTCCAATCGCCGAAGTCCGCATCGCCGGAATCGGCCGGGTCGAAGCGCAAGACCCGCACGCCCATCTTCCGGCAGGCGGCTAGATGCTGCGCGTTGCCGGAGACGAATAAGCATTGGTCAAGACCGGCGGGCAGTCCGAGTTGCCGGACGCCCTGTTCAAATGTCCGCCGCTGCGCTGCGGGGCTTCCCGTTTCGGTCAGGAGCAGCACCCGGCGCTCGACGGGTTCAAAGAATCGCTTCAAATCGAGGTCGTCGAGGAACTTGATAAAGTCGCGGGGGATGAGGTCGGGCTTGCGCGTGGGAGGGGCGGGCGCGGGAATGTCGCCGGCCGCGACGAGGTACAGCGCGAGTTTATCGCCCGCCTCGTTCTCAAACTTGGAGAGCACGTCCAGAGCCTCTCGAACGTGCGGGATAACGGCATCGCCTTCAACGAGGGTGTCCCACAAATCAAACATGAGAACCATAAACATCGCAGCCACCCCCTCTTTCAATCACGCTGCCCTCGGCACGTTCAGACGAATTACATCGCCCGCACAACGGATAAGTCTTTCACGCCGGCTCCACAAAATGTGCGAAGCCGCCGCGCTCCGTCGTGTTAACTCGTGGAAAAAAATTGTAGTCCTCTCTAACAGAAAAACCTAGCGGGGGCGTAACTCCGGTCTTCACCGAGGGACTGCCGGCGCGGGCGTTTCACCGAGCTGCCCATTTATTGGGCAGTGATGACGACACTCTCTTCATTCTTTCAGGAGGATTAACCAGTGGCGACAAAATCTAAAGGCGGCAAAGCGGGCGGCAAAAGAAAAAAGCGGAGCACCCCCGTTAAAGCCGCGACGCGGGCGACAGTTAAAGCGAGTGCCACCAAAAAGGGCGGCGCGAAGAAGGCCGCGAAGCCGGCCCGGCGGGCTCTCGCCGTGCCGACCAGGTTTGTGCCGGCCGGGACAGATTCCGCGCAGGAGAACCTTAATAAGATCGAACACATCGTCGTGCTGGTGATGGAGAACCGCTCGTTCGACCACATGCTCGGCTACCTCAAGCTCGAAGGCGGGCGCGACGACGTGGACGGCCTCACCGCCGGACTGCATAACACGCACGCGGGGAAGACCTATCCGATACATCATCTGGACGAGACCGCGCTCGAAGAGGGGCAAGACCCTTGTCACGACGGCGAGTGTGTGGCGGAGCAACTCTCCGGCGGCAACGGCGGGTTCGTCAGTAACTACGTCCGAACGCATCCGGACGACCCCGACCCGGGTCTCGTCATGGGCTATTTCAACGGGGCCGACCTCCCCGTCTACGACCACCTCGCGCGCGAGTTCGTCGTCTGCGACCGCTGGTTCTGTTCGGTGGACGGCGCCACCTGGCCGAACCGTCTCTACGCGGTCACGGGCCGCGCCGACGGAAAGAAGGTCAACAAGAAAATTCCGCTTTATAGCCTCCCCTCGTTCGTGCGCCATCTGGACGCGCAGAAAGTCTCCTGGCGTTGGTACTGCCACGACATCGCGACCCTGCGTGTCACGGACGACAAGTACCGCGTCGGCAGTTTCAGCCACTTCGCTTACTTCGACCGGCGGACGCTGTTCTCTCGTCAGAGCTTCCTCGACGACGCCGCCTCGGGCAACCTGCCCGCCGTCTCCTGGATCGACCCCAACTACGTGGACGTGGGCTTCATCGGCCCGTCCGGGTCTAACGATGACCACCCGCCTTCGGACGTGCTGGCGGGGCAGGAACTCGTCCTCAAACTCTACAACGCGGTGGTCAACGGGCCTCGGTGGGAGAAGACCATGCTCGTCATCGTTTACGACGAGCACGGCGGCTTCTACGACCACGTACCGACGCAGGCGGCGGCGGACGACAACCCGAACTTCCGCACCTACGGCGTGCGTGTCCCGGCCATCGTCGTCTCGCCCTGGGTCGAGCGGGGTAAAGTGTCGAGCACCGTCTTTGACCACACCTCGCTCATCAAGACGATCCTGCTCCGTTTCTGCAAACGCGCGGACGGAATGATTCCGGACATGGGGGCGCGCGTCAGCAACGCCGACCACCTCGGTTCGCTGCTGACGCAGGCCGCGGCGCGACAGGCCCCGCCCGTCTCGGCCTACCAGCACGCCGTCGAAATCATCTCGCAGTGGAGGAGTAGCCAGTTCAAGTCGAGGTTGAGGAGGCAGGCCGCCGCCGTCCCGCCCCCGCCGGTGGAACTGAATGAACTGCAGGAAGGGGTCATCGCGGCCAAGCGGCGGCTGCGGGCGGCGGGTCTACCGGAAGGACAGCCGTAATCAGCAACGGCCACCGGGTCGTTCTAAGGGTCGCGCCGCTTGATAGACGCCCATTCGGCAGGACTAAAAACAAATGCGCCCGAATGGGCGTCTTCACCGGCGGCTTGTGGTACGTCTACTTAGCGTTAGGTGCTTCTGCTGCTCAATCACAAATGGAGAATAGTATGGAAAATAAATGGATCAAAGAGAGAAGAGGCGCGGTTGTGCCGATTTTAGCGGTTGCGATGCTTGTAATCGTTTATGGGCTGTTTCAATCACTCTATGTTGAGTGCAACCGTGGGATTGCTAAGTGTAACCGATTTGAGGCCAGTTATATTTTTACGTTGAATCGCAGCAA
>JBEVKV010000470.1:0-23013 GCA_040509515.1 Pyrinomonadaceae bacterium | reverse complement strand
AAGGGGTAAGGGAGAGACTTTCGTCATCCCTTACCCCTTCCCCTTTCCCCCTTCGCCCTTCAACTCCGGCGGGCGACGATATCGAAAGATACTTGCAGGCGGTTGCGGACGCGGACTGTGCCGTGAAAGGCGGAGGTGGCGGGGACTTTGAAGTCGCTCCGCTTGAGGTCGAACTCGCCGCGGGCGCGCATCTCGTCGCCGCGCAGAGTGACCTCGACGGGAATGACGACGTGACGCGTCACGCCGCGCAGCGTGAGGTCGCCGCCGAGCTTGAGTCTGAAGAGGTCGCCGCCCGCCGGCTCGACCGTCACGTCGGTGCTGCGGAAGGTTATCTCCGGGTACTTGTCGGGTTCGAGCACGATGTCGCGCAGTTCGCCGTCGATGATCTTTTTCTGCTGCTCGTCGAAGGCGTCGCGCGTCTCGGCGAGCGAGGCGGCGCGCACGGTGAGCGTGAGCGAGGCGGGGCTGACGGCCCCGGGCGTCAGTCGCGCCTCGCCCGTGAAGTCGCGCGCGGCGACGAGATGGTCGTGCCCCTTGAACCAGAGCGCGCCGCCCGCGAACGCGCGCACGGCGAACTTGCTCCGCGCCGCGTCGAGCCTGTAGACGGCCGCCGGGGGCGTCTGTCTCGCCGACGCGCCGGCCGCGAGACAGACGACGAGCGCGGCGAAGATTGAAGACGAGAATGCCGCCGTCGAAAGTTTCCGAAGTCTCATCGCGTTGTGCCTCCCTGCGCGTTCGCGCCGCCCCCTTGAGTTAAATAGTCGCACAGCTTTTGTGTGAGAAGCTCGCCGGCGAGCCGGTGCCCCTGCTCGTTCCAGTGTCCGTTGCCGAGGTCGCCCGGCCAGCCGTGCAGGAAGACCTTCTCGCGGTCGGCGTACGCCTGTAGCTCGGGGGCGAGGGTGAAGAGGGTCAGCCCCTCGCGGCGGCCGAACTCGGCGAAGCGCCGGTCGGGGTAGAGCAGGTCTGCGCCCGGCCCGAGTCGCGCGAGGAAGGCCGCGCGCGCCGCAGGGTCTGGGTAGACCTGTATGGGATTGCTCCCCGTGACGACGACGAACCGTGCCCCGCGCGCCTCGACCTCTCGACGCATCTCGACCAGCAGCCGCTCCATCAGACGCCAAGCCTCGCGCCACCCTTCGTCCTGCGGCTCGACGTAGACCATGTTGGCGAGGTCTGAGCGCGCGATGGCCTGCTGCTCCCCTTGCGCGCTCGCGGCGAGAGGCGCCGCCAGATGATGTGTCGCGCGCGCCGCCGCCTCACGACGCTCGCGCTCGGCCTCCGCGAGCCGCCGGTCGCGCCACTGCGCGAGCCGCGCCTTGAACGTGTGCCGCGCCTGCTGGACGGCGTGGACGAAGCGCAGGTTCGAGTAGAGCCAGCGCCCCGCGCGCGCGAGCACGGAGGTGCGGAAGCGGAACTTGGCGCTGTCGCGGAACGAGTCGTCGGGCACAAGCTCGTCGCCGCGCAGCAGCATGTAGGGGATGTCGTCGGCCTCCTTGAAGGCGCGGACGTTGTCGGTCACGTCGTTGTTGGTCGTGACCATCAGCAGCACCAAGTCGGGCTCGTAGGCCCAGACCTTCCGGCGGAGCGTCAGAAGCTCCTGCGCCGTGCTGTAGCCCGAGACGCCGAAGTTGACGACCTCGACCGCGCGCCCCGCGAGCGCCGGGCACGAGGGCAGCCGCCGCTCAAGCACGGACGTGAAGCCGTCCTCCTCCGCCACCTGCAAAGCCTCCGCGTAAGAGTCGCCGACCACGGCGACGCGGAACGTGTTCGGCGGTTTAGGCTTCGCGTACTCGCGGTCGCGCAGCCCGTCCGAGTTGACGCGGACGTAGGAGCGCCCCTCCTTCTTGTGCCACCCTTCCGCCCCGGGTTCGAGCGTGTAGCCGAGCGCGTCGTCCGGGCGGTAGAAGGTCTGGTAAGAGTAGCCGGTCGCGCGCAGGAAGACCTCGAAGACGAGCAGCGCGAAGACGACGCTCAGCAGGACGACCGCGACGCGGACGCGCAGCGGCGGCTTCTTGTTTTTCACGGGCGGGTTTTGGTTTCGCGTCATACGTTCGAGCGGCGAGGATACAACACGCGGCGCGCGGTAAAAAGTTGGCCAAAGCTCGCGGCCTTCGTGTATGCTGCCTCGGCCCGCGCCGCCGCCCTCGTTCGGCGCTTAACTGGCATCACTCCCGAGATGCACCAGCACGTCGTCCTCAATCGTAAGCTCGTCGAGACGCGGCGGGCGCGGCTCCGCGCCGTCACGGCCGCCGCGCTCTACGGCCGCGGCGTCTTCACGACCGTCGCCGTACACTCCGGCCGCCCCTTCCTCTGGGACGCGCACTGGACGCGTCTGCTCGCGCACGCCGAGCGGGCCGGCGTCGAGTGCGACTTCGGCGACAACGAGGCGGCGCTGCTGCTCACGCATCTGGTCGAAGCCAACGGCGTCGTCGAGGGGCGTGCGCGCGTCCACCTGCTGGCGCGCGCCGTGCGCGGCCGCTGGAAAATCAGTCAGGAGGAGGAGGAGCGCGCCTCCGACCTCCTGATGATGACGGCCGACGCCTGGGCCCCGCCCGAGACGCTGGCGCTCACCGTCTCGCCCTACCGCGTCAACACCTGCTCGCCGCTCGTCGGCGTCAAGACCGTCAACCGGCTCGAACAGGTTCTGGCGTGGGAGGAGGCGCGCGCGCGCGACTTCGACGAGGCGGTCGTGTGCAACGAGCGCGGCGAGGTCGCCTGCGCGACGACGGCCAACCTCTTCTGGGTCAAGCACGGGACGGTCTACACGCCCGCGCTCGCCACGGGCGCGGTGGCCGGCACCACCCGCGCGCGCGTCATCGAGCTGGCCTCGGAGCTGGCCGTCCCGCTCTCGGAGGGCGCGCACACGCTCCACGACATGGCCGACGCCGAAGAGGTCTTTCTCACCTCGGCCGTGCTCGGCGTCGCGCTCGTCACCGCGTTCGACTTCCGGCGTTACACCGTCCCCGTCGGCAGCGCGGCGCTCCGCCTGCGCGAAGCCTACCGGCAGCTCACGCTCAACCCGGAGGCGTCCGCCCCCGTGCCCGAGCAGAGCCGCGTGCCCGAGTGATTTAAGAATCTTGCGCCGCGCGGGGCCTTTTTGTGCTAATCTCGCGCCCGCAATCCGAAAAGCACCCAGAGAAAAAACCGGAGGAGTGAGATGTTCGACTTAAGCCTGCATCTTCCCGTGAGCCTCGCGATGTTCCAGGACATCTTCCACGCGCCCGAACCGTCGGAGCTCGTCCGCATCCTCATGCGCTGGGCGCACTTCGTCGCGGGCATCACCTGGATCGGGATGCTCTACTTCTTCAACCTCGTCAACGTCAACTTCATGAAGGCGCTCGACGCGCCGACCAAGAAGATCGTCGTCCCGAACCTGATGCCGAAGGCGCTCTGGTACTTCCGCTGGGGCGCGGTCGTCACCGTGCTGGCGGGGCTCGGCTACTACGCGATGTACATCCTGCGCCCCGACGTGATTCTCACCAACAACGACGGCGGCGGCGCGAACGTGTGGGTCATCCTGCTCGTCTGGCTCCTCATCGCGGCGGCGACGTGGGCCATCTATAACTTCGTGCTGCTGCCGAACCTGAACAAGGACGGGAAGATTCTGGCGGCGGCGACCGCCGGCCTCGTCATCGCGATGTCGGTGGCGCTCATCTGGTTCCTCGACTCGCAGTTGACGGGCCGCCGCGACCACTGGGCGAGCAACAAGACGCTCTCCATCGGCATCGGCGGCGCGCTCGGCGTCATTATGCTGCTGAACGTGTGGGGCATCATCTGGCCGGCGCAGAAGCGCATCATCGCCGCCACGGCCGAGGGCACGCCGCCCGACGCCGCGCTCGCGCGCCGCGCCTTCCTCGCCTCGCGCACCAACGCGTGGCTCTCGCTCCCGATGCTCTGGTTCATGGGCACCTCGCACGGCGACTACATCATCCTCGGCAAGTAGGCCGAACGGGCGAACCGGGGAAAGGTTAAGGGGTCAGGGGGAAGGGTTCGGGAAACCTTCCCCCTGACCCTTTTCCCCTTCCCCCGATTTGAGTTTATAATCCAGCTAAAGACTCAGCCGAGCGACCGAGACGGAATCGAAAGGCCCGACGTGGGCCGAAGTCCGCGCGCGCCGGCGCGAGAGTCCTGCATTGATAACTAAGGAGAGAGTGATGGGAGAGATCAAGGAGTACAAGGCGAAGCAGTTCGACCTCTCGGGGCTGAACGGGATTTCCGACCAGACGCTTGAGATGCACTTCAAGCTCTACGAGGGCTACGTTACCAACACCAACACGCTGACGACGAAGATATCCGAATTCCTTAAGGACGGGAAAGTAGATCAGGAGGAGATGCCCGCCTACTCCGAGCTGACCCGCCGCATGGGCTTCGAGTACAACGGCATGGTCTTGCACGAGTGGTACTTCGGCAACATGAAGAAGGGCTCGACGACGACCGACCCCGAGAATAACTCGAACTTCTACAAGCTGGCCGAGGAGTCGTTCGGCTCCTACGACATCTGGAAGGCCGACTTCGTCTCGGTCGGGAAGATGCGCGGCGTCGGCTGGGCGGTCTGCTACCAAGACCCCGTCCACAACCGGCTCTCGAACCACTGGATCACGCTGCACGAGGTGGGCAACGTCTCGGGCTTCGTCCCCGTGCTCGTGATGGACGTGTGGGAGCACGCCTTCCTCCTCGACTACAAGCCGGCCGAGCGGCCGAAGTACATCGAGGCGTTCTTCTCCAACATCGACTGGGCGTCCTGCGAGCAGCGCCTGCAACAGGGCGTCGGCTCGCGCCCGGCCGCGGCGGCCGCGACCCGGAGCGAATAGACGCGCGCGGTTTCTAACTTCTCGACCGGAGGCACCGATGAAACTTTCTCGACTCGTGCTCGTCGCCTGCGCGCTCGCCGGCTTTGCGGCCGCGGGGCTCGCGGGCTGCTCTTCCGACATGAACGCGAACACGGGGGCGAACGCCAACGCGGGCGCGGCCGTCTCGCCGACGCCGGCCGCGCAGCAGGCGCTCTCGACGGCCGAGCGCCCGCAGAAGATAAAAGACCAGATGGCGCAGCGCGGCCAGCAGGACGCGGCCGCGCCCGCGCTCAAGTTCGTCGAGCCGCGCGAGGGCGCGACCGTCAACGGCTCGACCGTCAAGGTGAGGCTCGACCTCTCGGGCGACCTCAAGGGCTACGAGCCGCACAAAGACCCGGCGACGGGGATGGGCAACCACATCCACATCATCCTCGACAACCAGCCCTACGAGGCTTACTACGAGTTGGGGCAGCCGTTCGAGCTGCGCAACGTCTCCGAGGGTCAGCACACACTGCGCGTCTTCGCCTCGCGCCCGTGGCACGAGAGCTACAAGAATGACGGCTCGTTCCAGATGGTCACGTTCACGGTGAAGGGCGGCGGCGACGCCTCTCGCCCGACGACGACGGCGGGCGGCCAGAAGATGGCCGACAACGCCAACGCCCCCAACTCTAACGCCTCGAACGCCAACGTCGCCGCGAAGACGGGGGCCACGCCCGCGGCGGGCGCTTCGCCGGCGGCGTCTCCGGCCGCGGGCGAGGGCAAGGACATGAAGCCCTCGACGGCGGGCGCGGTGGACAGGGCGAAGCCGCTTCTGACCTACAGCCGCCCGAAGGGCGAGTACAAGGGCGCGGACGCCGACTCCATCATGATCGACTTCTGGCTCTCGAACGCGAAGCTGCAGGGCGACGGCGGCGAGTACCGCGTCCGCTACTCCGTGGACGGCGGCGAGGCCAAGTACATCGACAAGTGGGAGCCCATCTGGCTCACGGGCTGGACGGCCGGCAACCACACCGTCAAGCTCGAACTCGTCGACAAGAGCGGGAACGTCTTCGACAACGGCGGCTACAACGCGACCTCGCGCGACATCACCGTCGTTAAGTAAGGCAAAAGGCAAAAGGCAAAGGTAAAGACGGCTGGCCGAACAGCGGCACTCCCGTCTTTCACTTTGCCTTTTGCCTTTTTGCCTTCCCTATTGCGGCCCGGCGAGCTTCTTCTTCTCGGCGAGCGCCTCCTGGTGGAAGCGTTCGGAGGGCTGGCTGGCGGCGATGACGGCGTCGAACTCGCGCAGCGCCTCTTCGCGCCGTTCGAGGTGCGCGAGGATGCGTCCGCTCGACAGATGCGCGCGCAGGACAACCGTGCGGTCGGTGTCGGGCGTCGCGAACAGAAGCGCCTGCCGGAAGTGCCCGAGCGCGGCGTTGAGGCGCGCGGCCTGTAGCTCCTCGTCGAGCGCCTCCTGAGCCGAAAGCGAGGCCGCCTGCCCGAGCGTGAAGTAGACGAGCGGCTCTTCGCGGTACTCGCCCTTGAGCGCAGTGAGGCGCGACTCGGCCTCCTCGTAGTTGCGCACGCGCAGCAACTCGTTCACGTCACCCAGACTCTTCAAAAGCGCCGAGCGCCGCGCGTCCACGGGCGGGGCCTCGGCCACCTCTTTTGAGCGCGCCTCCGCGGCGCGGCGGCGCGACTCGCGCGCGCGCGCGACCGCCTCGCCGTACTCCGACGGCCGGCGCAGCTCACGCGCCGGGTCGAAGGCCGCGACCATGTCGGGGATGAAGTTAGCCACGTCGAAGCCGCCGCCCTCGACGCCGCGCAACTGCTCCGCGAAGTGGAACGAGAGCACCGCGCCGCGCTCGTAAGCCTCGGCCAGTTCGGCGGCCGAGGCGTCTGCAATCGACGCCTGCCGCTCCCTCGACTCCTTCAGCGCGGCGTCCTTTGCAGCCTGATCTGCGCCCGCGGCCTGCAGCCGCCGGCTCGTCTCAAGTTGCAGCACGCGCAGGCGCAACGTCTCGTCCATCCGCGCGTCCGTAGCCGCCACGAGCGAGCGCGCGACGGCGAGGAAAACGTCCGGGCCGAAGTTCCTGCCCTTGCGCGCCGTCTCCGCGTCGAGAATCTGTTTTATCTCCGCGCGGCGCGCGCCGACCTCGCGGCTGAAGCGCGCGACCAGCGGGTCGACGATGAACTGCACGTAGGCGCGGCGCATCTCGGAGAGCCGCGGGTCTGTGTCCGCGGGGACGATGGCGTAGTAGTCGTCGCCGACGGCGCGGAAGTTGATCGCACCGGGCGCGCCCAGAAGGTCGGGCACGACGCGGAAGTGGCGCTCGCGCTCGCGCACGACCGAAACCCTCTTCTCCTCCTTCTTCTTGTCGCCGGCGGCGGGCGCGGGGACGGTGACGCGCTCGTTGATGATCGTCTCGGGGCGCGTGTTGAGGTAGGCGAGGACGCCGCGCGCCATCTCAAGGGTCGGCGCGCGCAGCTTGTCGCCCGCCGCGCGGTGCATCGCGACGTAGTCGGCGAGCCGCGCGTCGAGCCCCGACGCGCGGTAAAACTCGCGGAGCAGCGGCACGAAGTCGAGCACTTCGAGCACCCCGCCGGGCAGGTCTTCCGAGCGCGCCGGCGCGTCGAACGCGGGCGGCGGCCCGAGCGTGTAGGCGAGCGAGACGTAGCGCGACGCCTGCTCGGCCGCCGTCACGCCGGCGTCCTTCAGCGCGTTGCGCGCGTAGAAGTCCTGCATGCGCTTGCGCAGCGCCGCGTCGAGCCCGGCCGAGTCCTTGCGCACCAATTCGCGGAAGACCGAGGGGCGTTCGCCCGCCGGCGTCGGGTCCCAACCGGCGGCGTCGAGCGCGGCCATCAGCGCGATGAGCCGCGGGTCTGGCGCGACCTCGATGCCGAAATCGCCCAAGCCCAGTGAGGCGGGCGGCGGCGCGGGGCGCGGCTGCGGCGCGGGCGCGGGGCGCTGGCCCTGCTGCTGCCGGCTCGAACTCGTAGGGGGTTGCTGTTGCTGGCGCGCGGCGGCCGCCTGCGCGCACATGAGCGTGGCGAGCGAAAGGGTTAAAAACTTCTTCATCACGAACCTTAGACTCTGGATTTCCTGCGTTGGTTGGCGCGCAGAAGTTTCAGGGTAGCAGGGTAGGCGGCCACCGAACAAACGACGGAAAGCACCATGCCGCCGATGGTGAAGGGCAGCAGCACGACCCAGAACTCGGCGAAGAGCGCGCGCCAGTAGTCGGCCGCGAGCAGGTGCGGGTGGCGCAGCAGTTCGAGCCCTTCGGCCGGGAGCGCGACGGGGCGGCCGGTCAAAAACGCGCCGACGGCGTAGGAGGCCAGAATGATCGGGATGAGCGTCAGGAAGGGGTTGTTGATGAAGGTGCCGGTGTAGATGGCGACCTTGTTGAAGCGGAACGCGAAGGCGAGCGCCGTCGCCATGATCGTGTGCAGACCCAGGAAGGGCGAGAAGGCGATGAAGACGCCGACCGAGAAGGCGAGCGCCGTCCGCTCCGGCGGGTCGTCGAGCGCGAGCAGGCGGCGTAAGGCGGCGCGAACCATGACTAAGCGATAAGTGATGAGTGATAAGTGATGAGTGAAGGGGGGAAGGATTCTTCCGCCCCTTCTTATCACTTATCACTCATCACTTATCACTACTTGAAACTGTTGAGCGCCTCGGGCTCGGTCTGGTAGGTGTCGAAGACCGTGAGGAGCTTGGTGATGACGAGCAGCTCCTTGATCTTTTCGCCGAGGCCGAGCATCTTGAGCTGCCCCTGCTCGCGGCTGATGGTCGTGTGGCTGGAGACCAGCTCGCCGATGCCGCTCGAATCCATGTAGCTGACGCCCGACAGGTTGAGGAGCACTTTCTTCTTCCCCTCGCTGACGAGCTTGCGGACGGCGGTGCGCAGCGCGACGTTGCCTTCGCCGATGGTGATCTTACCTTCGAGGTCGAGGATGGTCACGTCGCCTGCCTGACGCTCGCGGATGTTCAGTTCAGCCATTGCCGGAAATCTCCTTGGAATCAAGTAGTCAGTAGTCAGCAGTCAGTAGTCAGTAGAAACCTCTCTCCGCCCGGGAGTCAGCAGGAAACCGCGAGCGTGCGGCCTCTGAAAAACTACTGTCTACTGACTACTGGCTACTGGCTACTTCTTCTTAATCATTCGCACCAGGGTGCCGCCGCCGGGCGGGTGCTCCCAGCCGACCTCGTCCATGAAGGTGCGCATGAAGAGGATACCACGCCCCGAAGCCTTGAGGATGTTCTCCTCGGCGGTCGGGTCTGGGAGGTGCGACGGGTCGAAGCCCGTGCCGCGGTCGCGCACGGTGATCGTCATGCCGGCGTCCGTGCCCGCGACGCCCACCTCGACGGGGATCGACTCGTCCTGCCGGTTGCCGTGGAGCACGGCGTTGGTCACGGCCTCGCGCACGGCAAGGTCGATGCCGAACAGCGCGTCGTCGGCAAACCCCAGCCGCCGCGCGGCGTCGGCGACGGTCTCCGCCGCCTCGCCAATCGACTCGATGCGGCTTGGCAGCCTGAGTTCGACGGTCTCTTCGGTCACTGCTTCAAAAAGTTCGGGCGCGGCACGCGCCGGACACCACGGCCACCCGCGGCCCGGCGGGCCGGCTAAAACCACACGCTGGAAAACTCGACGGGAAGCCTGCACGGTTTAACACGCCCGCCGCACGCGTGTCAAGAAAGGCGGTAGACAGCAGCCAGTGGTCAGTAGACAGTAGAAAACCCTTTCTAAGCCGAATCTTTCGCGTTTCAACGTCAACGTCCGACGAGCGGAGCTTACTGACTACCGTCTACCGCTCTGCTAACATCGTCCGCATGGTCATCAAACCTGCGAGGAGGGTGCGCGGCCGTCTGCGCGTGCCGGGCGACAAGTCGGTCTCGCACCGCGCGGCGATGCTGGCCGCGTTGGCCTCCGGGCGCACGCGCATCGAGAACTTCTCTTCGAGCGCCGACTGCGCCTCGACGCTCGACGCCCTGCGCGGGCTCGGCGTGAGGGTGGAGAGGGACGGGGGCGTCGTCTTCGTCGAGGGCGTCGGCGACGGCGGCGGCGCGCCGCGCTTCCGCGAGCCCTCCGCGCCGCTCGACTGCGGCAACTCGGGCACGACGATGCGTCTGCTCGCCGGCGTGCTCGCGGCGCAGCCGTTCGCCTCGGTGCTCACGGGCGACGAGTCTCTGTCGGGGCGTCCGATGCGGCGCGTCATCGAACCGCTGGCGCGGATGGGCGCGCGCGTCGAAGCGTCGGACGGTCACGCGCCGCTGCGCGTCGAGGGGCGGCGGCCTTTGCGCGCCGTGCGCTACGAGATGCCGGTGGCGAGCGCGCAGGTCAAGTCCTGCGTGCTGCTCGCGGGGCTCGGAGCCGAAGGGCGCACCGAGGTCGTCGAGCCGAGCGCGCAGACGCGCGACCACACCGAGCGGATGCTCCGCTGGTTCGGCGTCCCCGTAGAGACGCGCGAGTTGACCGTCGAAGGCGACCATAAAATTGAGCATGAAGGCGCGCGTGAAGAAGAGACGGAAGGCTCCGGGCGCGTCGTCGTCTCGCTCGAAGGCGGGGCGCGTCTGACGGCGCGCGACCTGACGGTGCCGGGCGACATCTCTTCGGCGGCCTTCCCCGTGGCGGCGGCCGCGCTGCTGCCCGGCTCGGAGCTTGAGCTTGAAGGAATCGGCCTGAACCCGACGCGCGCGGCCGTGCTCGAAACTTTCCGCTCGCTCGGCCTCGCGCTCGAAGTCTCCGACGCGCGCGAGCAGTCGAACGAGCCGGCCGGCCGCATACGCGTGCGGAGCTTCGACGGGCTCACGCCGGCCGCGCCCGGCGCGAACGTCATCCGCGGCGCGCTCGTCCCGCAGCTCATCGACGAGCTGCCGGTGCTGGCCGTCGTCGGGACGCGCGTCGAGGGCGGGCTCGAAATTCGAGACGCGCGCGAGCTGCGCGTGAAGGAGTCCGACCGCATCGCGGCGACGGTCGCCAACCTGCGCGCGATGGGCGCGGAGGTCGAAGAGTTCGAGGACGGTCTGCGCGTCGGGGGGCCGGCGCGGCTGCGCGGCGCGCGCCTCAAGTCTTACGGCGACCACCGCATCGCGATGGCCTTCGCCGTCGCCGCGCTCTCGGCCTCGGGCGAGACAGAGATCGAGGGCGCGCAGGAGTGCGTCGCGGTCTCCTTCCCCGAGTTCTTCGAGTTGCTCGAATCGGTGACGGAGAGATGAGCCCGGGCCGGCGCGTCGTCATCACGGGCTTCATGGGCGCGGGCAAGACGACCGTCGGCCGCGCGCTCGCGCGACGGCTCGGCGTCGGGTTCGTAGACCTCGACGACGCCTTAGCGTCGGACGAGGGGCGCGGCCCGCGCGAGCTGATCGACGAGGAGGGCGAGGACTACTTCCGCGCGGCCGAGACGCGCGCGCTGCGGCGCGTGCTCGAAGAGGGCGCGGCGCGCGTCATCGCCACGGGCGGCGGCGCGTGGACGCTCGAACGCAACCGCTCGCTCGCCGAAGGGCACGGCTGCATCTCCGTCTGGCTCGACGCCCCTTACGAACTCTGCCGCCGGCGCATCGAGGAGCAGGGCGACACCTCCGAACGCCCCTTCGCGCGCGACCCTGCACGCGCACGCGAGCTATACGAAGAGCGCCTCGCCGCCTACGCCCGAGCCGACCTCCGCGTCCGCACGTCGCCCGATCACAGCCCCGAAGAACTCGCGGCCGAGATAGCCGCCGCCCTCGGCTCTAAATTTGATTGATCTCATTTTGTGAGAGTTAATTATCGCTGCTGTATAATCCTGCCATGAACAAGAAGGCGAAAAAGCGTTTGAAGGAATCCGTGCAGAAGGAAATCGCGGAGCGAACGACCGGCGGTAAGGCGCAAGGCTCATCCAGCCCGCCCAAGAAACTGCCGGAGAGCCGGGGCTTCACGCCGAGGCCGGATAAGAAGCGAGGCTAACGCCCCCGCGGATTTTCATCCGCCTGCTCTTCCGACATTTAACGCAGCAATTCAGTCCCGCGCAGTCAAGGTGGCGGCTTCTCGCGGTCGGTTTTGGTTACTTTCAAGCGAACTAGGGAGACCGTCATGGCCAACCACAACAGTGACGCACAAGCACTGAGACCCGCAGAAAAATTAGCGAACGCGCACAACTGGAAGCACCTCGCGCGCTGGAACGGCGAGGGCTTCTACGAACTCGACACGGAAGACACGGGAGGGGTGCGCGTCCGCCTCTTCTTCACGCCGCAACTTTTGGAAGCGGCCGAGGAGATTCTCTACCGTCAGATCGTCAACGCCACGCGCTTCCCCGGCGTCCGCATGGTCGTCATCACGCCCGACGCGCACTACGGCTACGGCGTCCCCGTCGGCTGCGTCCTCATCACCGACGCCGCCGACGGCGCCGTCGCCATGGGCCCCGTCGGCTACGACATCGGCTGCTTTACCGCCGACACCCTCGTCCCCGTCGCGGACGGAAGCTCGCGCCCCATCGGCGAACTCGCCGAGTCGGGCGGCGAGATTCTCGTCTACGCGCTCTCGGACGAGCAAAGGGTCGTCGTCGCGAAGGCGACCGCTAAAAGGACGCGCGCGGACGCGCCGCTCGTCAAAGTCACGCTCGACAACGGCCGAGAAATCACCTGCACGCCCGACCACGAGTTCATGCTCCGCGACGGGAGTTACCTTGAGGCGCGCCAGCTTCAGCCGCAAACATCCCTGATGCCGTTTCATCTGCACGCTGACAGGGACGGCTACAGGTTCGTACAGCACCCCGCCACGGGGACGAGTCAGCGCGTGCACTGGCTCATGGCGCGGTGCGGCCTGCTCGGGCCGGTGCCCAAGTTTGAGGGTCAGCGGACGGTCATCCACCACTTGAACTTCAACCCGGCCGACAACAGGCCGGAGAACCTACAGTTCATGGGCGACCGCGACCACATGCGCTTTCATCGTTCGCACGCGGAGAAGTTCACACACTTCCAGTCTGAAGAATTTGAAGAACGGCGGGTGCGTGCGCTCGCGGCGAAGGCGCAGACGGTTGAAGGTCACGCTTATTTCGCGCGGCGCGGGACGAAGAACATTCTGGCCTACATGGCCGAGAGGCCGGAGCACTTCCGCGCGTCGGTCGCCCGCAACGGCGAGCGCGGGAAGAGTTATCTTGTCGCGTACAACACGAGCGCGGAGGGGCGACGTAAATCGTCCGAGGTCGCTCACCGCCAACACGTCGGCGAACCGTGCGGCGAGACACTGACCGGCGGCTTCGGGATTCACAACCACCGACGCTGGCGTCACGGCTACAACCACAAGGTCGTCTCGGTAGAGCCGTTGGCCGAGCGGGCGGACGTTTACTGTCTGACCGTGCCGGGGTACGGGAACTTCGCGCTCGAAGCGGGGGTGTTCGTGCATAACTGCGGGATGATGTCGGCGCGGTCGGGTGTGGAGGCGGAGGCGGCGACGCCGGAGCGGAGGCTGGAGTTCAACCGGGCCGTGATGGGCCGTGTGAACATGGGTTTCGGCGGGAAGAGCATGAAGCTGGGGCGGCTCTCGGACGAGGAGTTTCAGAACCTCGTGCGCGGCGGCGCGGAGTATTACGTCGAGAAGTACGGGGCGACGTTCGACCGCGGCCACGCGGAGCGCCACCGCATCCCGGTGGACGACGACTGGCGGATTCCCTACGGCGGCAAGGGGCGGCCCGAGCGCGGGCGCGACCAGTTGGGGAGCCTCGGCGGCGGCAACCACTTCATAGAGCTTCAGCGCAGCAGCCAGACGGGGACGCTCTTTCTACAGGTGCACACGGGGAGCCGCGGCTTCGGCCACGGGCTCGCGACCAACTACTTCGAGCTGGCGCGCGAGGAGCACCCGGAGCTTCTGAAAGACATCGACCTCGGCTACTTCACGCCCGAGTCGAAGCACTACCACGACTACCTGAACGCGGTGGCGGCGGGCGGCAACTACGCAATCCTGAACCGGCTGGTCATCTTCGAGCAGGTGTCGGAGGCGTTCCGCGAGGTCTTCGGCGAGGAGTTGGAACTCGTCTACGAGATCAGCCACAACCTCGTGCAGAAGGAGTGGCACCCGGAGTTCGGCGACGTGTGGGTGCACCGCAAGGGCGCGACGCGCGCCTTCCCGGCCGGCCACCCGTTCCTTAAAGGCACCGTCTGGGAGGAGAAGGGTCACCCCGTGCTCATCCCCGGCAGCAACAAAGACTGGAGCTACATCCTCCGGCCGCTCGCGGGCGCGGAGCGCAGCGGCTTCTCGGTCAATCACGGCGCGGGGCGGCGCATCTCGCGCGGCGAGGCCAACCGCACGCTCTCGCAGCGCCAGATGGACGACGAGTATCGAGAGGCCGGCGTCGTCGTCAACGCCGACGGGCGCGTCCCGCTCGACGAGGCCGCGCCGTGCTACAAGCCATCCGAGGAGGTCGTCGCGGCGGTCGTCGGCGCGGGGCTGGCCGAGATAGAGCACAGCCTCTGGCCGCTCGCCTCGCTCAAGGGCGTGGACGAGCTGAAGCGCGGGCGCAAGGGCAAAGGCCGGCAGGAGCGTAAGGGCGGCCGCGCCGAAGGCAAGAAGACGAGCGAGCACTACTGACGAAGGATGAAGGGCTCGTTTCCTTTGTTCGGCGGCTCATCTCTTCATTGAATCAATGAGCCGCCGGGGGCAGTCCGGTCACGACGGAGAAAGGCGGGTGAGCGGGTCGGCCGGGCCGCTCGCGCCGCCGCGGAAGAAGAACGAGCCGGCCGCGAAGTCGCCGCCCGGCAGCGACGCCTCGCTGTGGACGGGGTCGGTCGGGTTGTTCTTGATCCGCAGGTGGAAGTACTTCAGGTGCGGGTGGTCTACGGTGTAGCGGATGTTGATCGAAGCGGCCGGCCCCGACATGATGGGACTGCACGCGTTCGACATCAGCTCCTCGATGTTGACGAACCCGACGAGCGACGAGTTGTCGAAGATGATCGAGTCGCGCGTGTCGGTGAAGATGTCCGCGTTGGTGACGGTGTCGCGCACCTGAAAGACGACGCGGAAGCGGCGGATGCGCGCCTTCTCGGCGTCGGTCAGGCTGCGCCCGGCCTGCGCCCTGTCGGAGGCCCATGCCGGCGTCGCGTGCGTCCCCGTGAGCGGGACGGTGTTCATCACGAGCAGGTTGCCGGAGCGCACCCAGTTGCCGGTCGTGGGGTCGTCGCTGAGCACGACGTTCGTCGTCCCGCCGCCGAAGAGCGGAACCGCGACGCTCAAGCCGTCGAGGCGAATCCACCCGTTGGCGTCGGGCGAGACGTAGATGGAAGACTTGGCGAACGGGTTGACGCCGTTGTTGTAGTAAAAGTCGCCGACACGTTGAAGCGTCCGGGCTTAGGGCGTGGGCGGCGTGACGTGGGTGCGTTAAAGAGCGCGGGCTCCGGACACGTCTGTAAACGGGTTAACTTTCGCGAGGGAGGGGGCAACCGTCATGCCGCGCGTGGCGTCGTCGCCCGGCGCGCGGATTCGGGCGTGTGGCGAGGGTCGCGCCGGCCGCGCGCGAGGCGTGAGCCGCGCTCACTTCCGGCCGCCGCGCGCCTCCTGTTGCGCACGCAGCAGCTTGAACAGCGCCAGCTCTTCGACGCTGTACTCGGGCTGCTGACGTTGTATGCGGCGGCGTGCGCGGCGCGCGCGAAACTCCTCGATGGTTCGGCCGCGCTCGTAGGCTTCGAGCACCGAAGGGTGTATGTAGCAGGCGCGGCAGACGGTCGGCGTGTTTCCCAGACGCTCGGCCACGCGCTTGACGGCGGCGACCACGTTCCGTTTGGCCCCGCGCACGTCGTCGCAGCAGCCTAGTTCGGCCAGCTCGACGGACGCCAGAAGCGTCCCGCCCCACGTTCGGAAGTCCTTCGCGGAGAACTCCGCGCCGGCCGCGGCCTTGATGTAGTCGTTCACGTCGCGCGGCGTGACGGGGCGACGGCGGCCGTCCTCGCCGACGTACTGGAAGAGCTTCGAGCCGCCGAGCGACTTGATGTCGCGGACGAGCGCGGCCAACTCCTCATCGACGAGAATGCGCCGGTGTTTGATGTGGTGCTTGCCCGTGAACGTGAAGACGAGCTGGCCGCCCCGTTTAATCTCAAGGTGCCGGTTGCGCAGCGTCGTGACGCCGTAGGTGCGATAACGCCTGACGCTCTCCTCCGAGCCGACGCGGAAGTAGAGGTCGTTGATAAGGCGGACGACGACGGCGAGCACGCGCTCCTTGCCCAGCCCCTCGCGCGCGATGTCCTCGTTCGTGCGGCGGCGCAGGAGCGGCAGAGCCTCGCCGAAGCGCTCGACCTTCTGGTACTTGCGCAGCGCGCGGCGCGCGACGAAAGAAGGGTGGTAGATGCGCTGGACGCGCCCGGCCTGATCGACGCCGATGGCCTGCAACGCCGAGCGCGGCGAGGGCGAGATTCTGACCTCGCGCCACGCCGGCGGGACGGCCAGAGACTTGATGCGTTCGAGCGCGGCCTCGTCCTCGACGCGCCGGCCGTCGGCCGTCTCGTAGCGGAAGCCGCGCGACTTCGTCCCCGTCCTCCGCCACCACTTGGCGCGGCGGTCGCGTGTAACGCTTCCGGCCAAAAGCCCGGCCGGCATGTTCTGTTGGATTGCAGACTCGGCGCTCGCCATTCTCGTTGCCCCCCCCTGCACGCTCGCCCCGTCGGCGTAATTCCCGCTTTCGGGCCGGCCGCTGCCGCGCGTGCACGCTTCCCTGTACAAACGGCGGGCCGCGGCGGGCCAAAAGGAAAAGGACGCGACGAGCGCGTCCTCCCTGTGTCGTCAACGTGGCGGTCGCGTCAGCCGGCGGAGACGGAGGTGCCGTGCGTCTGCTGCGCGGGCGTCGCGTAGTAAAGGATGCGGTTGCAGTTGTCGCAGATGATGATCTCGTCGCCGCGCCGAATCTGCGACATCAACTGGGGCCTCAGCGCCATGAAGCAGGCCGAGCACGACCCGTTGCGCGCCTCGGCCAGCGCGACGCCGTCGCGTATGCGCGCGACGATGCGCTGGTAGGTGGCCTTGATGCCCGGCGGGAGCGCGGTGAACGTCCGCTCGCGCTCGCGCCGCCGCGCCTCAAGCTCTTCCGACCACGAGCGCGTCTGCTCCTCGAAGGCGCGCAGGCGTTCCTCGTGCTCGGCGCGCAGCCGCGCGAACTCGGGCTCGCGCTCGGCGAGCTGTTTCTCGGACGTCTCGGCGGCCTCCATCTGTTCGAGGACTTTGGTCTCAAGCTCCGAGATGTGCTTCTTGGCGGCGTCGCGCTCGCGGATGGCGGCCTCGTAGACTTTGGCGTTGTTCGAGGCCATCAGGTCGCGCTCGGCCTTCTCCATGCGCGTGCGCTGCTCGGCCAGCTCGCGGTCGAGCCCGGCCCTCGTCTCGCGGGCGGTCTCGCCCGTCTGTTGCAGCGCCTTAAATTCAAAGGCGCGCTGATCGAATTCGCTTTCGATCTCGGCGCGCCTTCTGGGGATTGAATCCAGTTCGGACTGTAGCCTGCGGATGCCCATGTCGACATTTTGCAGGGCGACTAACTGCTCTAATTCCGCTTTCAATGGTCTTATCTCCTCTTCAAAACTGCGCCCGGGGCGGTGGCGTACGTTTCGCTCCGCGTTTATGAAAACGTTATTTTCCCAGATAGATCGGCGGGAGACAAGTTGGGGAGTGATGGGTGATAAGTGATGAGTGATGAGTGAAGGCAAGACCCCGTTTCTCTTTCTTAGCACTTATCACTCGTCACTCATCACTCTCAAGACGACTTTGCCGAACGTCGCGTTGGATTCCAGACGCGCGTAGGCCGCGTCCGTCTCGCGCAAGTCGTAGGCGCTGTCGAGGACGGGGCGCAGCCGGCCGCGCGCGAACAGGGGGACGACCTCCGCGGCGAAACGCCGGACGGCCGCCGCCTTCTCCTCGGCCGAGCGCGCGCGAAGGACGGTTCCCGTGACGCGCAGACGCTTCCCCATCACGCGGCCGAAGTCGAGCTGCGCCGAGCTTCCGCCGAGCGTGCCGACGAGCAGCATGCGACCGCGCGCGGCCAGCGCGTTGAGGTTCGCGTCGAGGTAAGACGCGCCGACCAGATCGAGTACGACGCCCACGCCCGCTCCTTTCGTCCACGCCCGCACCGCCTCGGCGAACACGCGCGGGTCGTCGCCCACGACGACGCCTTCGTCCATCCCGAACTCGCGCGCGCGTTCGACCTTCTCGGGCGTGCGCGCCGTGCCGTAGACCGCGCCCGCGCCGGCCGCGCGCGCCAACTGCGCCGCCGCCGTGCCCACGCCCGAGCCGACCGCGTGAACGAGGACGCGCTCGCCCGTGCGCAGACCCGCCTGCGTGAACAGCGCGTCGTGCGCCGTGATGAAGACCTCGGGCACGGCCGCCGCTTCCTCGAACGAGAGTCCGTCGGGCATCTCGGCGAGATGGTTCTCGGGCACGACGACGTACTCGGCCTGCGCCCCGCCCGCCGTGATGCCGAACACGCGCTGACCCGGACGCCACGCGCGCGCCTCTTCGCCCGACTGCTCGACCTCGCCGGCGAACTCAAGGCCGGGGATGTCGGCGGGCGCGCCCGGCGGCGCGGGGTAGCGGCCGCGCTTCTGTAAAAGGTCTGCGCGGTTGAGCCCCGCCGCCCTCACGCGCACGCGCACGCGGTCGGCGCGCGCCGTCGGACGTTCGACCTCGCACACTTCGAGCCTTCCCCCGCCCTCGTGCGAGACAATCCTCACCGCGCGCATCTTCTCTTCATTCATCTCGGTCACCTTCCCGCGCCGAGCTTAGCACCAAACGGTGTCGCGCGCCGCGTGCGTGTTAAAGTGGCCGGCAACGATGAGTGAGGCCGGCCTGTTCGTCGTCGTCAACCACACGGCCGCGCGCGCGCGTCTGGCGTGGCCGCGCGTGCGCGAGGCGCTCAAGGACGCGGGCGTCCCCTTCGAGGCGCACGAGTCCACGCGCCCCGGCGAGACGGAGGAGCGGACGCGCGCCGCGCTTCGTCAGGGCTTCGAGACAATCGCGGCCGTGGGCGGCGACGGGACTCTGAGCGCGACCGCCTCCGGCTTCTTCGAGCCGCTCGATATCTTGAACGACCCGCGCGCCGTCAACTCTTCGGCCGCGCTCGCCGTGCTGCCCGCCGGGACGGGCGACGACTTCGCGCGCGGCCTGACGGGCGGACGGCGCGACACGCTCGAAGCGTGGCTCGCGAGACTCGTCGCACATTGCCGTCGCGGCGCGCGACCCGCTGACCTTGTCGAAGACGAGAGCGATGCCCCCTTCCGTCGGGCGTCGGCGGCGCGGCGCGTGGACGTGCTGTTGGGGAGCGTGGACGGCGGGGCGCGGCGCTTCGTCTGTCTGAACGCTGCGACGCTCGGCGTCGGCGCGGAGGTGGCGGGGCGCGTCGCGGCGCAAGGGGATTTTGTGAGGCGTCTGCCGGGCGAGGCGCGTTTCGCGCTGGCCGCTCTGCCGCGCCTCGCCGCGTGGCGCAACCGGCCGGTGCGGCTCACGGTCGACGGGCGCGCGTGGCAAGAGTGCGGGACGAACCTGCTCGCCGTCGTCAACGGCACGTACGCGGGCGGCGGCATGAACTTCTCGCCCGCGGCCAGCCTCGACGACGGCCTGCTCGACGTGCTCGTCGTCTGCGACATCTCGCGCCCCGCGCTCCTGCGCGAACTCGCGCGCGTCCACCGGGGCGGCCACATCCATAACCCCAAAGTTAAACTCACGCGCGCCGCACACGTCCGCGTCGAGACGCTTGACGACGCCGACTCGCTCGGCGTCGAAGCCGACGGCGACGTGCGCGGCCGCACCCCCGCGGACTTCCGCGTCCTGCGCTCCGCGCTGCGCGTCGTCGTCTGAATCAGTTTTTACTTCAACCGAATAACGAGAGTTTGGCCCGAGCGCGTGACCTGCGCGCCGGTAAACTCCGCTTTGAGGTTGTCGGCGGTAACGGTCGTCTTACCGCCGGATGCGGAGACGGCGGGCTCTGAGGCGAGCCCGGTGACGGTGAGGCGTCGCAGGCCGTTGAAGAGCGGGTGCTCGCCCGCGCCCTCCGTCAGCGAGCGCCGGTCGATGATTTCGATGAAGCCGGCGGTGCCGCCGAGCTTGAGGTAGCGCGTGTGCAGCACCTCGCGCGCGCCGACGCGCTCGACGTTGAGCGGGTCGAAGCCCTGCGGGAAGAGCGGCGAGCCTTCCATAATCAACTCCAACTTCCAGCCCGGCCACGCGAGGAAGTCGCGCCGCAGGGCCTCGCGCTTCGCGACGAGCGCGGCCACGTCGCGCCGCGCTCGCCCCGAGGCGGCGCGCAGTTGAGGCGGCGCGAACTCGCAACGTCGCGCGGCGTTCGCGGGCAGCGCCGCGCGGAGCGCCTCGTCGAGCGGGCGTTTGTCGCCGGCCTCAAGCCGCCGCTTCCAGTCGGGCGCGAAGCGGTCGAGCAGCGTGGCGAGCGAGCGCCCCGTCGCGTAGGCGCGCTGGCGGACTTCGCCCGCTTGGAAGTCTTCCGCCGGGAGCAACGCGCGCCCGGCGCGTCCGGCGGCGAGCGACTCGACGTAGCTCGCCAGCCCCTCGTTCAACTCCGTGCCGCGCTCGTACGCGGCCGAGCCCGAAGGGATGCGCGCGTAACGCTCGGCACGCAGCTTTATCGCCGCCGAAGCCCAGCAGGCCGCGTCGCCTTTCGCGCGTGCGGTCTCGGCGCGCGAGAGCGCGAGCGTCTCAAGGCGGCGCAGGCGGAGCGCGTCGGCGTCCTCGAAAGGGTAGACGAACAGCTCAAGCTCGTTCGCGCTCCAGTCGGGGTGGCGCTCGCGTTGAAAGACGTGGAAGGCTTCGTGGATGACGAGCGCGGCCTGCCCGCGCACGTCGCGCCGCGCGCCCGGCTTGAGCATCGCCGTCGCGACGCGGACGCCGCCCAGTTCGGCGGACGCGTTGGCGGTCACGCTCGCGTGCCGGCCGGCGAAGGCCCAGACGCCCTGACGTGATGAGAGCGAGATGAACTCGGGCGGCGGGTTCGGGTGGCGAAAGAGGAACGTCGCGTTGCCGTTGAAGATTGCCAGCGGCACGCGGCGCGGGTCGAAGCCCGGCCAGAGCACGTTGCGGGCGGCGACGGCTTCAACCTCATCGACCACGGCGTACACGTCGGTCGCGGTCAGAGCGGGCACGCCCGCGCGCGCGCTCTGCCGCGCGGTCGCGGCCGGCGGCGCTGTCGCGAGCAGTACGAGGCACAGCAGGACTCTCATGCGTGAATGCACGCGGCGGGCTCGTCGGCGTTTCAGAAACTTTCAGCTTCGGACGAGCGCGCGGGCGCGCGCGACAACGTTCTCGACGTTGAAGCCCAACTCCTTGAGCGCGGTCGCGCCCGGCGCGGACGCGCCGAAGCGGTCGAGGCAGAGCAGGTCGCCCGAGTCGCCGACCCAGCGGTGCCAGCCGAGGCTCGCGCCGGCCTCGACGCCGAGCCGCGCGCCGACTGTCGAAGGGATGACGCTCTCGCGGTAGTCGCGCTCCTGCTCCGCGAACAGTTCCCAGCACGGCATCGAGACGACGCGCGTCGGCACGCCTTCCGACTGCAAAGTCTCGCGCGCTTCGAGGCAGAGCCCGACCTCCGAGCCGGTCGAGAGCAGAAGGAGTTTCGGCGTCACGGCCTTCCCTTCGGCGTCCGCCGCGTCGGCGAGGACGTAAGCGCCGCGCCGCGTGCCTTCGGCCGAGGCGTGTGTGGTGCGGTCGATGAGCGCGACCTTCTGGCGCGTGAGGATGAGCGCCGTCGGCGCGTGGCGTCGGAGGATGGCGAGCCGCCACGCCTCGCGCACCTCGTGCACGTCGGCCGGGCGGATGCAGTAGAGGTTGGGGATGGCGCGCAGTCCCGCCAACTGCTCAATCGGCTGGTGCGTCGGGCCGTCCTCGCCCAAGCCCACCGAGTCGTGCGTGAAAACGTAGACGACCTGCACATGCGAGAGCGCGGCGAGGCGTATGGCCGGCTTCATGTAGTCCGAGAAGCACATGAAGGTCGCGCCGTAGGGAATCAACCCGCCGTTCAGGCTCATCCCCGTCAGCGCCGCGCCCATCCCGTGCTCGCGCACGCCGAAGTGGATGGTGCGCCCCTCGTACGAGCCGTGTTGGAAGCTGCCGCCGCCCTTGATGTCGGTGTTGGTCGAGGGGCCGAGGTCGGCCGAGCCGCCGACGAGCGTCGGCAGGTGCGGCGCGAGCGCGTTGATGACCTCGCCGCTCGCCTGACGGGTCGCCATCGGCTTCGCGTCGGCGAACGCGGGCAGGTGCGACTCCCAGTCGGCGGGCAGCTCGCCCTCCATCGTCACGCGCCACGCCGCGCCCTGCTCCGCGAACTGCGACGTGTACTTCTCGACCAGAGCGTTCCATTCGCGCTCCTGCTGCTCGCCGCGCTCGATTGTCTTGCGGAACTCGGCGAGCGCCTCTTCGGGGATGAAGAAGTCCTGATCCTCGGGCCAGCCCAGAGCGCGCTTGGTCTCCTTGACCGCGTCCGCGCCGGGGGCGTCCGAGTGCGCCTTGCGCGTGCCGGCGGTCGGCATGCCGAAGCCGATGACGGTCTTGACCGAGATGAGCGACGGGCGGTCGGTCACGCCCTGCGCCTCGCGAATCGCCTTCTCAAGCGCGTCGAGGTCGTTGCCGTCCTCGACCGTCGAGGTGTGCCAGCCGTAGGCGTCGAAGCGTTTGGGCACGTTCTCCGAGAAGGCGAGCGAGGTGAAGCCCTCGATGGTGACGTGGTTGTCGTCGTAGAGGTAGATGAGCTTGCCCAGTTTCAGGTGCCCGGCGAGCGACGCGGCCTCCGACGCCACGCCCTCCATCAGGTCGCCGTCCGAGACGATGGCGTAGACGTAGTTGTCGACGAGTGGGAAGCCCTCGCGGTTGAACTTCGCCGCGAGGTGCGCGGCTCCCATCGCCATCCCGACGCCGTTGGCGAAGCCCTGACCGAGCGGGCCGGTCGTAATCTCGACGCCCGGCGTCAGAATGTTCTCGGGGTGACCCGGCGTCTTCGAGTCCCACTGGCGGAAGTTCTTCAGCTCTTCGAGCGGCAGGTCGTAACCCGTGAGGTGGAGCAGCGAGTAGAGCAGCATCGAGCCGTGCCCGGCCGACAGCAGGAAGCGGTCGCGCCCCTGCCAACGCGGGTTGCGCGGGTTGTGGCGCATGAAGCGCGTCCAGACGAGGTAGGCCATCGGCGCGGCGCCGAGCGGGAGGCCGGGGTGGCCCGACTCCGCGCGCTGCACGGCGTCGATGGAGAGTGCGCGGATGGTGTTGATGCAGAGCTGGTCGAGTTCGGCGCTGCGGTCTTTGGTCGGCGTTGACGCGCT
>JBEVKV010000469.1:0-24483 GCA_040509515.1 Pyrinomonadaceae bacterium | reverse complement strand
TCCGGAGCCGTCCCGCCGCCGATGTTCCGCACCCGCCGGGCTTAGCTTCGCCCCGGCGGAAGCCTTCAGGCGTTCTTCTTCTTCTTGGCGGACGCACGGACTTCCTTCAGGAACTCCTGAACGTCCTTCTTGTCATACCGGCGCAGGGGGTCTTCGCGCAGGCCGCTGTGGGTCACGACACCCTGGCCGTCCGCGGGTAGCTCGTAGACGCCCTGCGGCCCGCCCGTCGTCACGAACTCGTCGGCCCGCCCCTTCTGGTCGAGGAAGAGCACGTAGCGGCGGTGGTTGACCAGCTTCCTGAACCACATGGCCTGCGTCTCGGCGGTGGTGCCGTCCTCGAAGCCCACCTTGCCGCCCGGCACGCTCATCGTCAGCGCGGAGCCGGCCTCCACGCCGCCCTTGAGCACCTCCTCGACCCGCACTTTGTAGTAAGTCCGGATGACCCTCTCGTCGCCCGACATGGCGCATTGGTTCTCTTCGACCGTTGCGACGACGACCGCCGCGCTGTGCGCGACGAGCTGCGCGAGGTCGCCCTTCATGGCTCCCTTGTTGAACTCCACGTTGCCGACGAACTTGCCGCCGCCGCGTCGGGACTTCTCCCGAAGCGAGCGCGGGTCTTTCGCGGCGGCCGACGGGGGCGCGGCGCCGTTGCGCTTCGCCACGGTGGCGGTCGCCGCCGCCAGCGCCGTGACCGCCACGGCCAGCAGCGCGACGAGCGCGACGTTTTTGGAAACAAACTTTCTCATGATTCAGTCTCCCTCTCTATGTCTGACGTGCGCAAAGATTGACGCCCGCGGTTTACCAGCACCCGGCGTACGAGATGTCGATGACGTGCCATGTGCGCCCGCCGTCGTACGACTCGTAATAGACCCAGTAGTACGGGGTGCAGTAGCCGCCGCCACCGCCGCCACCACCGCCACCGCCACCGCCGCCGCCACTGCCGAACTGCTCGGTGAGGTCGTCAACGCCGTTGCAGTTGCGATCCTCGCCGCCCTCGGTGTTGTAGTTGAGCGGGGCGCCCGGGTGGATGTTCGCGTTGTAGTCGTCGCAGTCGTCGGGGTAGCAGTAGTGGTCGCCGTCGGAGTCGAAGGCGACGTTCGGGTCGTTGTCGTCGCAGTCGTCGAAGAAGCAGACGCCGTCGTGATCCTGATCGGTGCAAGTCGGGTCGGGCGTCGGCGTCGCGAACGGCGTCGGCGTCGGCGTCGGCCCGGTGGTGAAGGGCGGCGCGTTCACGCTCGCCGTGTGGTTACAGTTCGCGGGATTCTGGAAGTGAAACCTAGCCATCGCCACGTCCTGCGGCTGGACGGAGCCGGTCATACGCCCGCCCTTCGGCGTGCCGTGGTTCATGATGGTGTGGCCGCAGGTTCGGAAGCCCGCCGAGTGCGAGAGCCCGAGGACGTGCCCCAACTCGTGCGCGATGACCGAGCGCAGGAAGTTCGGGTCCCAATTCTTGGCGGCCGGGTCGACGACGATGGTGAGGGGGGTGAGGAAAGCGCCGCCCGCGCCGGCGTTCGGATGACCCATCACCTCGGCGATGTTACCCGGCGAGGGCGTCCCCGCGACGATCCGCACGTCGACGGTGGCCCCGGCCCCCGTGTAGTTGGTGTCTAAGTAGTAGTTGGTGGCCTGCCCGTCGGCCGTGCGCGCGCGGTTCCAGTCGGTGGCCGCGCCGTTGACGCCGTTCTGGATGTTGGCGTTGACCGCGCCGGACGCGTCGGCGAACGACCCCGGCCCGGTGGTCGCAATCTTGACGTTGAGGACGCGACGCCCCGACCCGTCGGCCGCCGAGCCTGCCTGCCCGAGCGGATTCCCGAAGTTCTTGAAGCACTCGGGGCAGTGGCCCAAGGCGACGCTCGTCAGCAGCGTCATCACTAAGAGCAACGAACAGAGTATGGTTCTCATGATGTTTCAATCCACGCCCGGATAACTCCCGGCTCTGTCAGAGGTCTACCTGAAGTTGAAAGGTGGAACGAGAGGGTGCCGGCTCCGGCCTCAGTATTGGTTGTACACATCGCCCGAGCACTTCCACCTGATGGGGCACGGGTCGGATTCGGGCTCGTAGAAGCACTGGCATGTGCCCGAATCCCAGCTCCCGCCGCGGTTGTAGCACTGCTGCTCCAGAAGCGTGTTGCAGCCCGTCGACGGCGAGCCGAAGGCCGCCCTGACCTGATTCAGTGAGTTGCCGTAGAGGTTGGCGATGTCGGTCTTGAGGTCGCTCGGCTCGGGCGAGATGGAGGCGAGGACGCCGGAGGCGTTGACCGAGAAGACCCCGATGGAGCCGAGTACGGGAGCGCCGAGGCGCGACGAGGCGTCGTAGTCGATGAAGAGCAGGTACGACTGCCCGAGGGCAAAGTCGGGGAAGCCCTGCGCGGCCAGCTCGACCGTCACGCCGTTGCTGACGACGGTGCCGCCGGCCTTGGGCAGCAGCAGCTCGTTCGCGCCGGGCCCGGCCACACCCGCTGGGGGCGCGCACCTCCCGTTGACGCAGACGAACGGCACCTTCGTGGAGAGCACCTCGGTGACGGTGAACCTGTACCACGTGGCGACGTTGAAGGGGCTGGTCTGGAGGGTCTGCCGGGAGTCGGCGCGGGCGACGAGCACCGAGTAGTTGGTCTTCGCCTCCTCGAACCCGTTGACGTCCTCGTGCTGCACCAGCAGCGGGACGCCGACGTACGACTGCCCGTTGGCGGCCGCCTCCTGCGCAAGCTCCTCGATGGAGCCCGGCTCGGCCGCCTCCATCCTGATGGTGTTTTGGCCGGTGGAGCTGTCGGCCTTCGGGCCGACGAGGGCCGCGACGCCGAGTAACAACAGTAATGCCGTCAGGGCAAACTTCTTGAACTTCATTTGGCTTGTTCTCCGGAGAGCGCCTTTGGCCTTCGGACGGCGGACGGCGGGGCGGCCGACCCGCCCGCCCGGGGAGGGGGCGCGAGGGTCTACGGCCGTGAGCCCGTGTCGGACACACGTCGCCCCGTGCGAGGGACGAAAGGCGCGAGCTTGTCGACTAGACGAGGTTTTACCGAAAGTAAACCCACCCGCCGGCCCCCGGTGGGACGGCGACTAATGCCTGAAGCGTGAGCGAGAAAACTCCCCGGCGGGGCCTTGCCAGTCGGTTGAGGCCGAGCCTATCGGGGGGCTTCTGTTGTGCGGGCGGAGACTACACCAGAGGCGGGGCCGCGTTCTGTCGAATTCTCGACACAACGCGGAAAATTTTTGTGACGCCGCGCTAGGCGGCGAAGTGGCTTATCTCTTTACTGACGACCCGGTAGCATTCGCAGGAGGAGGCCCGGAGGCGGCGCAGGTCGAGGAGTTGAACCTTGCCGCGGCTGTGGGCGATGAGCCCGGCCCGCCGCAGCTCGCCGGCAATCATCGTCACGCTGGTGCGCGGCACGCCTATCATCTGCGCGAGGAACTCCTGCGTGAGGTGGAGGGTGTCGGTCTGCGCGCGGTCGCGGCTGACGAGCAGCCAGCGGCAGAGCCGCTCCTCGACCGTGTGGAAGCGGTTGCAGGCGGCCGACTGCGCTATCTGCGTGACGACCGTGTGGGTGTAGCGCAGCAATAAGTCCTGAAGTTTCCCGCCCCGGTCGAACTCCGCCTTGAGCACGCCCGCCTTGATGCGCAGCGCGTTGCCGGGGAGCTGCACCGTCACCTGATAGGGCGCCGCGCCGACCCGCAGGACGACCGGGACGCCGACCATGCCCTCGTTGCCTATCATCCCCACCTCGATAGCCCTGCCGTTCTCTGTGACGGAGACGAGGGAGGCCATGCCGCTCCTCAGAAAGAAGGCGTGGCGGATGGTGTCGCCCGCGTTGTAGAGAACTCTGCCCGAGTTGAGGCGCACGGGCTCAAGATGCGGGGCGAGTCGCTCGTACTCCCCGACGGAAAGCGATGATAGGATCAGGTTCTGGGGATGAGGGGCCGGGAATATATTTACGTGGCGCATGTGAAGCTCCCTCGGTTGTCAAAGGCCGGGCCTTACTCGGGCGCGCGTCGTCCGTTCGTGCGGACGATGCGCGTAAGACTTGGCAGGCACGTCGCTCAAGCCGCCCCCGCACGGACGTCGCCCGTGCCGCGTGGAGAGTATAACCTGAACTGAAGGCGGCGGGCGGCAGTGTTGCTGCCGGCGCGACGACGGAAGCGAAGACGCGGCTGATGAAACCGACAGGTCGCCGTTCTCTCTGGTGGAAGAGGGAAGAGGACTCGGATGAAATATATGTGAGGCTCGGTGAAGGCCCCGGTTAGCAGTAAATGGAGATGCCGCCCGCGGCGTAGGAGGGCAGGCATTATGCCAACCGCTAATTCACTGCCGCCGGGTCTGACGCGAAAGGATAAGGACACCTCCGGAGCGGCGTGTCACGATTTGAATGGCGCGCCGTCGCACTGACCGGCGCGCCTGGGCGGCGCAGCGCGCCGGGAGGTGGGGGGTGAGAGACCACCTACGACCGTCACGCGCCGCGCCGGGGCTCAAGGGGCAGCTACCCGCCGCCCCCGGCACCTTCTCGAAAAACTTAAACTTCGACTCCGGAATCTTGATGACGGTCGTCGACAGACGCCCCTGATCGCGTCGGCGAGCCGGCATGCTCATCTGGTCGCCCGAGACGGGGCGCGGTCTGCCGGGCCTTCTTTCACGGGTCACTGTTAGAGCCGTACGCCGCCGGTGCATTACCACTCTTGTTACTTACCGCGCCGTATGCGACCGGAATCTATCAGCACGGCCGAAATTTTTTTTCGGAACGCTCGGCCGGGCGGCACTTCACCTGCCCTTTCCCTGTCATGTGCATCACTTCGATTCCTTCAATGGTTCGCTCGGCGGTGTGAAAAGAGCGGAAGCACTGCATAGCCTGCTACCCCCTCCACATTAACTTCTTAAAGAAGCGTTTTGCCGCGTAAACGTCGCGTCCGGCGCTGAGCATGAACCCCACGGTGTCACCGGCCGATTCGACGGCGCGGTGGAGATACCTCCGCCCCGTGCCGACCTTCACGTACGTCTCGTCAATTAAATATCTGCGTTGATAGTTCCTGAACCATTCTGGCGCGAATAAGGTGTGAAGGTAATGAAATGAAGACTCTGGATTTTAAATTACGGTATCTGCTCCGGAAGGTCTCCGGGCACGCGGACACGCCCGTCCGCGTCGTGATTGAATTCAAGGGTAATCTGTCGGCCATCAGCGGCCTCGGTTTCCGGCCGGTCACCACCATCGGAGAAATCGCCACGGGAACCATCGCTCTGAACCGGCTCAGACGATTAGAGGCACACCCCGGCGTCATCGCCATCGAAGGCTCGTCCTCCTTTAAAGATGAAGCGGTAGGGAACCTGAACGCCATCCATCTCCTGCGCCCGGCCACCGGGTCGCGCGTTATTCCGGGGCTCGGGCGCGGCGCGCTCGTCGGCTTCATCGATTCAGGTTTCGATTTAACACATCCGTGCTTCTGCGACCCGGCGGGGAGGACGCGCATCGTCGCCGCTTGGGATCAGATGAACCTGTGCGGGGCGTCGGGCGCTCCCCCGGAAGGATTTGATTACGGGGTTGAACACCGGCGGGAGGCGATTGACAGATATTTATCGGAGGGGCAAACGCTGGTCTTGAAAAACCACCCGGCGGCGGGAAGGCACGGCACTCAGGTGGCGGGCGTCGCCGTCGGCAGCGCCGCCCCGGACTCCGACTATGAAGGCGTGGCGCCGGAGGCGGAACTCGTCTTCGTGACGTACAGAAACGACACTCCCATCGGCGGCTCGGCCTTCGTCATTGACGCCATCGGGTACATCCTGAAGCAGGCGCGCGCGCTCCGTAAACCGGCCGTCGTCAACCTCAGTCAGGGGGATAATCTGGGCGCACACGACGGCTCAAGTTTATTGGAGAAGGCGATTGATCTTTACGCGGAGCGCGAAGGCATGCTCGTCGTGAACTCGGCCGGCAACGAGCGTGAAGGCCGGCGGCACGCCCGCGGGCGTGTCGCCGTGGGGGCGGACTACCACCTGCCTTTTGAACTCAAGGAGGAGGGCGGCCACGTCGTAGACGGGGACACCATCGACCTCTGGTACTACCCCGAAGACCGCTTCGCGGCCGCGCTGAGGGCACCGACCGGCTTGCAGAGCGAATTCATCCCGCCGGACGCGGAGAAGTTTGTCTGCTTCGGCGACGACGCCGTGGCCTACATCTCCTCCGAGACAGAAAACCCCGGGAACGGCCACAACCGAATCAACATTATTTTCGAGAAAGGGTCTGGATGGCGGCAGGGACGGTGGGAATTAATCCTTCGCGGGGTCGAGGTCGAGCGCGGCGACTTCGACGCGTGGGCCGACCGCCCGGACGCCGTCACCCTCATCGCCTTCGAGGGTCACACGGACGACTGCACGGTGACGATACCGGGAACGGCCCGCCACATAATTACCACCAGCGGATTCATGACGGGGGCTGAGTGCGGCCTGCCCGAAGGCGCGCTCGCGCCGCTGACCGGCCTCGGCCCAACCCGCGACGGCCGCCTCAAGCCTGATTTGACGGCCCCCGGCTTTTCCATCATGACTCCCGCACCGCGCCGGGCGGCGGCCGGGTGCACCGGCACGTATGCGGCCGCGAGCGGAACCAGCGTGGCGGCGCCGCACGTCACCGGCGTGGTCGCGCTGCTGCTGGCGCACGACAACTCTCTGACCGCGGGGAGTGTCCGACGGGCATTACTGTCCGCGGGCCGCGCGGACTCTTTCACCGGCGTCGTCCCCAATCAGAGTTGGGGTCGCGGGAAGCTCGACGCGAGGGCCGCATACGAGGCTTTATCCAAAATGAACGAAGGCGGAGGGACTACGATGTCTGACGAGAAAGTCTACGAGATACCGCTCGACCTCACCGAAGATACGGAAGGCCAGGTCACCCGCTTAACGGTTACAATCAGGGTACAGCGCGGGAACATCGCGGCCATCCACGCGGTCAGCAACGGTCAAAGATATGTAGGGACTCTCACCCTTCACGAGCTGTCGGAGAACGCCGCCGAAGGTGGTGACGAGTGCATTATCTGTGACCCGAGGTGTCGCGTGGTGAGCCCGTGTCCGGAAGAGCCGCCGAGCGACTAGGCGACTCGGGAGCCCGCGCCCGCCGCACGGTGGTGAGGTCTGTCAGAAGGGCCTGACGAGAACCGGCGTGTAAGTCTTGACGCTCAGCACGCAGACGATCTCGCCCCCCTGCGGCGCCCACGCGAAGGAGAGTAGCTCGGCTTCCTTGAAGTCGGTTAGCTGCCGGGGCTGTCCGCCATCCAGAGGTTGCAGCCACAGGTTCGACGCGCCCCCCGACGTGCTCACGTAAGTCAGGCCGCGCCCGTCGGGCGTCCAGGACAAGCCGTTAAAGGGGAGCGCCGTTTCGGGCAGCGTGAAGCTGCGCACGGGGGTCAGAGACTTCAGATCGAACACCTCAAGCTCCCACCTCTTGCTGTCGGGCTGTGGGTTGGCGAAGAGGGCGAGCATCAGCCCGTCCGGCGAGACGACCGGATAAAGGGCGCTCTTATTAAACAGTTTCACGGGGGCGCCGCCGGCCGCGGGGAATTTACGGACGCTGCTCCCGGTTCGGTAATACACCCACTGCCCGTCCGGCGAGACCGTCGGCATGTCCTCATACGTTCCCGACGTGAAACGCCTCGGGCCCGTCCCGTCGGCCTCGACGCCCCAGATGTTCATCTGGCCGGCGCGCGTGGAGACGAAGTAGATGATGCGGCCGTCGGGCGACACCGCGGGCCGGAAATTCTTGTCGGGCTCGAACGTGAGTTGCCGGGTCGATTCGCCGCGGGCGTCCCGCAGCCACAGGTTGGTGCTGTTGCCGTCGTCAACGGTGTAGATGAAACGGCCGTCGGGGAACCACGAGACCGCCGTCACGCCTTTCTTCTGGCTCACGTCGAGCGGGACGAACTGGCGACCGCCCCCGGGCGTGACCCGCCAAACGTTGGAAGCCTCTTCGACGTTGAGGGCGAGGAAGGTACTCGAATCCGAGGTCGAGCTAACGCGGGTGTAGTTGTTGGGGTCGTTCGTCACCTTCCGCCCCTCGCCGCCGGGGTAGGTGAGCATGACCAATTGCGTCGGGGCGTGAGGCGCGTCGGCGGCCGCCAAAACGAGGCCGCTGCCGTCGGCCAGCCATGTGACCCGCGAGATGTTATACCAGGGCTGCAAGTTAAGCCGGCGTGCCGTGCCGGCCGCCACGTCCAGCACCTCGATGTTCATCTCGTGCCGGGCGTCGGGGCGGCTCACGGTGGGGCAGGCCAAAAACTTCCCGTCCGGCGACCACGCCGGCCCCGCGCCGTCCAGGTCAACCGGGAACACGTCGGCGTCGGCGCGAGTCCGCCTCGCGAGGGTCTGTTCGGACGTGCCGTCGGCCTCTGAGATGACGAGGTCGGGGGTGTCTTCGCGGCTGTTGAAGCGGACGAAGGCGACCCGACGGCCGTCGGGCGAGAACGAGACCGGAGTGTTGACGTTGGCGATAATTTTACGCTGCCCGCCGCCGAGCTTCGAGACGCGGTGGAGCGTCCCCGTCTGCGCCTGCTTCTCAAGGTAATAAATGTAATTCCCGTCCGGGGAGAAGGAGATGCCGCTGTAGCCGCCCTCGGAAGGCGGGGCGATGTTGAGTTCGCTGGCCGTCGCCAACTCCGTGATGTGGATGGCCTGCTTACCTTCCTGCGCCACGATTGTGGCGACGTACTTCCCGTCGGGCGAGATGACGAGGTCGGCGATGCGGCCTGACAGGGGCAGCCGCTCGAAACGCAGGTCGAACTGACGGCCCGCGAACGTGCGCGGCTGCGGGCGGAAGGGCGTGAGGTAGAGACCCGCGCCGACCAGAAAGAGCAGCAGTGCGACGGCCCCTATCTTGAGCCGCCGGGGCCGGCGCGCGGAGAGTCCCGCCGGCCCGCCGGCCCGCCAGCCGCCAAAGGACTTGATGAAAGCCACGACGCGGCCGGCGTCCGCTATCGTGTGTAACCGCTGCTTCGCGGTATTGAAGAGTTGCTGGTGGGAGGGACGCCGGGACGGCTGGTCGGGAAAGAGATTGTGCGCGGGCCCGGCGCCGAGTCCCAACTGCTTCTGAACGCGGCGGAGGTCGGCCAGCATCGCGGCCGCGGTCTGGTAGCGCCTGTCGAGCCGCTTTTCGATAGCCTTGAGCACCACCTCCTGCAACGCCCCGGGGACGCTCGCGACGTGATTACGAAGCGGCTCCGGCTCTTGCTCAAGGATGGCGACTATAATCTCGCTGAAGGTCCGTCCGCCGAAGGGTCGCCGCGCCGCCAGCATCTCGTAGAGCACCACGCCGACGCTCCACACGTCCGTGCGCCCGTCTACCGGCTGCCGGCGGACTTGCTCCGGCGACATGTAGTCGGGCGTTCCCATCCATAATTCCGGCTGGGTGTGCAGGGAAAGGTGGAAGGGGGCTTCGACGCCGAACTGCGCCCCGTCGCTCTTGACCAGTTTTGCCAGCCCGAAGTCGAGAACCTTGAGGAAGCCGTCGTCGCGGATCATCACGTTCTCGGGCTTAATGTCGCGGTGGACGACGCCGGCGGCGTGGGCCGCGGCGAGGGCCGTCAGAATCTGTGCGGTGATTTCGACCGCCTGCGCCGCGTCCAGCGCGCCCTCCTTCATGGCATGCCGCAGCGTGTGGCCGGCGACGTACTCCATGGTGATGAAGTGCCAGCCCTGATCCTCGCCTATCTCGTAGACGTGGGCGACGTTCTGGTGGGAGATGGCGACGGCGGCGCGCGCCTCCTGGAGGAAGCGGTCGACGCGCTGCTGGTCGCCGGTGATGCTGGTCGGCAGGAGCTTGAGCGCGATGTTCCGGTCGAGGCGTGGGTCGTGTGCGAGATACACCACCCCCATGCCCCCGCTCCCGACGAGCTTCAGGAGTTGGTAGCGGTCGATGGTCTGGCCGACGAGCGAGGCCGGCTGGAGCCCGAGCAGGGTGAGGCTGAGGCCGACGGCCGGCTCTTCGAGGAAGCTGTCGGCCTGCTCGGCGGCGGCGATGAGTGATTCGAGCTTTTCGCGCAGCGCCTCGTCGCCGGCGCAGGCCAGGGACAGGAATGACTCCCGGTCGGCGGGCTCCAGCCGGAGGACGGCCTCGTAGAGTTCCTCTATCTGTTTCCAGCGGTCTGAGTCCATGCTTGAGGGGCCGCGCCGGGCAAGAGTGGCTCGTCGGTAAACGCAAATCGTCCCACAAACTATATCGCGTCAAAGCGCCGCCCGGGCTATCACCCGTCAGGATTTTGAGGTGCCGCGCACCTCGCACTTGAGCCAGGACTTCGCCAAACTCCAGTGCCGCATCACCGTCACGGCGGAAATCCCGAGCACTTCGGCCGTCTCCTCTACGCTCAGGCCGCCGAAGTGACGCAAGACCACGATCCGGCTCTTCAGGCTGTCGGTTTCGGCCAGCCGGTCGAGAGCCTCGTCGAGCGCCAGCAGTTCGATGGACTTCTCCTCCGTGAGGGCGGCCGACTCGTGGAGCGGCACGGCGCGGGCGCGGCCGCCGCGCTTGTCGCGCAATTTCCGCCGCGCGTGATCCACCAGAATCCGGCGCATCATCTCGGCCGCGATGGCGAAGAAATGGGCGCGGTTGTACCAGCGGGCCTTCTTCTGGTCGACGAGCTTGAGGTAAAGCTCGTTGACGAGCGCGGTGGGCTCAAGGGTGTGGGCCACCTCCTCGCGCCGCATGTGGCGGCGGGCCAGCTTCCGCAGTTCGGTCTCCACCAGCGGCATCAGACGGTTGAGGGCCGCCGGGTCTCCGTCGTTCCACGCAAAAAGTAGTTCGGTGATGCTGCCGGCGGTGGTCATCGTAGTTTTCGCATCCATCAAAGCAGCCCACCTCCCGCAAACGGGCAGGCCCTCGGAAGATTTCTTCGGGGTGGCTGAAGAACGCCGGCACGAGCCGGAGCAAGACTCGCTCGCCTTCACGCGAAAAGTTTATTGCTTAGTGATAGCCGAGGGACGGGTTTAGCGCGAGTTAGAATTAGAGAAGAACTCTCGCCCGGGTTCCAAGCTCCTGTGCCTGTGCTCAGTCGGGATGGGCACGTACGGTCAGGAAGTCTCGGCGCCCGGCGCTAAACCCTGACGGAGACATTCTAAGACCAGTGTCCGATACGCGCCAAGTTAAAAGCCGCGTAGGAATCATCGCCTCGCACGGGCGGTTAGCAGAGTTACCGTGTGGGGACAACATTTAATCGGCGCGGACAAACACGAATGGGCTCAAAGGACGTGAAAGGGAAGGCCCCGGTGGCCAAGATTGACCCGAGGTTAGCCCATCGTGTCGGCGGGCGCGACCCGCTGACCGCCGAGACCGGGGAACGCCCATCCCCGGGGGGCGACCCGACGGAGTCAACGATGGTCGAGGTCTTGGTGCGTCTGCGGAATCAGGGCGGCGACGACGGGGGGGCGCTGGCGGCCCTCGCGGAACTCGGGATGATCATGAGGGCGCAGTCGCCCGGCCCGAACACGGTAGTTAGCGGCGAAATCCCTTTGTGCAGTCTCCCGGCCGTCGAGCAGATGACGAGCGTCCGGCGGGTCGAGGCTTCGCGGCCTCTCAATCAGGAACTCGACCTCTGCGTGCCGGAAGTTAACGCACACGTCCCGCACCTCAACTCGCCGGCGATTCGCGGGGCGGGCGCGATAATCGGCGTCATCGATACGGGGATAGACCCGCGCCACCCGCACTTCATCAACCCGGACGGCACGTCACGCATCCTCCTGCTGTGGGATCAGGGCGCGAAGACCCTGCCCGATTCCGCCGTCCATTACGGGCGGGAGTATACGCGGGAACAAATAAACGCGGCTCTACGCGGAGCCGCCCCGGCAGCCGACTGCTTGCCGACAGATCCTGACGGACACGGGACACACGTCTGCGGGATCGCGGCGAGCGGCGGCGGGGCGGGGCCGACCCACCTCGGCCTCGCCCCTGACTCAGACCTCATCGTGGTGGCCTTGAACCACGCCGATTCGTTAACGCCCAGTTGGTCGGTTCACGCCTTCGAGGCGTTCGAGTATGTGGTTAAAAACGCCGCCGGCAGGCCGCTGGCGATCAATTTCAGTCAGGGCATGAACGGCGGCGGCCACTGCGGCGAGACGGTGCTCGAAACCGGGCTCGACAACTTCGCACGCCTCCCGAACGTCGCCATCATCAAGTCGGCCGGCAACGAAAAACAGATGCGCATCCACGCCGGCGGCACGCTCCGGACGGGAGAGACCCGAGAGGTGCAGATGGAAGTGCGCGACGGCGACGAGCGCGACAACCTGTTGGAGATTTGGTTCGCCGACGACGACGAAATCAGTGTCGGGTTGCGTGCGCCCGGCGACGTGGCGACGCGCCTCGTCGCACGGGGCTCCGGGGACGTGTTCACCACGCCCGCCGGGAACGTTGTCAGAATCGAGGTCGAGGCGAACTCGGGACAGACAGGGGACACCGTCGCCACCGTCATCATCTCGGGCGGCTCGGCCCCGTGCATCCAGCCGGGGGCGTGGACCTTGATGCTGCGCGCGGGGGTCGTCAGTCCCGGACGCTTCGACGCGTGGATCGAGCGCACGGTGCGACCCGGAGGCGAGCAGATGCGCTTCGTAGAGGCTTGCCACGATCCGACGCGAACCATCTCTATTCCCGGCACCGCCCGCAACATCATCACCGTCGGAGCCTACGTCATGGGCGCGGCGGCCGGGGGTGCCGAGCTCTACGGCGGCAGCAGCCTTGGCCCGACCCGCTACGGGCAGTGCAAACCCGAACTCGTCGCCCCCGGCCAGGTCGAATCGTCCCGCTCGGGGACGCGGAGCACAGTCGTCAGGTGCGGCACGAGCATGGCCGCCGCGGTCGTCACGGGGGCCGCGGCGCTCGTCATGAGCCAGCGGGACGGGCTGACGTGCGCGCAGTTGAAGCAGATTCTGGTGCGCTCGGCGCGCGCCGCCGGGCCGTCTCACGGCGGGCCGGACAATGCATGGGGCTACGGCAAGCTGGATGTTCAGGCCGCACTCGAAGTCGCCGCGCGCGCCCGGTTCCCGAAGATTATGGACGTGCGCGTGGACGGCATGACCGTCTCCTGGCGTACGGACATCGCCACCACCGGAGCCGTCCAACTTCTCCCTAGCCGCCGCCAACTGGTGCTCGGGAAAAGCCCCCACAGTCTCGGAGACCCGAGGCTGTCGCGCAGACATCGAGTGACGGTCACGGGGCTCCCGGCCGGTAAGTATTTCTTTCAGATTGTCGCCGTCTCGGGGAACGACTTTTCGAGTGAGGACGACAACGGCGGGGAATGCTACGAGATCAGCGTGGCAGAGTGCCTCTCGGAACGAGCCGAGGCGTTAACGACCTTCGAGAACGCGGTTCCGGCGGAGACGACCCGCGGCAACTGCCGGCTGTTAGAGGAGCAGGCGCTTTGAGGTCGGGTCGGAATATGGGGCGGCGGCTACGCATCCGGCCGCCTTGAGTCCGATAATGGACGTTACGTCTTGGAGGCTTTGCCCCATCGTGGCTATGGTTATCAAGATCGTTAATTCCCGCAACACAATCCGGCCTACTACTCGACGCCCAGCAGTTGTCTCAGGCTGAGGCTGACGGCCGCGCGCCTGTCAGTCCCCGCGGCTAACCTCTCGCGCATGCCTTCGAGCGTCTCTACCGATTTGAGCCACGCGACGCCGTGCGCGCGGAGCGCCGCGCCGATGGTCTTCAGGCGCTCCTCCTCGCCGATGTCGTTCTCGAAGTCGAGGCTGCGTTCGAGGGCGGCCGTCTCCTCGCCGTCCGGCGTCAGCTCCGTCAGGCGGACTCGGTAATGACAGTGGTGCTCCGACGGCCTCGTCGCCTCCGGTTCGAGCCGCCGGGCGAAGGCACCGAGGTTGACGTAGAACCGTTCGGCCCACTGCGATTTTTGCAGGTTGACGAGGGTGAAGACCTCGGCCGTCTCGCGCGCCCAGGTCTTCCCCCTCTTGCCGTAGCCGAGCGGCTTCAGCACCGCCGTGAACTCGGCCTCAAGCCGCTTGAACGACTCTTTCGCTTTCATACGTCGAGCCCGCCCGGCGGGCTTTAGTACTCCTTCCCGGGGGTGTACTTGAAGCCGCCGTTACCGTCGGGCTCGTAGGTGTCCACGGCGCGCTTCCAGTCGCCGCCGTGCTCCCTCTGAAGCTCGTCGCGATACCTGTCCACCTGCCGCTCGCCGCGCCTGACGGCGCGCGGGTTGTTCGGCTTCAGCTCCCTGACGACCTTATTCCCGTAATCCACGGCGTCGGGCCGCCGGCCGCTCTTGAGCGGCCGGTCTAGCGAGTAGTCCGGGCCGGGGTTGTAGTCCCTGTGCGCCTGTCGCCCGGCCTTCGTCGCCGGGGTCTCGCCGCCGCGGCGGGGCGCGCCACGCTTGCCGCGGCAGAAGGCGAACTCGATGAGGCTCGCCGGGAGCGCCAGCTCGGGGCCGAGCCACGAGGCGACGGTGAGGAAGATGCAGATAATCTGTCGCGCTATCGGACGCAGCCGCGGCGCGATGCGGATGACGAAGATGAGGACGAACCTCGCATAGTCGCCCATCGTTGCGTACCCGCTCGGGTCGCTGTTGTTGACCGGGTCGGCGTTGGCGTAGAGGTACTTGTGCAGCGACAGTGGCTCGTCCGCGAAGCCCTCGAAGGTGTCGGCCGAGAGGAAGCGGCCGCGCCGCTGGTCGTAATAGCGCGCGCGCAGGAAGTATGCGCCGAGGTCGGCGTCGAACTGCTCGCCGCGGAAGAGGTAGTTGTTCGGCGTCGAGCCGGTCTGCGCGACGAGGTTGCCAAAGGCGTCGTAGTCGTATGTGTCCGTGACGACGCCCGCGGAGTCGGTCAGGTAACGGACGCTGCCCTGCCCGTCGTAGCCGTAGAAGCTCGTCGCCCAGCCGCCCTCCGTGCGGAGGCTCTGGCTGACGAGGTCGAGGCCGTAGGTGTAGGCGCGCACGGTCTCGCCGCCGACGACCTCCTCGACCACCTGCGCGTAGCCGGTCGGGCTCTGCGTGTCAACGAGGTAGCGCGTGGTCACGCCGCCGGCGGTCTTGGCCGCGCGGTTGCCGTCGCCGTCGTAGACGACGGTGACGGCGCCGCCGTCGGCACTCTTCAGCCTGTCCTCGAAGTCGTAGGCGAAGGTGCGGCCGCCGGCGGCGAGGGTGTTGCCGTTGGCGTCGTACGTGTCGCCGACGGCGCGGTCGTTGGCGTCGAAGGTGTTGGCGGCGGCCGGGACGCCGGCGAGCGTCGAGCTGCGCGCCGTGCGGTTGCCGACGGCGTCGAGCGTGTAGCCGACCTCGCCGTTCTGCGCCGGGTCGGGCGCGCCCGCGACCGTCTCGCCGACGAGGCGGTTGATGGCGTCGTAGGCGTAGGTGACGCTACGCCCCGTGTGCTCGGTCACGGAGAGGCGCTGCCCCGTGGGCGTGTGCGCGTAGGCGTAGGAGGCGAGCACGCCGCCGCCGCGCGCCGAGGTGAGCGTCGTCAGGCGGTTGATGCTGTTGTAGTCGTAGTCGGAGCGGACTCCGTTCGGGAGCGTGACCGAGGTCAGGTTGCCGACGGCGTCGTAGGTGTAGGAGGTCGTGCCCGCGCCCGGGCGGTTGTCGGTGACGCTCTCCATGCGGCCCAGCGCGTCGTAGGCGTAATCGACCGAGACGCCGCCCGCGTTCGACGAGCGCACGGTGAGGACGTTGTCGGCCGAGTCGTAGGTGTAGGCGAGCGTGCCCTGCGGCGTCTGCTTCGAGGTCAGGCGGTCGCGCGCGTCATACGAGTAGGTGGTCGCCCCCGAGGCGTCCGTCATCGTGGCGCGGCGGCCCGTCGGCGTGTAGGTGTAGCTGACCGTCGGCTCGCCGAGCGCGGCCGCCGGGACCTTGGAGATCAGGCGGTCGCGCGCGTCGTAGTTGTAGGTCGTCGTCTGGCTGGTGAAGTTGACCCGCGTGCGGAGGTTCCCGACGTTGTCGTAGGTGAAGGTCTCGAACTGGCCGAGCGGCAGCGTCCGGCGGGTGGGGCGGTTGACCGCGTCGTACTGGAAGCGCGTCACGCGGTTGAGCGCGTCGGTCTGCGTCAGGAGGTTGCGCGTGGCGTCGTAGGCGTAGGCGGTCGTCTGGTTGAGCGCGTCCGTGACCGAGGCGAGGTCGCCCGCGCCGTCGTAGGCGTAGCGCGTCACGCGCCCCGACTGGTCGGTGGCGGCGACGACGTTGTCGGCCCCGTCGTAGGCCAGCTTGACGCTCGTCCCGTCGGCGAAGGCCGTCTCGACCAGGCGGTGGCGCGCGTCGTACTTGTAGCGCGTCGTGACGTTGTTGGCGTCGGTGAACGAGACGCGGCGGCCGGCGTCGTCGTAGGCGTACTGCGTGACGCGCCCCTTGGCGTCGGTGACCTTGGTCACGCGGTCGCTGCACCCGCAGGACGGGTCGTATTCGTAGCGCGTCGTCGCGCCGCGCTCGTCCGTCCGCGCGGTGACGCGGCCGATGGCGTCGTAGGCGACGGTCTCCTCGGCGTTGCCGGGGTGGACGGTCTTGACGAGGCGGCCGGCGAGGTCGTACTCGAAGCGCGTCGTGCGCCCCGACTCGTCGGTCGTCGTCACGCGCTGGTCGCGGTAGTTGTAGGTGTGCGTGATGAACGTCGAGTTCGGGTAATCGACGCGGGTCAGGCGGTTGGCGGCGTCGTAGGTGTAGGTGGTGCGCCGGGTGTTGGCGTCCACCATCGCCGTGCGGTTGCCGTTGCCGTCGTACTCGTAGCGCGTGACGCGGTTGAGCGCGTCGGTGACGGTGAGCAGGCGGCCGAGCGGGTCGTAGGTGTTGCGCGTGACGCCGCCGCGCGGGTCGGTGACCGTGAGCAGACGCCCCATCAGGTCGTAGGTGTTGGAGGTCGTGCGGCCGAGCGCGTCGGTTCGCGTCAGCACGTTCCCGTAGGCGTCGTAGGTCAGGTGCGTCGTCTGGCCGACGCCGTCGGTCTGCGTGATGGGGTTGCCGAAGCGGTCGTAGCTGAAGGAGGTGATGACGCCCACGCCGTCGCTGACGGAGACCGGCGAAGAGTTGGCGTCGTAGAGGACGGTGCGCGTGTTTCCGAGCGCGTCGGCGTCGGTCACCGGCTGGCCGTACTGGTTATAGCTGCCGCGGATGGTTCGCCCCTGCGGGTTGACGACCGAGGTCATGTTCCCCGAAGAGTCGTAGGTGAAGCGCGTCGTCTGGCCGAGCGCGTCGGTCTCGGTCAGCTTGTTGCGGTTCGCGTCGTAGGTGAAGCGCGTCGTCTGGCCGAGCGCGTTGGTCTGGGAGAGGAGGAGGCCGCTGGCGTCGGTCTGCGCCAGCTCGAAGCCGCCGTCGGGGTTGATCTGGCGCGTGACGCCGAGCGCGACGTCGTACTCGTAGCGCGTCGTGTTCCCGGCCGCGTCGGTCGCCGAGGCGAGCCGGCCGTCGGCGTGGTAGGTCGCCGCCTGCTCGACGTTCCCGCGCGGGTCCTTGCCCGTCAGGAAGAGGTGCGTCGGGTCGTAGGTGTAGGTGGCCGGCGTGGTGACGCCCGGCAGCGTGACGGAGGAGAGGTTGCCCGCCGCGTCGTAGGCGTAGCGGAAGATGCGCCCCGTCGTGTCCGTAATCTGCGTGATGCGACCCTGCGCGTCGCGCGCGAAGGGGACGGCGAGGTCGCCGGCGCTCGAAGTGATGCCGTTGGGCGTGAAGGTCAGCGTGTTGCCGGTCAGGTCTTTGACCGTCTTGAGGCGGCCGTCGCCGCCCATCGTGTAGACGCTCCCCTGCGGGTCGGTGTAGGTGTAGACGCCCGGCTTGTACTGCTCGCCGAAGAAGCAGCGGAAGCCGCCGCTGACGTTGACCATCAGGCCGCAGCCGTCGCCCGAGAGCTTGCCGTAGACGCCCGGCTCGGGCGTGTAGGCCGGGTAGTGCCAGAAGCCCATGAAGCCGCCGAAGGAGCGCGGCGTGAACTTGAAGGTCACGCGGCGGCCCGTCCCCGGCTCGGTCAGCGTCACGTCGTTGGCCGGGCTGACTTCGAGGCGCGGGCTGCCCAGCGCGAGCGACCAGCCGTAGCCGAAGTCGCCGACGCGCCCGCGGTCGAGGCTGTCGTAAGAGCGCCCGACCGTGATGGGCAACCCCGCGACGGGGACGGTCACGTCCGTCACCGAGACCTTCATCCGCCCCGGCTTGTTCTCGCCGGCGACGGTGACGAGGACGAGGCTGAGGAGCCGCCGCCCCTCGGCGTCCGTGCCTTGCAGGCGGATGACGTAGGAGCCGTTGGCGACGGTCGTCGTGTCGAAGCTGGCGACTGTCTCGCCGGGGCCGCCGGACGCCGAGGCGTTGAGCGTCGTGCAGGCGGAGGGCGTCGCCGCCGGGCAGACCTGCACCGTCCCCTGCGTGAGCGTCACGCCGGGCCCGAGCGTGACGGGTACGACGCCCGTCACCGTGCTCTGGTGCGCCGGGCCGCCTATCCAGCCGCCGGTCGTCGAGGGGATGGGCGTCGGCGTCGGCGACGGGTTCGGCGTCGGGCTCTCAAGCGTCCACGTCAGCTCGACGGGGTTGGACGCGACCGACGACGCGCTGCCCTGCGCGACGGCCTGCACGGAGTCGGCGCCGGTGTTCGTCCCCGTGTAGGAGAAGTTGGCCGCGCCGGTCGCGTCGGTCAGGAGGGTGCCGGTGGTCGCGTTCGGGCCGGAGGCGTTGAAGCGGACGGCGAAGTTCGGGATGGGCTCGCCCGCCGCGTTCAGCAGCCGTGCCGTCAGCGCCGCCGCGACGCCTATCTGGTTGGTCGTCGGGCCGGCGGGCGCGAGCGTGAGCGACGAGCCTTCGAGCGAAGGCTCGGGCCGGACGGTGACGGCAACGTCGTCCGTCGTCGTCAGGCTCGTGTCGCTCGCGCTCAGGCGCAACACGTAGGAGCCGGGCGCGCTGAAGACGGCGTTGGTGCTGACGGCCGAGGCGTCGAAGAAGTCAACCGGGCCGGGGCCGCTGACGACGCTCCAGATGCTCGTCAGGCGGCTGTTGGCGGGCAGGCCGTCGTCGCGCACGTCGCCGCCGAGAGTGGCCGTATTCGGGAGCGTGACCTCGAAGTCGTCACCGGCGCGCACGAGCGGCGCCACGTTGCGGCAGACCGACCCGGCGATGACGGCGTAGATCCATTCGAGGTCTTCCGAAGTCGGCGCGAAGTAGAAGTCGTTGGGCGAAGAGGCGATGGAGCGCATCTGCGCGGGCGCGGCCCCGGCGATGCCGATGGTGATGACGCGGATGCCGGCGGCCTTGGCCGTGTTGGCCGGGCCGACGAAGTCGCCGGCCGAGTTCTCGCCGTCCGAGAGCAGGATCATGATCGGCGCGGAGTTCGGGTTGTGGCGCACGCCCGTCAACTCGATCCGGGCGGACGTGATGCCGGAGCCGATGTTCGTGCCGCCGCTCGCGCCGAGCGAGTCAATCGCCGCCTTGGCCCGCGCGCCGTCGTGCGTGAGCGGCTGGTTGAGCTGGCCGCCGGAGGAGAAGCTGACGATGCCCACCTGATCGGTGGCGAGTTGCAGGTTATCCACGAAGCTCTTGGCGGCGGCCTTCGCGCTGGCGAGGCGCGCGCCGGCCATCGAGCCGGAGCGGTCGATGACGAGCACCACGTCGAGGTTCTTCAGGTTGTCGGGACAGCCGACGACGACCTCGACCTCGTCGGAGACGGTGAACTCCGTGTCGTTCGCCGTCAGGCGCAGGACGTAGGCGCCCTGATCGCTGAAGGTCGCAGTGGTGACGGCGCTCGCCGAGTCGCCGAAGACGACCTCGGCCGGGCCGCTCACCTGCGTCCACTTGACCGAGAGCGCCGAGGCCGACGGCCGCCCGTCGTCGGTCGCCACGCCGTTGAGGCGGATGGTGTTGTTCGGCGGCGTAATCATCTGATCCGGCCCGGCGCTGACTTCGGGCGTCAGGTTGGCCGAACGCACCTCGACGACCGTGTCGTCGAAGACGGTGAACTCCGTGTCGTTGGCCGTGAGCCGCAGGGTGTAGCGGCCGGCGACGGCGAAGGTCGCGGCGGTGGCGGCCGCGGCCGGGTCGGCGAAGGTGACCGCGCCCGGCCCCTCAACGACGCTCCAGGCGACGGAGAGGAGGACGCCGCGCGGCAGGCCGTCGTCGGTGACGACGCCGGCGAGCGTCGCGGCCGCCGGCAGCGTGATGGACTGCTCCGGCCCGGCCTCGACCGTCGGCGGCTGGTTGCGCGGGATGACCGTGATGGTCAGCTCGTCGCTCGCCGTGAGCAGCGAGTCGGAGGCCGTCAGGCGCAGAACGTACGTGCCCGGCTGCGTGAAGGTGACGTTCGACGCCAACGCGCGCGGGCTGTCGAAGACGACGGCGGCCGGGCCGCTCACCTTGCTCCACTGGTAGGTGAGGGCGCTGCCCTCGGGCAGCCCGTCGTCGGCGGCCGTGCCCTGCAAGGCGACGGTGTCGGCGGGGAGCGTGATGGTCTGGTCGCCGCCGGCCTCTACCTCGGGCGGGCGGTTGACGGGCGGCGGCGGCAGGTCGTTCTCGGTAATCTGCAAGACGCCGTTACCGGAGACGGTCAGGCGGTCGCAGGCGACCGTGCCGCGCAGGCGACCCTGACCTTCGACGGTGACGGCGCTCTGCGGCGCGCGCACTACGCCGTAGAGGACGCCGCTGCCTGTAATCTTCAGTTCGCCCCCGGACATCTTGAGCAGGAGCCGCCGGGGTTCGTCGCCCGCGCCGAGCGTCGAGCCGGAGAGGGTTATGCCGTTGCGCACGGTGAGCACGACCGGCCCGGCGACGCGCAGTTGGCTACCGCCCGAAAGAGAGAGCGAGTCGAGGTTGTAGACGGCGGGCGTCGTCGCGCCGGCGACGCCGAAGACGAGCGTCGTGTGGCTGGACGCGCTGAAGGCCCCGTAGGTTCCGGCCGGGACGGTGACCGAGCCGGCCTTGCCCTGCACGGTCAGGGCCCTGACCGTGGCCCAGTCGCCGGCGCTCTGGCCCGCCTGGGTGAGCGTCACATCGCGCGCGCCCGCGGGCGCGGGCGGCGGCTCGACGCCGTCGATTTCGACGGGGTTTGTGCGCGTGATGAGGTGGCGGAGCGTGGCGTTGCCGGTGAGGGTGACGGCGTAGCCCGTCGGCTCGGCCGCGTCCGGCCCCTCGATGACGCCGCCGAAGCTGAACTTGCCGCCAGTGCCTTGGACGCTGACGGTTGGAGCGCCGGGGATGAGCAGGTCGGAGGTGATGGTGTCGGTGCCGTCGAGTGTGACGGCCTCGCCCGTCAGTTGCCACAGAGCGCCCTCGACGCGCCCGCTGTTGAGCACGGGCGCGTGGCGCACGACGGCGATCTTGTCGTAAACCTGCCTGACCGCCTCGACGGGCGCGACGCCCGCCGGCGAGAAGGTTATCTGCCGCCACCCCGTGACCTCTGCAATCGGCGAGACCTGAAATTCAGTCCCGTTCCAGTGCACGCGCGAGAGCGTGCCCGGCGACTTCTGTGCTACGAGCACGTCGCCGACCATCCCGGCGAAGGCCGCGGCCTTCGCGCCCCAGAGCTTCCGGCCGTCGGCATCCACGCCGTAGAAGTTCTCGTGCGCGGGGACGACGCGGAAGTCTTCGGGGCTGACGCCGAGCTGGTACGGCAGGCTGTTACCCTGTAAGTCAATCGAGTAGACGGTTCCCTGCTCCGGCGCGCCGACCAGAACCTTGCCGGCCCAGGGGCCGTGGCGGTCGGGGTCTTCGGGGACGGTCGTCACGCCCCGCAGCGGCGTGCCGAGATTGGTGAGCAGCGTCGGCACGCCGACGGAGTTAACCCTCCAGACGCCGCCCGCGCTCGTCACCGCCAGCAGGTCGCCGCCGAAGGCGCCCGTCCGGTCGAGGTAAAGGCCGCCGTCGGCCGCGCCTGCCTCGCCCGGCAGAGTCACCCAGGGGTTCTGCACCGACGCGCCGTCGGCTCTGACGCGCGCGATGACGCCGGGCGCGCCCGTGCCAACGAAAAGCTCGCCCGGCGCGAAGCCCGCGAGGCTCTGGCCCTGCCCGTCGTCGCGCGCCGCGGCGACGCGCTGCTCGCCCACCAGCCCCGCGAGGTTCGAGAAGGCCGCGTGCGAGCCGTCCGCCCCGATCTGCTCGAAGCTGTGCGGCTCGCCCGTCGGCGCGTTGGCCGAGAGCACGAGCCTGTTCGTCGGCTGGTGATGGTCGAGGCCAACGTGGCCTCGGAAGTCCGTGGACAGTTCCGTCAGGACGACGCCGAACGACTGCGCCGCCGCGGCCGCGACAACAAACGTCTCGCCGGCGGCTTCGCTCTCCTTGACGACCACCTCCGCCGCCGGCGGCGGGGCCGTTCTCGCGGGCGACGTGGGGGACGCGACGGCGGCCGATGGCAGCATGCACGTCTGTAAGATCAGTAGCAGCGCCAGCACCTGTGCGAGGGTCGCGCGTAAGGGGAAAGTGTTCAGGCGGGCGGCGGACGGCCGTCTGCTCCTCGTCGTCGATTTGCGGTTCATGTTCGGGTTTCCTGTCTGGAAGTGCTACTCCCCGGCGCGCGCAGGCACGGACGGCGTTACACCGTCGGCGGAAGACGGATTGAGCTTCCCGCGAGCGCGCACCGGCTGTGAAGTTGAGCCGGCGAGCCGTTCTGTTTCTGTTTGGGGCTTACGCGAAGAACCATCTTGGCGGGCAGGAGTTTCAGTCGCAACCGTTAGGTGTCTTCCGCATCCGTGGGTAAAGGTAAAAGACTCTCGCCATGAAAGTCTTGAAAGTTAGGTGAAAGTTGGTTTGAAATCTTTATCAAAGACTTTTGAAAGACAATCGGGGCTAACTATAGGCGAATATCCGCGACCACGCTGTCGCGATGATTTACGCTCGGCAAGATGAGCGTCAACAGACCGCTTAGCGTGGAGACTCTGAAGAGTCTTATCGCATTCCACTGAGAGTTTTCTGCTTGTAAATAGAGCCAGATCGTGAGGGAGCACTCACGCCGGCGGAATTATGTGAAGCGCGTGCACACTAACCCATGCGTTTGAGGGCTGTCAATGAAAAAGAGTTCAGAGCAGGCGATGTCCGACTGGCGCGTCCGCGGGATAGAGAAAATGAAGCGGAACACGGGCTGGCTGCTACTCTTATACGACCTCAACCCGCCGAGGCTGCTCCCGCTGACCCAGCGGGCCATCGGCCGGATGCTCGGCATGCGGCGCAACGACGTCTCCGAGGCGGAGGACGCGCGTGAGTCCGTTCATCGTCCGGTACTCGACCGCGCCCGGCGACATCACGCCGGACGGCATCGCCGCGTTCCGCAGCATGGCGATTAAGGTCATCGGGGTGGAAGGGCGCAAGTTCCTGCCGGAAACGGCGGACGCCTTGACGCAGGACTTCCTGCTGGTCAACGGCAAGTCGCTCGGCTCGGTCATGCGTGCGCGCCGTCAGGCGTACGAAGAATTCTCCCGCTATCGCCACGAGATAAACGCGGAGGAGCGAGTTGAGCCACGCAGCATAGACGAACTGCCCGATTAAGGGTGAGAAGGAGTAGCGCCTGCCGATACAGGCAGGTCTGAAACGTGAAAGGGAGGAAGACGGGGATGGCTCTTTTCGGAGGCAAGGAGAAGGAGACGGGGCGGGCGGCGTGACGCTTGAGCGCGCGCTGGCCGTCATCGAAGCGGCGCGCAGGAAGGCCGAGGAGATCGGCGTGCCGATGAACGTCGCACAGGCGGGCGCGGACGCGTTCTGAAGGGGCAAGCGGCCACGCGCGCCTGAGCAGGCACAGCGCGTCCGCACGGCGGGGTGCGCCGGGGAGAAGGGGTGAGTGGCCCGGTTAAAAAGTAGCAACAGGAGCAATCCGAAACGCCCTTCCCATCCGTAATATATACACCCCCACTAACTAAACCTCGCCAGAGTGGTAACCGCTGGCCGCCCCCTGACTTAAATCCGGTTCCGTGGAAAGCAGAGCGTGTTCCCGTCGCGGGAACACGGTCGAGACAACGTGTCGCCGAAAATCGGCGGCGCGGGGTTTCGACGTGCCGACCCGGGCCGGAGGTCTCTCGCCCGGGTCGAAAACTTCGACTACAGAACAAGAGGGAGAGCAGATGAAAAACGGATTGAAAGTGTTCGGGCTGGCGGCGGTCGCCGCACTGATGTGCATGACCATGCGGGTGTCCGTCGTGGCGCAGGATAACAAGTCCATGGGCTCAGGCTCGGGGCAGGAGATGAGCCGCAACATGAAGATGTCGTCGGCCGACCAGAAGTTCATGATGATGGCGGCGACGGGCGGGATGGCCGAGGTCGAGATGGCGCGCCTCGCTCTTGAGAAGTCCTCCAACGATGCGGTCAAGACGTACGCCCAGAAGATGATCGACGACCACACGGCGGCGAACAACGAACTCATGCAGGTCGCCTCGATGAAGGGAGTGATGCTGCCGACTCAGCCGGACGCCAAACAGATGGCGATGATGATGAAGATGCAGAAGCTCTCGGGCATGGAGTTCGACATGATGTATGTGAAGGAGGCGGGCGTCAAAGGTCACGAGAGCATGGAGAAGCTCTTCATGAAGGAGTCAATGGGCGGCAAAGACATGGACGCTAAAGCCTTCGCCGCGAAGACGCTGCCCACCG
>JBEVKV010000468.1:0-5503 GCA_040509515.1 Pyrinomonadaceae bacterium | reverse complement strand
GTTGAAAACCTCCAGTTTTCAGAGATGATAAGTAATGAGTGATAAGTGATAAGAAGGAAGAAACAGGTGTTCCCTTCGTCTTATCACTTATCACTCATTACTTATCACTTATCACTATACTTCGACCGCCCTGCCGCTCTCGTCGGCGCGCGCGAGGCGCGCGGCCAGCGTGATGGCGGCGACCATGCTCGAATGCTCCGCGACGCCGCGGCCCGCGATGTCGAAGGCCGTGCCGTGATCGACCGATGTGCGTATGAAGGGGAGGCCCAGCGTGACGTTGACGGCCTCGCCGAAAGAGAGGCACTTCACGGGGATCATCGCCTGATCATGGTAACACGAAATGACCGCGTCGAACTCGCCGCGCGACGCGCGCAGGAAGACCGTGTCGGCCGAGTGCGGCCCCGAGGTGTCGATGCCCAACTCGCGGCACGCCTCGACCGCCGGCTGAATCTCGGTCGACTCCTCGACGCCGAACAGCCCGCCCTCCGCGCCGTGCGGGTTCAGGGCGGCCACGGCGATGCGCGGGCGCTCGATGCCCCAACGCCGCAGCTCGCGGTCGGCCAGCCGCGTCACGCGCACGATGCGATCCTTCTCGACGAGCCCGATGGCCTCGGCCAGCGGGACGTGCGTCGAGATGAGCACGATACGCAGGTTCGACGCCACGAAGGCCATCGCGCAGTCGGGGCTCCCCGTCAGGTGCGCGAGGAACTCGGTGTGCCCGGGGAAGCTGTAGCCGCCGAGGAAGAGCGAGCGCTTGTTGATGGGCGCGGTCGAGATGGCGTCCACCTCGCCCGCGCCGCACCGCGCGCCGGCCGCCTCGTTGTACGGGCGGGCGGCGCGGCCGCCCGCGCCGGACTCGACGCCCGGCGCGACCGCGCCCGTGATGTTGTCGAGGTGGTAGATGAGCGGCGCGGCCGATTCCGCCGGGAGCGGCTCTCCGCGCCGCACTATCTCGTAGCCGCACGTCAGGTCGAGCGTCCGCGCGGTGTGCGCGAGAAGCTGCGCGTCGCCGACGATGACCGGCGTGCAGACGGCGAGCACCTCGGGCTCGACGACCGCCTTGAGTACGACCTCGGGGCCGATGCCCGCGGGGTCGCCCATCGTGACGCCGATGCGGGGGCGACGGCCGGCCGCGCCGGCCGTCCCCGTTTCGGATGGCTCTGGTGAAGCGTCAGTCATCTCTCGGAACCGCGAACGCGCGAGTGAGGGTTTCGAGGGGACGCGCGCGCCGCCGCGCTCAGTCGCTTGAGTCTCCGCCGCCGTCGCGGTCTTCGGCCTTGAACATGTACTTGATGTTGTGCTTGAGCAGCATGATGTTGGGCGCGCCGCGGCGGTTGATCTTGAGCGCCGAGCGGTCGTACCACTCGATGGTGCCTTCGACCTCCTCGCCGTCGAGCAGCACGATGACCATCAGCGTGTGCTGATCCATCTGCTTCTTGTAGTAGAAGATTTCGGCGCTCGTCTCGGCGGGCGGAATCTTCTTGCGGCCGAGGGCGGCGGCTGCGGCGGCCGCGCCGGACGACGACGACTCGCGCGGCTCGCGCGGGGGCGGCCCGCCGCCGGGGCGGTGCTGCGAGGGGCGCGGCGAAGGCGGCGCGCTCGTCGGGCGCTCCCGCTCCCGCTCCCGCTCCGGGCTGGGGACAGTCTCGCGGCCCTTGACCTCTGCCAGCGTCGGCCGAATCAGTTTGCGGTTTACCATTCTCTACTCACCTCCAACAGTGCCAAGAAACTTGCATTAAATCGGGCGCTCGCGCCCTGCGGCGACAGGACTGAATAGAAGGCGATGCGCGGCCGCAGCGGCCTGCGCGTCGGCGTTCTCACACATTGCGGCGGTCTGAAATAGACAGACGAGAAACGGTCTTTACCCGTGGTTGATTTCAATCCTGTCAGGGTTTGCGCGTCATGCTACACAAACACTCGTCAAAAGGCAAACCGCTGACGAAGAGACTGGCGCGCGCGTGCGAACTCGCATACAATGCGCGCGCAATCCCGTTAACGCGCGCCGCACGCCGGGCGCGTCTACTCCAAACAGAGCCCAACAGAGAATGAAAGCCCGAAGGCCGGACGCGCCAAGACTCACGCGCGCCGACCCTCCACCCTCTTCGAGGAGTCTTATGAAGAAACTCGCACTGCTCGCACTGCTCGCACTGCTCGTCTCGGCGTCGGCCGCTCCGGCGAAGGAGGCGCGGCTCGTACGCTACCCGCACTACCACGAGGGGCGCGTCGCCTTCAGCTACCTCGGCGACGTGTGGGTGGCCGACGAGGACGGACGCAACGTCCAGCGCCTCACGGTCAACCGCGCGCGCGACGTGTACCCGCGCTTCTCGCCCGACGGCAAGTGGGTCGCCTTCTCGTCCGACCGCAACGGCAACCTCGACGTGTACCTCATCCCCGCGGCCGGCGGCACCGTCAAGCAGTTGACCTCGCACTCGGGCGACGACACCGTCTTGAACTGGTCGCCCGACGGCCGCTCCATTCTCTTCTCGTCCAACCGCGGCGAGCACTTCCTGCCGCTCCTCTACACCGTCAGCGTCGACGGCGGGATGGCCGTCAGCGCGGGCGCCGACTCGGGCGTGCAGGCTTCGTTCTCGCCCGACGGCCGCCGCCTCGCCTACAACCAGAAGTCGCAGGCTTACTGGCGCAAGTTCTACCGCGGCTCATACCAGTCGGACGTGATGATCGCCGACGTGGCCGCGAAGAAGTTCTCGAACCTGACCGACTTCGAGGGCATGGACTCGTGGCCGATGTGGGCGCGCGACGGCAACATCTACTTCGTCAGCGACCGCGAAGGCAACGGGCTCACCAACATCTGGCGCGTCCCCGAGTCGGGCGGCAAGGCCGAGCGCGTCACCTCGTTCAAGTCGGGCGACGTGCGCTGGCCCGCCATCAGCGCCGACGGCCGTGTCATCGTCTTCGAGCACGACTTTCAGGTCTCCAAGCTCGACGTTTCGAGCAAGCGCGTCACGCCGCTCCGCTTCGACATCAACGCCGAGACCGGCGAGAGCCTTTCCGAGGTGCGCAGCTTCAACTCCGAAGTAGACGACTACGACCTCGCGCCCAACTCGCGCCGCGTCGCCGTCTCCGTCCACGGCGAGGTCTTCACCGTGCCGGTCGAAGAGGGCGACATGCGCCAGATCACGGACAGCCCGTGGCGCGACCGCGACGTGACCTACTCGCCCGACGGCAAGTGGCTCGCCTACGTCTCCGACCGCAGCGGCCGCGAGGAGATGTACGTCTCGGCCGTGGACGGCGCGGGCGAACCGCGCAAGCTCACCGACCTCGACGCGCTCAAGACCGGCCACCGCTGGTCGCCCGACTCGACGCAGCTCGCCTACACCTCGTCGGACGGCAAGCTCCGCGTGTTGACGGTCGCCGACGGGCAGTCGCGCGAGCTGAGCGCCTCGCGCTACGGCAACATCGGCACGCCCGTCTGGTCGCCCGACGGCAAGTGGCTCGCCTACTCCAAGCCCGACGTGTCGCGCACGACGGACATCTACCTCGTCCCCTCGACGGGCGGCGAAGAGAAGAAAGTCACCTTCGACTCGTTCAGCGAGGCCGGCCCGCGCTTCTCGCCCGACGGCCGCAAACTCTACTTCCTGCGCAACGAGAGCACGCAGACGGGGCAGGCCGCGGGGCAGCCCGCCATCCACATCTACGCCGTCACGCTCGAACGTCTTGAGCGCGACCCGGACGACCCCGAAGAGCGCGCCGAGGCCGAGGCCGCGCTGGCCGAGCAGCAGACGCCCCCGGCGGGCGAAGGCCCCGGCGCGGGCGCAGGCATGCGGCGTCAGATGGGCGCGCAGCGCACGCCGCCGCGCCCCGTCAACATCGACTGGCCCGGCCTCAAGCGCCGCACGCGCCAGTTGACGCGGATGCCCTTCCCCGTCACTAACTTTGTAGTCTCGCCCGACGGCCGCAGCGTCATCTTCTCCACCTTCGAGCTGGCGGGTCAGGCCAACATCCCCGTCATCTACACGGTGCAGGAGGACGGCCGCCGATTGACGCGCGTCTCGGCGGGCACCCCGCCGACCGGTGGCGACGCCCCGGGCGGCCCGCCGCAGGGCGGGGGCGGCTTCGGCGGCGGCGTCTCGAACCTCAACGTCTCGCGCGACGGCCGCACGCTCTTCTTTCAGGAGGGCGATTACGTCTACTCGGTCGCGCTGCCGCTCCAGACGCCGGCCGGTGCTTCGTCGGCCGCGGTCGCCGCCGCCGCGGAGCGCGGGCTCGCGGGCGGGACTGCGGCCGGTACGCAGCGGCGGCGCATCAACTTCACGGCGAAGGTTAAAGTCGACCGCCCGGCCGAGTGGGCCGAGATGTTCGACGACGCGTGGCGCACGATGAAGTACCGCTTCTACGACCCGAAGATGCACGGGATGGACTGGGACGCGATGCGCACCAGATACCGGCCGCTCGTCGAGTACGTCGGCGACCGGCAGGAGCTTCTCAACATCGTCAACGAGATGATCGGCGAGCTGAACGCCTCGCACACGGGCGCGGCGCCTCCGCCGGGCGGCGGGCGCGAGCCGAGCGCCGTCGCGACCGGCCACCTCGGCGTCGAGCTTGAGGCGGACGCCTCCGCAGGTCGCTACCGCGTCACGCACGTCTACGAAAACGGCCCGGCCGACAAGGACTGGGTCAAAGTTTCTGTGGGCGACTATCTCATCGCCATCGACGGCAAGCCCGTCAAGGCCGGCGACGAGTTCTGGGCGCTCCTCAACCACCGCCTGAACCGCAAGGTGGCGGTGAGCTTCAACAACAAGCCGACGCCCGAGGGCGCGTGGAGCACGCGCATCGAGCCGACCACGATGGGCAACTTCTCACAGCTACGCTACGAGCGCTGGGTGAAGGAGCGCCGCGAGATGGTCGACAAGCTCTCGGGCGGCCGCGTCGGCTACGTCCACATTCAGGCGATGAACGCGCCTTCCCTGAGACGCTTCGAGAAGGAGCTGCGCGAGTACCGACACAAGGAGGCGATGGTCATCGACCAGCGCTGGAACGGCGGCGGCAACATTGAGCAGGAGCTGCTGGCCATCCTCGTCCAGCGCCAGTATCAGGTCTGGCAGCCGCGCGGAACGGAGGCGACGACGCGACCGTTCGCGGGCTTCTTCGGCCCGAAGATCGTCTTGCAAAACTGGCGCTCGGCCTCGAACGCGGAGATGTTCCCGGCGGGCTTCCGCGCTCTGGGCTTGGGCAAGGTGGTGGGGACGCCGACGATGGGCGCGGTCATCGGGACGGGCAGCTACTCGCTCATCGACGGCTCGACGGTGCGCACGCCCGGCGTCGGCGTCTACATCTTCGACAAGCAGCTCACCAACATGGAGAACTACGGCGTGCGCCCCGACATCCTCGTCGAGAACGCGCCCGAAGACACCCTCGCCGGCCGCGACCGCCAGATCGAGACGGCCGTGCAGGAACTCCTCAAGGAGCTACAGGGCGGCACGCGCCGCCTCGCCGCGGGCGAAGAAAAGTAGACAGAAGTCAGTAGAGTAAAAAACGGGCGGCG
>JBEVKV010000467.1:0-13639 GCA_040509515.1 Pyrinomonadaceae bacterium | reverse complement strand
CGGAGACTCAACATCTCCGGCCCCTCGCCTTTCTCTTCATTCTTCGGCCGCCCCGCGTCACTTCGCGGCGGCGCCTTTGCCCTGCGTGAGCGTGTGCGTCTTGTCGACGGCGGCGACGGCGAAGGTTTCGGCGGAGCCGTCGGGCCAGCGCACTTCGAGCCTGTCAACTCTGGTCGCCGCGCCGAGGCCGAAGTAGAGACAGGGGTCGTTCTGCGAAGAGTAGCTGCCGCCGCTCGTCACGTCCGCGCGCTGGCGCTGGCGGCCGGTCGTTAAGTAGACGGTCGCGCCGGTCGCGTCGCGCGGGCTCTTGCGCGCGGGGTCGCCGACGAGTCGCAGACGCAGCCAGTGGTTCTTAACGCTCGCGACGTTGCGGAGCACGGTGGGCGGCGCGTCCGTGTTGTTGAGGACGAGGTCGAGTTGGCCGTCCTGATCCAAGTCCGCGACCGCGAGGCCGCGGCTGGGCCAATCTTTGGCGAGGGCCGAGCCGGGGGGCGCGCCGATGCGCTCGAACCGGCGCACGCCTTTCGCGGCCTGCTGCGCGTCCGGGTGCGCGACGTTTCGGAAGAGCAGGGGCTGCTGCGCGTAGGACGTGCCCCACTGCTGCCCGTCGACGATGGGGTAGACGTGGCCGTTGGCGACGAAAACGTCCTTCCAGCCGTCGGCGTCGTAGTCGACGAAGGCCGCGCCCCACCCGAGGAAGGGGATGGACGGCTCGCCCATCCCCGCCTGAAAGGTCGCGTCCGTAAAGTTGCCCTCGCCGTCGTTGTGGTAGAGCGTGTTCGAGTCGTCCGAGAAGTTCGTGATGAAGAAGTCCACGCGCCCGTCGTTGTCGTAGTCGCCGACGCCGAGCCCCATCCCCGCCTGCTCGCGCCCGTTCTCGTTCAAGGCCACGCCCGAAGGGTAGCCCGTCTCCTCGAACGTCCCGTCGCCCCTGTTGATGTAGAGCTGCTTCGGCGTCGAGTCGTTGACGACGATGAGGTCGAGCAGGTTGTCCTCGTTCACACGCACCCACGCCGACGAGAAACCGTAGTAGCGCGACTCGTCGTTCACGCCCGACTTGTCGCTCACGTCTTCAAAAGTCCCGTCGGGTTTCTGGTGGTAGAGCGTGTCGGCCTCGCCCTTCAAGCCGCGCGGACCGCACATGACGGGGACGCCGCGGAACTGGCAGAAGCTCTGCGCGACCTGTCCGGGCTTGGGCGTGTCCGAGGGCGACGGCGGGAGTTTCTCCATGTCGAGCGTGACGTAGCCGGGGACGAAGAGGTCGAGGCGGCCGTCGTTGTCGTAGTCGCCGAAGCTCGCGCCCGTAGACCAACCCTTGCGCGCGACGCCGACCTTTGGCGCGACATCCGTGAACGTGCCGTTGCCGTTGTTGCGGTAGAGGCGCGAGGTGCCGAAGTTGCCGACGAAGATGTCCGCGAAGCCGTCGTTGTCGTAGTCGCCGACGGCGACGCCCATGCCCCAACGCTCGTTGGCGACGCCCGCGCGCTCGGTCATGTCCTCAAACTTCCACCCGCCGAGGTTGCGGTAGAGCGCGGCGCGCGCGGGCTTCTCCCGCCCGCGCTCGGCCGCCATCGTCGAGCCGTTGAGGAGATAGATGTCGGGCAGCCCGTCGTTGTCGTAGTCGAAGACGGCGACGCCGCCCGAGGTCGTCTCGACGATGTAATCCTTTTTGAGCCCGCCCGCGACGTGGCGAAACTGCGCGAGCGCGGTACGCGCCGTCACGTCCTCGAAGACGACGGGAGCCTTCGCGTCGGTGATGCCGGCGGTGCGCCGCGTCGCGGAGACGAGCCCCGCGCCGGTCGAGACGCCGCCGCCCTGCGGCTGCTGCGCGGGCAGTCGCGCCGGGCAGAGAAGGATTGAAGCGAAGGCCGCGAAGGCGAGCGCGCGCGACACGAGGACGGAAGGGGACGAGCTTTTCATCTGCGTTACTTCGGAATTCAAATCAGAAGGCGTCCGCCGCTCAGGGCTGCTCGCGGACGGTGTGGTATGTGTCCGGCGCGGGGGAGTTGAGCGTCTGCGCCTTGCCGCCCGACCAGCGAACCTCGACCGAGCGGACGCCGGTCTTGTTCCCCAACCCGACTATCAGGCGCGCGTCGTTCGAGGAAAGATAACTGCCCGAAGCCGTCACGTCAAAGACCTGCCGCGCGCCGGCCGAGTCGGTCACGACGACGCGCGCGCCGAGTCCCTGACGGTTGCCCCGCGCGCCCGCGAGCGAGAGCCCGAGCCAGTGGTTCTTCGCGCCCGAGTTGCGCAGGACGAGCGCCGCGCCGTCGGTCTGCGCGACGACGGCGTCCGTGTCGCCGTCGTTGTCGATGTCGCCGAAGGCCGCGCCGCGCGCGGCGAGCGGGCGCGCGAGCCCGGCCGCGGTCGAGACGTTGACGAACGCCCGGCCGGTGTTGCGCAAAAGCAGCGGCGGCTGTCTGTAGGCGACGAAGCCGGTCGTGCGCTCGATGGTGTCGAGGACGTGCCCCTGCGCGACGAAGATGTCGCGCAGCCCGTCGGCGTCGAAGTCCGCGAGGCGCGCGCCCCAGCCTGAGAAGGGAACCGTGATGGCCGACAGTCCCGTCGCCCCCGTGGCGTACGAGAAGCCGAGGTCGCCGTCGTTGCGAAAGAGCGGGTACGTCTCGTTGGTCAGCGCCGTGACGAAGATGTCCACGCGGCCGTCGCCGTCGAAGTCGCCCGCGTCCACGCCCATCCCCGCGAAAGACTTTCCGTTCTCGTCGTAGCCGACGCCCGCCGGGAGCGCCACGTCCTCGAACGTGCCGTCGCCTTTGTTGCGGAAGAGGAACTGCCGCGCGTTGTCGTTCGCCTGAAACACGTCGGTGCGGCCGTCGTCGTCGAAGTCTGCGAAGACGACGCCGAGCCCCTTGCCCTCGGGGTCGGCTACCCCGGCGCGCGCGCTCACGTCTTCAAAAGTCCCGTCGGGTTTCTGGCGCAGGAGGACGGGCGACGCGCCGCGGAAGTTGTCCGGGTGGCAGTAGGCGCGCACCGCGTCCGAGCCGCAGTAGAGCGAGCCTTTCGCGAAGTCCCAGTCCATGTAGCGCGCGACGAAGAGGTCGAGGCGTCCATCCGCGTCGTAGTCGAACCAGCCGGCGCTCGTCCCCCAACCCGCCACGAGCGCGTTCGACTTCCGCGTCACGTCCTCGAACGTGCCGTCGCCGCGGTTGCGGTAGAGCCGGCCCGCGCCCGCGAGCGCGGCGACGTAGAGGTCTGTGCGGCCGTCGCCGTCGAAGTCGCCGGCCGCCGCGCCCATCGAGTAGCCCTCGCCGCGAAGCCCCGCGCGTTCGGTCACGTCCTCGAAGGTGCCGTCCGACTTCTGATGGTAGAGCCGGTTCCAGAAGCGCGGGTCGCGTTTGTCGGGCGCGGCGGCGTCGGGCATCGGGTCGGCGAGCCGTGCGCCGTTGGTGAAGAAGATGTCGAGGCGGCCGTCCGTATCGTAGTCGAAGAGCGCGACGCCCGCGCCCATCGTCTCGGGCAGGTACTTCTGCGAGGTCGGCGAAGCGGCGTGGCGGAAGTTGACGCCGAGCCGTGCGCCCACGTCCTCGAAAGTGACGGGCGAGGGCGACTGAGGCGCGGGCGTCGTCGCCTTGCGCGCGGGCGGCGGCGTGCTCTCGTAGGAGCGCCCCGTCCGGCGCGCGGGCGGCTGCTGTGCCTCCGCGACCGCGCAGAGGAGCAACGGCGCGCAGAACACGAGCCGGCGAAAGAGTCTCAACGCCTTGCCTTTAATCGCTGACATCTTCAAGGCCGATATAGTACCCACTCACGCTCGCGCGCGGCAAACCGAGCCTAAAAGCCGGGGCGCATGTACCGTTACGAAACGTCCTCCCGACGTACAAGCGGACAACTCCGCGGCTTTTCTCAAAGCCGGCCTGATACTTTCCCGGGAATTTTTACGCGATTAGCAGTTAGAGAACTCGCGGCATATCGGTTGCCATGCGAATAACCCGACAGCTTTTCCCGTTCGATTCAGGAGCCTTGAGATGAGAAGAAGAAGCCTTGCAAGTCTGTTCGCGGTTCTGTTGGCGCTCGCGGCGTACGCGCCGGCTTTGGCGGCCTCGGACGCCGAACAGCAGAAGGACACGGACGTGCGGATGGTGGACGCCAAAGTCGTCGAGGTCAACCGGCGGCACATCTCCATCATCGCGCGCAGCGGCGTCGAGCACGTCATCGCGACCGACGCGGCCGACACGCACGTCACGCTCAAGGGCAAGCGCATCGACCTGCGGAAGGTGCGCGTCGGCGATCTGGTCACGGTCGACCTCGACGTGGAGAACCCGCAGAAGTTCGCGCGCCGCATCGTCATCGGCGAGCAGACCGGCGACACGCTGGCCTCCGCGCGAGACTAAAAGATTTTGCGGCGCACGCACGCGCCGCACAAGATTGTCGCTCGTCGTCGTTGACCTCCTTCGGGAGAATCCGCTGACGCGCGGCATGACGAAGGCCGCCCGGCTCCCTCGCTCTTCGCGAAGCCGGGCGGCCTTCAGTCTGTCCGAACCCCTCAGTCCGTCCGAACCAATGCGCCTGCCCTCAGCCCGCTCAGGGCGTGAAGCAGCGTCCCCGCCGAAAGGATGACGACCGCCGGCAGCGTGAAATGTCGCTTGAGCCCCGGCTCGCCCGGCTCCGCGAAGAACGCGGCGAGCATCAGCGCCGGCGCGAGGAGCACGAGCACGGAGCCGACCGACTGCAAAGACCTCCGCCAGCCGCGCTCGCGCCGGACGAAGTAAGCGCCCAGCCCGAGGTTCACAAGCCCGGCGAGCAGCATGTAGATGTGACGCGCGCGGTACATCACGCGCGCCGTCTCGCCCAGTGCGCCCGAGCGCACGTCCAGATAGTCCATGTACTGCCCCGACAGCAGAAACACGAACAGAACAAAAGCCCCGAACCAGAGGTGCAGACGCTTCATAATGAAAACGAGGGGAAAGGGTCACGGGGAAAGGGGCAGGGTAAAGTTTTTCCAGTCCCTTCCCCCCGCCCCCTGCCCCTTTCACCTTAGAGTCTGTAATGGATGTGGCCGCGCGCGCGTGCGTCCTCTTCGACGCCGACGTTCTGGAGGCGGAGCGAAACGTCAGCGTCGAGGTCGAGGCGGTCGTGCTGGCCTGCGAGGAGTTTGACGGTGCCGGCGGCGGCGATCATCGCGGCGTTGTCGGTCGAGAGGTGGCGCGATGGGAAATAGACGGGGACGCCCAGACGTTCGCCGGCCTCGCGCGCCGACTGCCGCAGAGCCTCGTTGCAGGCGACGCCGCCCGCGACGATGAGCGTGCGGGGACGGTGCTCGGCCGCGAGCCGCTCGGTCGTGCCGACGAGCGAGCGGATGACCACGGACTGAAAGCTCGCCGCCAAATCCTTCACCGCCTGCGAAGGCTCTTCGCCCTCGTCCACGGGCTTGAGTCCGGTCTCGCGGACGTGCTTCGAGACGGCGGTCTTCAGGCCGCTGAAGCTGAAGTCGGGCAGGCCGTCGCCCATGCGCGGCACCGCGAAGCGCACGGCGCGCGGGTCGCCCTCGCGCGCGAGGCGTTCGATGACGGGGCCGCCCGGGTAGCCCAGACCCAACATCTTCGCGACCTTGTCGTAAGCCTCGCCCGCCGCGTCGTCGCGCGTGCGCGCGAGCACGCGGTAGCGGCCGGGCTCGGGCACCGAGAAGAGGTTCGTGTGTCCGCCCGAGACGACGAGCGCGAAGGCCGGGTACTCAATCGGCGGGTTGTCGAAGACGACCGAGTAGATGTGCCCCTCGATGTGGTTGACGCCGACGAAAGGCTTTTCGAGCGCGTAGGCCATCGCCTTCGCGAACGAGAGCCCGACGAGGAGCGAGCCGACCAGCCCCGGCCCGCGCGTGACCGCGACGCCGTCGATGTCCGTCTTCTCCACGCCCGCGCGCGAGAAAGCCTCCTCGACGACGGGGACGATCTTCTCAAGGTGCTCGCGCGAGGCGAGCTCGGGCACGACGCCGCCGAAGCGTTTGTGAATCTCGACCTGCGACGAGATGACCGACGAGACCATCTCGCGGCCGTCGCGCACGAGCGCCGCCGCCGTCTCGTCGCAAGAGCTTTCGATGCCGAGCACTAACATCCGTGTACCATCCTCGAAAAACATCGTCCGAAAGTCATTCCTAAAATCACTCCGAAGTCATTCTAAAGGCCCCGCCCCGCGGGACGCGACCGCGCGCGAAATAGTTCTTGGACGAAACCGTGCTTAGTCATTATACTCGCACTCCCTCGTAAGGCTCCGCGCGTCATAGCTTGCCCTACATGCCTATCCGACGCCGGGCGTTTTGAGCAAAAGAGCATTTCAACCCTAAACGTAAATCAACCCTCAAAGGAGAAGAATCAGCATGGCAATCACGGTTGTCAACGGGACACCCGCGCAGGGGCTGGAGTTCAGCATCTGCGGCTACGTTGACGGGTCGGCGAACCCGCCGATGTGGTCGGGCTCGCTCACTCCGATTAACACCTCCGGCTATTCGGTCGACATGGAGGTGAGCGGCTTCGACACGTACAGCGTCGGCTTCTACATCGTCGGCTGGAATGGGAACAACTGGCCCATCACCTGGTCACAGCCGGTGACGGACGGCACGATGGTCTCGCTCGCGATCAACGTCTTGGCTTAACTAAGGAGAAGAAACGAAATGGCAATCACTGTTGTCAACGAGACGTCGGCCATCGGGCTTGAGTTCATGATCTGCGGCTACGTGGACGGGTCGGCCAACCCGCCGATGTGGTCGGGGTCGTTGCAGCCTTCGGGTCAGGAAGGCTCGCAGAATGTGATAGAGGTGAGCGGCTACGTCACCTACGCCGTCGGCTTCTTCCCCGTGGGGTGGGTGAACAACGAGACCTCCATCGCGTGGTCGCCGCAGGTGACCGACAAGACGACGGTTCAGCTCGCCATCAACACCGACTAGGCGGACGCCCCCGACGCCAGCACCTCGCGGAAGAGGGCGTCCCAACGCGCGGCGATGTTCCCCCAGCGGTATTCAGAACGCGTCGCGTTGCGGTACGCCCTCTCCGACATCTCGCCCAAAAGCTCGCGGTCGGCGTAGAGCCTCTCCAGCGCCTCCGCCACGCCCTCCGGCGTCACCAGCCACGCCTCGGTCAGAATCTTCTCGAAGATGACGCTCAAGGCCGGCTCGACCAGAAGCCCCGAGCCCTCCCACAGCTCCGCGCACGCGCTGTGTCGCGGGACGACCTGTGCCGCGCGCGTCGCCGCGTGCTCGAAACTCGGCAGCCCCCAACCCTCGGCGCTCGAAGTGTTGAGCCCAACGTCGCAGGCGTTGTAGATGAGGTTGAGCTGCGCGGACGAGACGCCCTGAATGACTTTGTTGAGGCTCGACATCAGGACGCGGTTCTCGACGCCGTAGCGGCGCGCGAGCTGGACGACGTTCCAGCCCACGTCCTCGACGCCCATGTGCAGGAAGAGGTTGACGTTGGGCGGCTTGTCGCGCGCGAAGAGGGCGAAGCCGCGCAGCGTCGTGTCGATGCGTTTGCGCGGTTGGTTGCGGTTGGCGTTGAGGACGATGAAGCGGCCTTCCAAGTCGGGCATGCCGGGGAAGAGCATCCGGCGCGCGCGCAGGCGCGGCGTGACGCCTTCTTCGGCGTCGAGCGGGCGAAAGATGTCCGTGTCGACGCCGTGCGGGATGATCTCGACGGCGGGGAAGTCGAACGAAGGGTCTTTCTCCCTCTGGCCGCTCGCGGCCGCCTCGATGACGCCGCGTCCGAACTCCGTGTAGGCGACGCAGCGGCGGACGCCGGCCAGCGGCGCGATGCCCTCCGGGTCGATGGGGCCGCCGTCCACGGGACAGTAGAGGACGACCGGGGGCAGCTCCTTCATCTTCCGCAGCTCGTGCATGTAGGCGTGCTGCACCCAGATGTCGTTGAGGATGAAGACGAGGCGGGGCCTGAGCTTCTCGACGAGCGCGGCGATGCGGTTCGCGCCCCAGCGGTCGCCGCCGATCTCGGCCGGGTAGACCTTCCAATCGTAGTTGTGCGGGTCGCCGCGATAGTTCGTCCCGAGGTGGTGAATCTCGTAAGACGCGGAGAGCGGCGCGAAGACGCCCTCCATCACGCGCGCGAAGCCCGTGGGCACCGCGGCGTCACCTGCGACGAGTATGCGTGGGCGCTCGGTCTGTTCGCTCAAGCTCGGGGGGCTCTCCTGTCGGGAAGGGGCGGAACTCAGCGCCGCTTCCAGCGGACGCCGTCGCGGGTGTCTTCGAGGGTGATGCCGCGCTCGGCGAGCTGGTCGCGTATCTCGTCGGCGCGGGCGAAGTCGCGGCGGTGGCGCGCCTCCTGCCGCTCGTCGATGAGCCGCTGGATGTCTTCGTCGAGCAGCGCGGCCTCGTCCTCGGGGAAGACGTTGAGCACGGAGTTGAAGCGTTCGAGGAGCGCGAGGATGTCGCGGCGGTCGTCTTCGCGCAGGACGCACGCGTCGAGCGCGGTGTTCACCTCGCGCCGGAGGCCGTGGATGGCGGCGAGCGCGACCGAGGTGTTGAGGTCGTCGTCCATGCCCGCCTCGAACTCTTCGAGCGCGCGGGCGGCCGCCGTCTTCAGCTCCGCGTTCGAGCCCGGCTCGGTGCGCGCCTCGCGCAGCCGCGCGCGGAACGTGCGAAGGCTCTCGACGGTCTTCTCCGCACCCTGCAAGCCCTCGAAGGTGAAGTTGAGCTGCTTGCGGTAGGGCACGCTGAGCAGAAGGTAGCGGATGGCCGTCGGGTTAAAACCCTTCTCCTTCAGGTCGCGGAAGGTGTAGTAGTTGCCGAGCGACTTGGACATCGACTCGCCCTCGACCTTCAGGTGCTCGGCGTGGAGCCAGTAGCGCGCGAACTGTTTGCCGGTCGCGCCCTCGGACTGCGCGATCTCGTTCTCGTGGTGCGGGAAGACGAGGTCGATGCCCCCGGCGTGGATGTCGAAGGTCTCGCCGAGGTACTTCATCGACATCGCCGAGCACTCGATGTGCCAGCCCGGCCGACCCTTGCCGATCTCCGTGTCCCACGCGGGCTCGTCGGGCGCGCCCTGCGCCTTCCAGAGCGCGAAGTCGCGCGCGTCCTCCTTCTCGTACCTGTCGGTGGCGACGCGCTCGCTCCCGCCGACGATGTTGCCGGCGAAGTTTATCTTCGAGAGCTTGCCGTACTCGGGGAACGAGCCGATGCGGTAGTAGTAAGAGCCCTCGGACTCGTAGGCGTGGCCGGAGTCGCGCAGGCGCTTGATGATCTCGACCATCTCGTCGATGTGGCGCGTGGCGCGCGGCGTCACCTCGGGTCGCTCCGCGCCGAGCGAGTCGAAGTCTTCGAGAAAAGCCTCCGTGTACTTCGACGTGTACTCGTCGATGGTCTGCCCGCGCTCGGCCGAGAACTTGATGATGCGGTCTTCCACGTCCGTGATGTTCATCACATGCGTGACCTTGTAGCCCTTGTACTTGAGATAGCGGCGGAGCACGTCGCCGAAGGCGGCCATCGTGCGGAAGTTGCCGATGTGCGCGAAGTCCCAGACGGTGGGGCCGCAGATGTAGAGCTTGGCCTCGCCCTCGACCATCGGGCGGAACTCTTCGAGCCGGCCGGAGAGGGTGTTGAAAAATTTGAGCATCTGGTTCGGAAGTTAAATGAAGAGCGCGCCGGCCGGAGTCCCGCGGGGAGTCGGGCGGCGCGCTCTCGCGTCTGTCTATTGGGGCAAGAAGTTGTAGTTGATGACGCCGCCGACCTTCACGGGGTTCCCCGAGAGCAGCGTCGGCGCGAAGACAGCCTCGCGGGCGGCGTCCTCGGCCGCTTCGCGCAAAAGCTTCGGGCCGCCGACGGCCTGCGCCGAAGTCACGCTCCCGTCCACGTCTACTAAGACGCGCACGGGCACCGACCCGCTCACGCGCGCGGCCTTCGCCGTGACCGGGTAGACCGGCGTGGGCAGGCTCCTCGCACGGCCGTTGAGGATGCCGCCCTCAAGCACCTGCGGCGAGAGCCCCGTCTTGCACTCGCGCTTCGGCGACCCGGCGGGCGGCGGCATCTCCGTCCGCGTCGTGAAGGTGTATGCGCGCGAGACGGTGTATTCGCGCGAGTAGGTCATGCCTCCGCGCCGTGCTCCGCAAGAGTGGTCGGAGCCCATGAGCCAACTGGCGGTGACGCCGACCGCGAAGGTGATGAGTGCGACGAGAAGACGTAGGCCGTGGACGAGCATCTTGATTCTCCTTACTTGAACGACACCTGACCGGGGAGCGCTTCGTGGAGAGAGTCTAGGCAAGGAGGGTCGGCGGAGTCAAACATTTCTCGAATCGCGCCCGCCCTCACGCGCGCCCGAAGTGCTCGAAGCCGCCGGGGCGGAGCAGGCGCGCGCGGCCGTCGCGGACGAGCCTGACCTTGCCGCGCTCGCCCGTGACCTCGCCGACGCGCGTGACGGGCACGCCTGCCACCTCGCGCGGGAGCCGCGAGACTTTGCGCGGGCCGACGGTGAAGAGAAGCTCAAAGTCTTCGCCGCCGTCGAGCGCGAGCTTGAGAGCCTCGCCCGCGTCAACGCCCGCAGCCTTCAGCAGCGGGTCTAACGGCAGGAGTGAGGCTTCGACTCGCGCGCCGACGCCGCTCTCGCGACAGACGTGCGCGAGGTCGGACGAGAGCCCGTCGCTCAAATCTATCAACGCCGTCGCCAGCCCGCGCTCGCAGAGCAGCGCCCCCCATTCGACGCGCGGGACGGGGCGCGTCTGACGCCCGACGAGTCCGCGCTCCGCGCGCGTCAGGAGTTGCGTCGAAGCCGAAGCCGGCACGCCCCGCCGCGAGCCCGGCCGACGATTTCCCACACGCGACCTCTCAAGAATCTTCAGCCCGGCCGCCGCGCCGCCCAACGCGCCGGTGACGAAAATCTGGTCGCCCGGCCGCGCGCCCGCGCGCGTCAGAGCGCGCCCGCGTCGCACGTCGCCCATCACGATTGAGTCGACGACGACCGCGTCCGGCGTCCGCGAAGTGTCGCCGCCGATGACGCGCACGCCGTGTCGCGCCGCCAGCGCGCGCACGCCGCTGTAAAACTCTTCGGCGAAGCCTCCGCGCCAGCGCGCGCGCGGAACCCCGACCGACATCAGGCAGAAGCTCGGCCGCGCCCCCATCGCCGCCACGTCCGACAGCGAGACGGCGAGCGCCTTGTGCCCGAGGTCGCGCGGCCGCATCCAGCCCGGCGCGAGGCGGAAGTCAACGCCCTCGACGAGCATGTCGGCCGTGATGACCGTGTCGAAGCCCGCGCGCTGTCGGAAGACCGCCGCGTCGTCGCCGATGCCTTGTATGAGTGATGAGCGATGAGTGACGTGTGACGAGTGATTGTCTTTAGCGATGCGCGCGAGTTCCAGACGACGCAGCCGCTCGATGAAGTCGAACTCGCCGCCCGTCAACTCATCACTCATCACTCCCTCAGAGGTTCCGGCGGAGTGAGTCGAGGCCGGCCTGAATCGTCTCGGGCGAGGTCGAGAAGGAGAAGCGCAGGTGGCCTTCGCCGTGCTCCCCGAAGACGACGCCGGGCACGGTCGCGACCTGCGCGCGTTCGAGCAGGAGGTCGGCGGCGGCGCGGCTGTCGGCGTGGACGCGCGACACGTCGGGGAAGGCGTAGAACGCGCCGGCCGGCGGCTCGCAGACGAGACCCAACTCGTTCAGACCGCCGACGAGCAGGTCGCGGCGCATGCGGTACTCGCGGCGGATGCCTTCGTAGAAGTCCGACGGAAGCCCGAAGGCGGCGAGCGCGGCGTACTGCGAGGGCGTCGAGACGCCGTTCGTCGTGTAGAGCAGGCACTTCTTGAGACCCGTAATCCACGGCTCGGCCGCCACGGCGTAGCCGACGCGCCAGCCCGTCATCGCGTAGGACTTCGAGAGCGTGTAGCAGGTGATCGTCCGCTCGAACATGCCTTCGAGCGAGGCGATTGAAACGTGCTCGCCCTCATAGACGAGGTCTTCGTAAGCCTCGTCGGCGAAGACGACCAAGTCGCGCTCACGCGCGAAGCGCGCGACCTCCTCGGCCTCCTCGCGCGTGAAGACGAGCCCCGTCGGGTTCTGCGGCGTGTTGAAGTAGATGGCGCGCGTCCGCTCGGTCGCGTAGCGCGCCAGCGTCTCACGAACTCCTTCGCGGCGCGCCTCCGTGCTCGGGACGAGGACGGTTCGGCCCTCGCAGTGAGCGATGAGGTCGCGGATGGGCGTCCAGAAGGGCGAGAAGACGAGCACCTCGTCGTCCGGGTCGATGACCGACTGGAAGGCCGCGAACAGACCCTGCATCCCGCCGTTGAGGACGATCACGTCCTCTTCGCGCGCCGGCGTGCGGTTGCGCTCGCGGAGCTTGGCGGCGATGGCCGCGCGCAGTTCCGGGATGCCGGACGAGGGCGCGTATCGAGTCCGGTTCTCGGCCAGCGCGCGCGTCATGGCTTCTTTGATGGGCTCGGGCGTGTTGAGGAAGGGCTCGCCTCCCTCGAACTGGTAGACGGCCGCCCCCTGCTCGCGCAGCCCCATCACCTTGTTGCGGATGTTGACGATGTCGGAGAACCCGACATTCTCAAGCCGCCTGGACAGACGGAAGACGGAAGAAGCCGACTTTGACACGGCGCGGGGCAGACCTCCAATGACGTTCTTAGGCAAGCGCGGATTATAGCCCTACAGTCGAGGGGTTTGCCAACGCCCGCCGTCCACGCGCCGAGCTGCCCTTCACCAAGAGGCTCGAACGCGGCGACGAGCCAGGGAGGAAATCGTCAACTCGCGGCCCCATATCGTGTACGGGCTTTTGAAGCTCGAAGGCGTGCTCGGCGGCCGCTTCTTACATTTCGGCGACAAAATGATTGCGGCGCGATGGAAACCGCCGCAAGTCGGGGAGAGTTTGCTAGATTGTCCGTGCGGCTGTCGGCGGTCTGAACAGAGGAACGGCAGTTGCCACTCTCCCCAGCGTGTACGCTCATTCACGTGCGTCCTGAAAAGTTCATTCGACAATCTGAGGAGATACTGACCAATGACGACGACGAACAAGATTTTACCCGTGGCGCTCGTGGCGGCACTGCTTGGCGGCACCGTCGGCGCGTTCGTGATGCGCCCCGGCAACGACACCCCCGAAGTCGCGAAGGCCGAGACCGCGAAGCCGCTGGTCGCCGGCCAGACGGCCGTCAACCCGGCCGACGAGCAGAGGAACCTGCTCGACAACGAGCTGAACGACGAGACCAAGAACATGACCGAGGAGGAGCGCGCTGCCTTTAAGGACGGCTTCATGGAAGGCGTCGAGGCGGCCCGCGCGTCGAACCTGACGACCACCACCGTCGCCACCCCGGCCGCGCCGGCCGCGACCCGCGTCGTCCAGCGCAGCTCGGCGCGTCGCAGCGTCGCGCGTAACAGCGCGCCGCGCCGCGTCTACTACGACTACGGCCAGACCAAGGGTCGCTCCTTCTGGCAGAAGCACCGCGACAAGCTGACGGTGGCGATGGGTGCGGGCGCGGGCGCCGGCATCGGCGCGCTCGTCGGTGGCAAGAAGGGCGCGCTCATCGGCGGTCTCGCCGGCGGCGGCGGCTCGGCGCTCTACACCTACAAGCTGCGCAAGCGCAACCGCAACTACTAAAGGGCGACGCCGATGCGTGCAAGTCTGAAGACGACCCTTTTGGGCGTGACTTCGGCTCTGCTCCTGGCGCTGCTGACTCTAGGGTGGGCGGCCCCGGCATTCGCGGG
>JBEVKV010000466.1:0-5095 GCA_040509515.1 Pyrinomonadaceae bacterium | reverse complement strand
CGATGTACTCACGTCGCCGCCTTAAACTTTTCGGCAAACCCGTCGGGCGCTCCCGACCGCCGCCCTCAACGTCAACTCACGCCCAACTCTTCCGCGATGGCGGCGCGTGTGCGTTCGGTCAGGCTTTTCACGTCGGCGTCCGTGCCGCCCGCGGTCTCAATCGGCGGGAGCACGACCATCTCCATCGTGCCGGGGCGCGCGACGCCCGTGCCCTTGCCCATCAGCCCGTCGGTGTACTTCATGGCCACGGGGACGACGGGGACGCCGGCCTCGACCGCCATGTAGAAGCCGCCCTTCTTGAACGGCAGAAGCTCGCCCGGCCGCGCGCGCGTCCCCTCGGCGAAGACGCCGAACGAGGTGCCGCCGCGCAGGCGGTCGGTCGCCGCCTTCGTCGTCCGCAGCGCGCTCTCGCGGTTCGTGCGGTCGATGGCCATGATGTTCACGAAGCCCATCCCGTAGCCCATGATCGGCACCTTCAAAAGCTCCTTCTTGGCGAGGATGCCGATGCGGCGGCGCAGGTGGTAGAAGAGCGCCGCCGTGTCGAGGAACGAGCGGTGGTTGGCGATGAAGACGTAAGAGCGGCGCGGGTCTAAATTCTCAAGCCCGCGGACGCGGACGCGCACGCCGCTCAGCCGCAGCCAGTTGCGCGCGCCGAAGAGCGCGAACGGGTAGAGCCAGTGCGGGCGACGCGCGATGCGCGCCGCTATAATCGACGGCGGGCCGATGACGAGCAGCAGCATCGCGGCCACGAAGAGCGACCACCAGTACCAGAGCCTCCCGGCGAGCGTCGGCGTCGGCGCTGTGCTAGACTCCGGGCGCGCGACACCCCCGCTACGCTCTTGACCTTCAATCTCGGTCGGAAGACTTTCAGGATGCATCAAGCGTTCCTTCGTAACTCCTCTGCCCTGCTCGCCGCCGCGCTGCTGGCCTGCTGCTGCGGCGCGCTCTGTGCGCCCGACGCCGCCGCGCAGCGACGACGCCCGCCACGCCCGACGCCCGAGAGGCGCGCGCCGACCCCGCCGGCCGACAACGCGGAGCTGTTAACGCGCGTGCCGTCGCCGCGCGACATCCTCGGCTTCAACCCGGGCGACGACCGGAAGGTCGCCGGCTGGAAGCAGATAACCGACTACTTCAGCCTTCTCGGCAGCGCCAGCCAACGCGTCGAGGTCAGGACGGTCGGCACCTCGACGCTCGGCCGCCCACTCATCGCCGCCTTCATCAGCTCGCCCGAGAATATACGCGAACTCGACAAGTATCGCGAAATCCAGCGCCGGCTCGCCGACCCGCGACTCGTCCGCGACGAGGCCGAGCGCGACCGCCTCGTCCGAGAAGGCAAGACGGTCGTCGTCATCTCCTGCTCGATTCACTCGACCGAAATCGTCGCCTCGCAGATGTCGATGCAGCTCGCCTACGAGCTGGCCGCGGCGCGCGACGCCGAGACAACCGAGATTCTCGACAACACCATTCTCATCCTCCTCCCCTCGCCCAACCCCGACGGCATAGACATCGTCGCCGACTGGTACCGCCGCTCTCTGGGTAAGCCGTGGGAGGGCTCGGAGCCGCCCGAGCTTTATCACCACTACTCGGGACACGACGACAACCGCGACTGGTTCATGCTCAACCTGCGCGAGACGCGCGCCGTCACGCGGCTGCTGTGGAAGGAGTGGTTCCCGCAGCTCGTCTACGACGTGCACCAGCAGGGGGCTACCGGGTCGCGCTTCTTCGTCCCGCCGTTCTACGACCCGCCGAACCCGCACATCGCGCCGCTGCTTCTGCGCGAGGTCGGGCTCGTCGGCCACAAGATAGCCGCCGACCTTGAGGCCGCAGGCTTCCGCGGCGTCGTCACCAACGCGATGTACGACACCTGGTGGCACGGCGGCTTCCGCACCGCGCCCTACTACCACAACGCCGTCGGCATACTCACCGAGGCGGCGAGCGCGCGCCTGATGACGCCGGTCAAAGTCACGCGCGAACAGCTCGCGCGCTCCTCCGTGCGCGGGATGCCGACGGCGCTGCCCGACGGCCCGACGACCAACTTTCCCGCGCCGTGGCCCGGCGGCGACTGGCGTCCGCGCGACATCATGGGGCTTGAGCTGACGGCCTCGCGCGCCGTGCTTTCGATGGCGGCGAAGTATCGCGAGCGCTACCTGCGAAACTTCTATGACTTGGGCCGCCGCGCGCTCGACTGGCCCGCGCGCGGCGTCGGCGGCGTTGACCGGGGCGGCGACGTGCTCGCCTACATCGTCCCCGCCGGTCAGGGTAAAGATGAGAACGTCGCCAAGCTCGTCACGCTCCTCGTCGAGCAGGGCGTCGAGGTGCACCGCATGGACGCGGAGCTTCACCTGACGCTCGCCGAGTCGCGCGGCACGATCTACAACGACGCGAAGAACGCGCCGCCCGAGTGGCCTCTGGGCAGCTATCTCGTCTTCCTGCGCCAGCCCTACCGCTCGAACGTGCAGGCGCTCTTCGAGCGTCAAATCTACCCCGACCGTCAGGGGCCGACCGGAGCGCCCGAACGCCCCTACGACGTGGCCGGCTGGACGCTGCCGATGCAGATGGGCGTCGAGGCGTACCCCGTCACGCGCATACACGAGCCGGAGAGCCGGCGACGCCTGACGCTCGTCCGCGACGAGTTCGGCGTACGCCGCGACCTCGGGCTCGACACCGGCGTCCCCTTCCGGCCGGGCACGGTTGTCACCGACCGGCCCGCCGTCGACGTGTCGCTGCTCGACCCGCCGATTCAGAATCCGATTAAACGCCCCGTTCGCCTCGGACTCTACAAGGGCTGGACGGGCTCGATGGACGAGGGCTGGACGCGCTGGCTCTTCGACACCTTCAACGTGCCCTACACGTCTCTGCGCGACGCGGACGTGAGGGCCGGAAACCTGCGCGCGAAGTACGACGTGATCGTGCTGCCCTCGATGCGCCTGCGCGAGATCGTCGAGGGGCGCGCGAAGGAGACCGCGCCGGCCGAACTGACCGGCGGCATCACGGAGGCGGGCGTCGCCAACCTGCGCCGCTTCGTCGAGGAGGGCGGCACGCTCGTCTGCTGGGACGACTCGACCGAGCTTCCCATCAAGAGTTTTAACCTGCCCGTGCGAAACGTGCTCGAAGGCTCGCGCCCCGCGGACTTCTACTGCCCCGGCTCCGTCCTGCGCGTCGAGGTCGAGACGGCGCACCCGCTGGCGCGCGGCTTCGGCCGGCAGTTGGACGCTTACTTCGTCAACAGCGTCGCCTTCGAGGTGACCGACCCGCAGCGCGCGCGCGTGGTGGCGCGCTACGCCGCGCGCGAAGGGGAGTTACTGCGCTCTGGCTGGCTGCTCGGCGCGGAGAAAATCGCCGGCCGCGCCGCGCTCGTCGAGGCCACGCTCGGACGCGGCCGCGTCGTCCTCTTCGGCTTCCGCCCGCAGCACCGCGGCCAGACCTGGGGCACCTTCCCGCTCATCTTCAACGCCATCGAGAGCGCGTCGGGAAGTGGTAAGTGATGAGTGATAAGAAGGAAGAAACGGTTCTCACCATCTTTCATCACTCATCACTTATCACTTATCGCGGCGCAGGAGACTGACGCCTCGCCACCTGTTACACTCTCCCGCGCAGGCTCTCCCGCCGTTGAATCCTTAAAAAAACGGGCATCCGTCCGCGCCCCGCGCCCGTCTAACGTGCGGCCCGGAGCCGTCTCCCGAGGAGAAAAGCACCCGAAATGAGAAATCTTGTTCGACTGTCAATGACTCTGATTCTGCTCGCCTCGGCGACGCTCGCGCCTTTGGCGCAGACGCGCCCGCGCCGCGTCGGCCAGAGCGCGCCGGCGAGCGCGCCCGCCGACACGACGCCGCGACGCGCCCCGCAGATGGAGCGCCCCGCGCCGCAGGCCGAGCGCCAGTCAACATCTCAGGCTCCTAACAACGAGGTTGCGGAGGAGGTTGGCGAGGACGAGGTGGTGCGCGTCAACGCGGCGCTCGTCACCGTGCCCGTCTCCGTGCTCGACCGCGACGGCCGCTTCATCGGGGGACTCGGCAAGGGAGACTTCCGCGTCTTCGAGGACGGCGTCGAGCAGCAGGTCGCGTACTTCGCGCCCGTCGAGCAGCCCTTCACGGTCGCGCTCGTCATCGACACGTCGGGCTCGACCCGCTTCAAGCTCGAAGACATACAGGAGGCGGCGCTCGCCTTCGTAGACCAGCTCCGGCCCGACGACCGCGTCACCGTCGTCTCGTTCGACGACGACGTGCGCGTCCTCTCCGAAGTGACGAACGACCGCCGCGCGCTACGCGACGCCATACGCCGCACGCGACCCGGTCAGGGCACGCGCCTCTACGACGCCGTCGACCTCGTCATCAAGCGCCAGCTCAGCGGCATCAAGGGGCGCAAGGCCATCGTCCTCTTCACCGACGGCGTCGACACTTCGAGCAAGCAGGCCAGCTACCAGAGCACGCTCGCCGAGGCCGAGGAGCTGGACGCGATGATCTACCCCATCCAGTACGATACGTCCGACTACAACGTCGGCGGTGGCGGCGGCGGGCGCTGGCCCGGGCCGAACCGTTACCCGAGGCGTCGTAACCCCGGATGGGGCGATGTCGTCGGCATCATCCTCGGCGGCGGCGTGACCGTCGGCAACGGCGGTGGAGGCGGAGGTGGCGGTGGCGGACGGCGACGCGGAGGCGGCGGAGGTGGCGGCGGCGCGGGGAGTTCGCCGGCCGACTACGGCCGCGCGGGCGAGTATCTGCGCCGACTCGCCGAGCAGACCGGCGGACGGCACCACGACGCCGCAGACCTGCGCTACGTCGGAGAGGCTTTCACCAACATCGCCGAGGAGCTGCGCCGGCAGTACAGTCTCGGCTATTACCCCTCGCGCCAGTCGCAGGCGGCCGAGCAGCGCCAGATTAAGGTGCGCGTCCGCCGCCCCAATCTCGTCGTGCGCGCGCGCGACAGCTACGTCTACCGACCCGACGGCTCGGCGTCCGGCCCCAACAGCACCACCGCGCAGGACACGAACGCGCGCCCGGCCCGACCCGTCCTCCGCCCGCGCAACCTCGACGCCGAACGCGGCGGCCTGAAATAAGGAAGGGTCAAGGGGGAAAGGGGAAGGGGTAAGGGAAAG
>JBEVKV010000465.1:0-6412 GCA_040509515.1 Pyrinomonadaceae bacterium | reverse complement strand
ACCGACCCGCTCGTTAACGTTCGCGGTTCTGTGTTCAGCGGCCTAGACGGTGAGCAGCTCCTGCTCTTTGGACTTGGCCAGCTCCTCCACCTTGCCGATGTACGTGTCGGTGAGCTTCTGGACTTCGGCGAGTGCGTCGCGCTCGGCGTCCTCGGAAATCTGCTTGTCCTTGAGCATCCGCTTGAGGCGGTCGTTGGCGTCGCGGCGGACGTTGCGGATGGCCGTGCGGTGCTCCTCGGCCGCCTCGTGCACCTGCTTGGCGAGCTGCCGGCGGCGCTCCTCGGTGAGCGGCGGGACGGGCACGCGCACCATCTTGCCGTCGTTCGAGGGGTTCAGGCCGAGGTCGGACGAGCGTATCGCCTTCTCGATGGAGCCGAGCTGCGTCTGATCCCACGGCTGCACGGTGAGCATGTTCGGCTCGGGCGCGTGCACCGACGCCATCTGGTTCAGGGGCGTCGGCGTGCCGTAGTAATCGACCGTCACGTTGTCGAGCAGGCTCACGGCCGCGCGCCCCGTCCGGATCGTCGCCAGCCTCTTCCTCAAGTCCTCGACCGCCCCCTCCATCCGCGGCCGCGTCTCTTTAATCACGTCTTTTTCACTCATAGGTCGTTCTCCGCTAAGTTGGTCAGGCGCAAGAGTGCATCGGGTGGTTAAAGTTGCTTAAGCTCTTCCTGAAGTCCTTCGACTTCCTGCCGCCGTTTCGTCTCGGCGTCCGCGCGCGCCTGCTTCACGTCGTTCGGCAGCTCGGTGCAGACCCGCGTGCCGACCGCCTCGCCGGAGACGGCGCGCACGATGTTGCCGGGCGTCCGCATGTTGAAGACGACGATGGGGAGGTTGTTGTCCATGCAGAGCGAGATGGCCGAGGCGTCCATCACCTTCAACTGCTTCTCCAGCACCTCCTGATACGTGATGCAGTCGTAGCGCGTCGCGGCCGGGTCCTTGACGGGGTCGGCCGTGTAGACGCCCTCGACCTTCGTCGCCTTGAGAATCACGTCGGCGCGAATCTCAAGGGCGCGCAGCGCGGCGGCCGAGTCGGTCGTGAAGTAGGGGTTGCCGGTGCCCGCGGCGAAGATGACGACGCGCCCCTTCTCCAGATGGCGGATGGCGCGGCGGCGGATGAAGGGCTCGGCGACCTGCGGGATGTTGATGGCCGAGAGCACGCGCGTGTGGACGCCGACCTTCTCCAACGCGTCCTGCAAGACGACGGCGTTCATGACGGTGGCGAGCATCCCGATGTAGTCGGCGCTCGACCTGTCCATGTCGCCCGCGCTCTCCGAGACGCCGCGGAAGATGTTGCCGCCGCCGACGACGACGGCGACCTCGACGCCGAGGTCGCGCACCGCCCTGATCTCCTCGGCGATGGAGCGCGCGACGCGCACGTCCACGCCGTAGTTCTGCGCGCCCATCAGCGCCTCGCCCGAAGCCTTGAGCAGAATCCGCTTGAAGGCCGGCGCGCCCCCCGCCTGTGTGTTAGCTGATGACATGGGGCTACTGGTTGCCGCCGCTCATCGAAGCGACTTCGCCGGCGAAGTCGTCCTCGCGCTTGGCCAGACCCTCGCCCATCTTGTAGCGCGAGAAGCGGCGCACCGTGATGCGCTCGCCCGTCTTGGCGATCTTCTCGGTCAGAAGCTCGTTGATGGTCTTGGCCGGGTCTTTGACGAAGGGCTGGTCGAGCAGCACCGCCTCCTCGTAGAACTTGTTGAGGCGGCCCTCGACGATCTTCTCGATGACCTGCTCGGGCTTGTTCGCGTTCTTCGGGTCGTTGGCGATCTGGGCGCGCGTGATTTCGCGCTCCTTGTCGAGGATGTCCGTGGGCACCTCCTCGCGCGTGACGTAGCGCGGCTCGGCCGCCGCGACGTGCATCGCGATGTCTTTGACGAGCGCCTGGAACTCATCCGTGCGCGCGACGAAGTCGGTCTCGCAGTTGACCTCGACGAGGACGCCGACCTTGCCGCCCATGTGGATGTAGGAGCCGACCGCGCCCTCGGCCGCGACGCGCCCGGCCTTCTTGCCGGCGCTGGCCATGCCGCGCTTGCGCAGGATTTCGACCGCCTGCTCCTCGTTGCCCTCAGCCTCGGTGAGCGCCTTCTTGCACTCCATCATCCCCGCGCCCGTCTTCTCCCTGAGCGCCTTGACCGCCGCGCCTGTGATTTCCGCCATGATAACTCTCCTGAAAGTAGACCGTAGTCAGTTGACTGCTTAAAAAGAAGCGCAGCCCGGCGGGTTCATCCGCACCGGAGGGCTGCGCTCGCCGTCGTTTGAAAAGTTGAAAGCTTGTGTGTCCGCGCGCCTCTCTACTTGGCCGCGCCGACCGTCTCGGCGCCCTTCTCGGCCTCGGGCGACTGCGGCGGCTGCGTGCCTTCGGCGTCGGGCGAGCCTGTCGCGCCGCGCACGGGCGCGCCCGTGCCGACCTGCGCGTGGTCGCCGACGCTGTCCGGCTGCTGCCCCTGCCGACCGAAACCCTGATTGCCGGGGACTGAGACCTGCACGTCCGCGGAGACGGTCGAAACGTCCACGCCCGCGACCTGCGAAGACTGAGCGCCGGGCTCGATCTCGCGCGTGCTGTCGACGGAAGAGGTCACGACGCGCGAGGTGGGCGCGGGCGCGGCGCCGGCCGCGGCGGCCTCCGCCTGCTCGTCGTCCTCGGCCGACTTGCCGCTCATCTGCTGACCCTCGACCACCGCGTCCGCGATGCGCGAGGCGAAGAGGCGGACGGCGCGCAGCGCGTCGTCGTTGCCCGGGATGACGTAGTCGATGCCCTCGGGCGAGCAGTTGGTGTCGACGACCGCGATGATCGGGATGCCGAGGCGGTTCGCCTCCTTGACCGCGATGTCCTCCTTACGCACGTCGATGATAAAGAGCGCGTCGGGGATGCGGTTCATGTTCTTGATGCCCGAGAGGTTCTTGTCGAGGATTTCGCGCTCGCGGTCGAGCTTGATGCGCTCCTTCTTCGTCATCTTCTCGTAGCGGCCGTCGGTCTGCATCGCTTCGAGGTCGCGGAGGCGCTTGATCGACTTCTGCACGGTCTGGAAGTTGGTCAGGAGGCCGCCGAGCCAACGCTGGTTGATGTAGTACTGCCCGGCCCTCTCGGCCTCCTCGCGGATGGCGTCCTGCGCCTGCCGCTTGGTGCCGACGAAGAGGATGTTGCGGCCGCGCTCCTCGCCCATCATCGCGGTGACGAACGTGATGGCGTCGCGGAACATCTTCTGCGTCTTCTGGAGGTCGATGATGTTGATGCCGTTGCGCTCGCCGAAGATGAACTCCTTCATCTTCGGGTTCCAACGCCTGACCTGATGGCCGAAGTGGACGCCGGCCTCCAGTAATTCCTTCATCGTAACGGTGACTGCCAAACTACTCCTCCTTCAATTGATTGGTTTATGTACTCGCCGCGCCCGCGCTCGACCCTAATCGGAGGGTCAACCAACCGGGGCGCGACAATGGATTAGAAAACGGCGGGCGCGCGGGGCCGCAAAGCCCCGGCGGCCCGCCGCTCTCCGTTAGCGTTTCGAGAACTGGAAGCGCTTGCGCGCGCCCTTCTGGCCGTACTTCTTGCGCTCCTTAGCGCGCGGGTCACGCGTCACGAGCCCGGCGTCCTTGAGCGCGGGGCGCAGGTCCGAGTTGAAGACCATCAGAGCGCGCGTGATGCCGTGGCGCAGCGCGCCGGCCTGTCCCGCCGGGCCGCCGCCCGCGACGTTGACGACGATGTCGAACTTGCTGGCGGTGTCGGTGAGCGTCAGCGGCTGGCGGATGACCATCCGCAGCGCCTGATTGGGGAAGTACTCCTCGAAGGTCTTGCGGTTGACGCGGATTTCGCCGGTGCCCGGCCGAAGGTAGACGCGCGCGGTCGCGGTCTTGCGCCGGCCCGTCCCGTAATACTGGATGTCTGCCACAGCTTCCTCTTCCTTACCTTAAACTACAGTTTTTAAACCTTCTGCGCGGCGGCGCGCGGGCTCAAGTTCAGCGGCTCGGGCTGCTGCGCCGCGTGCGGGTGCTCCGCGCCGGCGTAGACCTTGAGCTTTTTGGCCATCGCCTTGCCGAGCTTGGTCTTGGGGAGCATCCCCTTGACGGCGAGCTCGATGACGCGCTCGGGGTGACGCTCGAACTGGTGCTTGACCGAGATCGAGCGCAGCCCGCCCGGGTAGAGCGTATGGTGGTGGTACATCTTCTGGTCGTTCTTCGACCCCTTGAAGACCGCCTGTTTGGCGTTGATGACGATGACGTGGTCGCCCGTGTCGAGGAAGGGCGTGTACTGCGGCTTGTTCTTGCCGGTCAGCACGCGCGCGACCTCGGTCGCCAGACGGCCGACCGTCTGACCCGCCGCGTCAACGACGTACCACTTGCGATTCTCTGCGAGTCCGTCCCCGCTGGGGAAGTAGGTTGACATAGATAACTCTCTCTATCTTAAGCGTCTAAAACGCGAACGGGTAGAATACGAAACCGACTTTTTGTTGTCAAGCCGCGGCAGCGGTGTGTCTCAGGGCTCCGGCGCGCGCCGCGCCGGGACGACGGCCGGCTCGGCCTCTCTCAGCGTCTTCATCCTGAAGACGAGCACGCTCCAGAAGACGCCCATCGCCAGCAGCACGGTCTCCAGCCAGAGGATGTCGAGCCTGTAGACCGAGTAGAGGAGCGGCAGCCAGAGCAGCGCGACGGTCGTGAACTTGGCGCGGAGCGGGATGCCGCGCCGCTCCTTGAAAGCCTTGACGTAGCCGCCGAGCACGCGGTTCCCCATCAGCCAGCCGTGGAGGCGCTCGGAGCTGCGCACGTAGCAGGCGGAGGCGAGCAGCAGGAACGGCGTCGTCGGCAGCAGCGGGAGGAACAGCCCGAGCACCCCGAGCCCCACGCAGAGGCTCCCGGCCGCGACCAGCATCGCTTTTTTCGCCCGATTCAAACGTTTCCCTCAAACTGAAGGCTCCCAGGTCTGTCTGAGAGACCTGAGAGCCTTCGCTGGCCTTCGTCGAGGCGTCCGCCGTGCGCCCTTACTCGGGCGGGTTCTGCGGGGTCGTCTGCTGCTGGTCGGTGGTGGTGTCGCGGCGCTTGAGCTGCGGCCGGTCGTCCTTCTTCTCGGGCGTCGTCCCGTCGGTCGGCGTGCCGGTCTCGTCGGCCGAGGGCGAGCGGCGCTTGAGGGTCGGGCGGCCGGGCGCTCCGTCGTCGCCGGGGGCGATGTCGCCGGCCGAAGAGGCGCGCGCGTTCGAGAGCCGGAGCAGGCGGTTCTTCACGCGCTGGAATTCCGAGGTCGAGAGGACGTACTCCTCCTTGTCGGGGAAGCGCGCGACGAGCTGGCGGGTGGCCTCCAGCCGGTCGACCGACTGCGGGTGCGACTCGAAGAGCTTCGAGAAGGTGCCGGGCTTCTTCTTGTTCTTCGCCGCCAGCTTCTCGAACATCGTGGACATCGCGTTCGGGTCGTACCCGGCGGCCCACATGTACTGGACGCCGAGCATGTCGGCCTCCGACTCGGCGTTGCGGTTGAACTTCATGAAGCCCAGAAGCGCGCCGAACTGCGCGCCCTGCTGGATGAGCATCCCGCCCAGGCCGCCGAGGAAGATTGAGCCGGCGAGCAGGCCGATCTCGGCGAGCATCCCCTTGGCCTGATTCTCCATCGCGTGGCGCGCGGTGACGTGCGCAATCTCGTGCGCCATCACGCCCGCGACCTCGGCCTCGTTGTCGGCGGCGAGGATGAGCCCCTTGTTGACGTAGAAGAAGCCCCCGGGCAGCGCGAAGGCGTTGACCTCGTCGGAGTCGATGACCTTGATGGTGAAGGGGATGCGCGCGTCGGAGTGGAGCACGACGTTCTGGCCGACGCGGTTGATGTACTCGGTGATGACGGGGTCATCGACGAACTTGGCCTGGCGGTCGACTTCGGCGGCGAGCTGTCGGCCGAGCGAGACCTCTTTGTCCACGCCGCCGCTGATGCTGTTGATGAAGCCGCCGTTGATCTTGCGCTTGCCGATGAGCCGCGGGTCTTCCTTCTCGGAGAGCGGCTTGCCGGAGCTTGAGGCCGGGGCGGTGGCGGCGGCGACCTCCTGACCCTCCTTGTTGCCGGCCTTCTTATTCTTGTCCGAATCCTGCTTCGTCGCCGCCGGCTTCTGCGCCTGCTGCCGGCGCGCGGGCGCGGCCACGGCCGTGAGCTGACCCGCCCAGAGGCTGAAGATGAGCCCGAGCGCGCCGAGCGAGCGGATGAATCTGTAGTGCATCACGTGTGCCTCCAAAAAACTTTTCAACGCCAGTGGCCGGAAGGAGTAGAACCTCTCGTCGAACTTGTCTAATTAAGCGCCGCGCGGGCGGCCCCATGCCCGCTCTCTCGTGGAGAGCGCCGTCGAGGGGTGAGCCGGACGGTTGCGAAAGGGAACCCGGAAAGGCGCGAATCTTTGATGCCGCGGGGCGCGCCGTTGGTTGTGTCGGCGCGCGCCCGCGA
>JBEVKV010000464.1:0-4040 GCA_040509515.1 Pyrinomonadaceae bacterium | reverse complement strand
CGGCGCGGACGGCTTGGCGGGGATGGCCGCCGAGCGCGTGCTCGACGCACGGGGCGGGGGAGAGGTCTTGCTGCGCCGGCCGCTGTTGGGCTGGGCGCGGCGCGCGGACACGGAAGGCTTCTGCCGCGAGCGCGGAATCGAGCCGCGCGCGGACGAGATGAACGAGGACGAGCGTTTCGCGCGCGTGCGCGTGCGCCGCCGTCTGCTGCCGCTGCTTGAGACTTTCAACCCGCGCGCCCCGGAGGCGCTGGCGCGCGCCGCCGCGCTGCTGCGCGAAGACTCCGAGGCGCTCGACGCGCTCGCGGTGGCGTTGCTCGAAGAGGCGCGCGCCGACGCACAAGATTCAGGCGCGGAGGGCGTGACGGATGCGAGCCAGGAAGGCTTGAACGATGTGGGACAAGAAGGCTTGACGGGCGCGTGGCCGTTGCGCGCGGAGGCGCTGGCGGTGGCCGCGCCGGCGGTCAGGCGGCGCGCGTTGCGGCTGTGGCTCGCGCGCGCGCGCGGCGATTTGCGCCGCCTCTCGCACGCGCACCTGCTCGGCGTCGAGCGTCTGACGCGCGGCACGCGCGGCGGCCGCGTCGCCGAACTCCCCGGCGGCGGGCGCGTCGAACTGCGCCACGGCCTGCTCACGTTCCGCCGCGAGACGTGAGCGTTGACACCTGACGGCGGCGGGCGTATAAGTCGGGCGTTCCGCCGTGCCCGCGGCCGAAACCCTCACAGGCGTTGCCCGATTCACCACATTCTTTGTAAGGAGAGACGCCATGCACGCTCACAGACCCCACAGTCCCTTGCGGCTCAGGAAAGTCATCCCCGCAATCATCGCCCCCCTGCTCCCGCTCGTTATCGCGGCGGCGGGAGTCGTGTCGGGCGCGGCACAACAGCAGGCCAGGAGTAAAAAGGCCGAGGTGCGGATTGGCCCCGGCGAAATGGATGGGTGCGGTCCGAACCCGATAAGCGTAAGCGGGAGGGAGTGCCTTCGGGGAAAAGTCATGACCATCACCGGGGAGCAAAGGGGCATGGCGATGAGGGGCGGCCGCGCGGTCGAAGGCGAACTCTTCTCCACCGTTAAAGTGAATTACGACGAGCGCGGGAACAGGACATTGATGGTCGGCAGCGGCCCCGCCGGTCTTCCCGACCGGCGGGACGTTTACAGCTACGACACGCAGGGGCGCATGATCGGGGTGGAGTACTACGAGGCCGGGAGGGACGCGCCGAAAGGCGTCACCGCCTACTCCTACGACGAGCGCGGGAACAGGGTCAAGATGGACTCGACGAGGACGGAGCCGGACGCGCGGGTTGTGCAGGAGTTCTCCTATGACGCGGAGGGGCGTGAGGTCGGAGGCAGTGTCAGCCAGCTCACGGCCGGCGTGTGGCAGACTCGGACACACAAGACCGTCGTCACTATCGAAGGGAAGACGACTCACTCCCGCTCGTACTCCTCGGACGGCGTATTAAGGGGGAGGGTCACGACTCTCAAAGATGACCGGGGCAACACTCTCGGCGAAGAACTGTACCGCGTCGCCGCCGGGGGCGAGGAGCAACTCCGGTGGAAGGTCACCTACAGGTACGACGAGAAGGGATTTCTGAGGGAGGTCTTTTACCACAAGGCCGACGACTGGCTCGGCGCGAGGGCCGTCTACGAGTACGACGAGCGGGGTAACGTGACCTCGCTGAAGAGGTATCACGGCGACGGAACTTTCGCCGTGGGTGGACATCGCGAGTACGAGTACGACGCGGCCGGGAACTGGGTGAAGCGCATCACCTCTCACTGGCTTTCGGAGAATGGCCCGGCGCAGCCTTACCGCGTCGAACGCCGCCACATCACGTACTACTAAACCGGGGATTGCGGCGCGCCGGGCGGGCTTTTCTTGGAAAAGGGTTGAAAAAGGGGGGGCCGGAACCTACAATCGGAACTGAGCCGGGCCGCGCGTGCGGGGAGCGCGGATGCACAACGGCGCGCGCGCGGCGGGCATCCAAGTTGAGCCCGGCCGCCGTATTGAATCGCGAATGGCTCTCCGGAGGGCGTCGGCCGCGGGCGACGGTTGCGAGGGGTTTTCGGGGAGCGACAAAAGACGCCGGATGCGCTATCATCGGCGTCGGAGGCGAAGAAATTTGAGTTCCACTGCTAGACAACTTATTTTCTGGGTGCTCATCCTGGCCGGCGCGGTCATCCTCTACCAGTTCGTCGTCAACAAGCAGGCCAAAGACGTGAAGCAGCTTGCCTACGGCGAACTCGTCGAGAAGGTGCGCACCAGCCAGATCACCGAGCTGACCATCAAGCAGTCCGAGGTGGTTTCGCTCGACAAGGCGAAGCAGGAGTTCCGCACTCCCATCGAGGGCGACAAAATCAAGGGCGACCTCGCCATGCTCGCCAACGAGAAGGACGCCAACGGCCAGCCGCACGTCGCCTCGGGTAAGGTGAACATCGAGCCGGCGACGAGCGGCGCCTTCTGGTCGATCCTGATGTGGTGGGGCCCCGTCCTGCTTCTGGTCGGCTTCTGGGTCTTCATGCTGCGGCAGATGCAGTCGGGGGGCAACAAGGCGCTCTCCTTCGGCAAGTCGCGCGCGAAGCTCCTGAACAACCAGCAGAAGCGCGTCACCTTCAAGGACGTGGCCGGCGTGGACGAGGCGAAGGAGGAGCTTCAGGAGATTATCGAGTTCCTCAAGGAGCCGCAGAAGTTCCAGAAGCTCGGCGGACGCATACCTAAGGGCGTGCTGCTCGTCGGCCCCCCGGGCACGGGCAAGACCCTGATGGCGCGCGCGGTGGCGGGCGAGGCCAACGTCCCGTTCTTCTCCATCTCCGGCTCGGACTTCGTCGAGATGTTCGTCGGCGTCGGCGCGTCGCGCGTGCGCGACCTCTTCGAGCAGGGCAAGAAGAACGCGCCGTGCATCATCTTCATCGACGAGATCGACGCCGTCGGCCGTCACCGCGGCGCGGGCCTCGGCGGCGGGCACGACGAGCGCGAGCAGACTTTGAACCAGTTGCTCGTCGAGATGGACGGCTTCGAGTCGAACGACGGCGTCATCATCATGGCCTCCACGAACAGGCCGGACGTGCTCGACCCGGCGCTGCTGCGGCCCGGCCGCTTCGACCGCCGCGTCGTCGTGCCGCGCCCCGACGTGCGCGGGCGCGAGGGCATTCTCAAGGTTCACACGCGCAAGATTCCGCTCGGCGAGGACGTTGACATCACGGTCATCGCGCGCGGCACGCCGGGCTTTACGGGCGCAGACCTCGCCAACCTCGTCAACGAGGCGGCGCTCAACGCGGCGCGCTACAACAAGAAGATCGTCAACATGGCGGACTTCGAGCTTGCGAAGGACAAGGTGCTGATGGGCGCCGAGCGCAAGTCGATGGTCATCACCAACGAGGAGAAGCGCGTCACCGCCTATCACGAGGCCGGCCACACGCTCGTGGGGCTGAAGGTGCCGAACGCAGACCCCGTCCACAAGGTGACAATCATCCCGCGCGGGATGGCTCTGGGCGTCACGCAGCAACTGCCCGAGGGCGACCGCCACAACTACACGAAGGAGTACCTGCTCGGCCAGATCGCCATCCTGATGGGCGGGCGCATCGCCGAAGAGGTCTTCCTCGGCAGCATCACGACCGGCGCGTCCAACGACATCGAGCGCGCCACCGAACTCGCCCGCGCGATGGTCTGCGAGTACGGCATGTCGAACCTCGGGCCGCTCACCTTCGGCAAGAAGGAGGAGCAGATCTTCCTCGGCCGCGAGATTTCGCAGCACCGCGACTTCTCGGAGGACACGGCGATCAAGATCGACCAAGAGGTCAAGAAGCTCGTCGGCGACCAGTACGAGCGCGCGCGCAACATCATCGAGGAGAATCGCGACACGATGATTCGCCTCGCCGAGACGCTGCTCGACCGCGAGACGCTCGACGCCGTTCAGATTCGCCGCATCATCGCGGGCCTGTCGCTCGACGACGACGACCCCGGCTCGCACAAGGACGACTCTGACCGGCCGCAGCTCAAGGAGCCGACGGCCAACCCGCTCAAGCCGATTCTGCCGCCCATCACGGGCGG
>JBEVKV010000463.1:0-5606 GCA_040509515.1 Pyrinomonadaceae bacterium | reverse complement strand
AGGAAGTAGGCGTTGGCTACGCGGTTGCCCTTCTGGTCGTAGGTCGTCGTTTCCAGAACCTGGCGCGCGCCCTCGACGGGCTTGCCGTTCTTGACCGCGATTTTCGCGGTCTCGGTTCTGACGCGGCGCACGGGGCCCGCCAGCCCGTCCTGCTCGCGCTCGTTCGTCGCGCCGGGGAGCGGCGCGCTCGCGGCGCGGAGGCGGAAAGCGGCGGGGACGCGGACGGTCGCGGCCGAAGCGGCGACGTGGGAGAGTAGAAGAACCAGAGGCAGCAGCATCAGGTTCAGGCGTTTCGACATGACGGTCACTCCTGAGATAGGCGTGTGTTAAGGATGAACGAGGCGGTCGGGGCCGACTTTGTGCGGGCGTGGCGGGCTTTCGTGCGAGGCCGGCTGTAGGTCAGCCCGCGTGCGGTTAATATAATATACAGACCGACATTGTTTGTCCATACAAAACATCGGCCAAACAAACCAGAAGTCAGAGTGACCTAAATGGCCTTTTTTCGGGCGTTTTTTTAGGCGTCGAAGAGCGAGGAGGCGCGCTCGGTCGTGAAGGCGGCGCGCGCGGCGGCGTAGGCGAGGTCGGTGCCGATGGCTTCGATGGTGCGGGCGGCGACGACGCGGTGGCGGTCGCCGGGCGGGATGTAGCAGTTGAACATCGGGTGGTGCTGCATCAGGATGACGACGGGCGTGCCGACCGCCGCCGCGATGTGCATCGGCCCCGTGTCGTTCGAGACGAAGACGGAGACGCGCTCGGCCGCGGCGGCGAGCTGCGGGACGGTCAGCCTGTCCAGAACTATGGTCGAAGGCGGGAATTTCGGCCGCGCCTCGCGCACGAGCCTGCGCTCCTCCGGCCCCGCGAAGAGCACGGAGCGGACGTCGTCGTTGCGCTCAAGCATCCACGCCAGCTCGGCGAAGCGCTCGACGGGCCAGCGCCGGCTCGGGTGCCCCGCGCCGGGGAAGATGCCGACGAGCGGCGAGTCGGACGTGCCGCCCGACGCCCGGCTCGCGCCGCGCCAAGTCTTGCCGCCCGAGGCGGCCTTGCGGAGCAGTTCGTCCACGGCGCGGCCGTCCTCCTCGCGCACGGCGAGGCGCGGCACGCGCGACACCTCGCCCACGCCGAGCGGCGCGATCACGTCGAGGTAACGGTCGATGGCGTGCTTCGAGCGGTCTTCGGCGGGCGGCGCGGGGCGGAAGTTTGCGAGGTAGTCGAGCGAGCGACCGGGGCGGCGCGCGTAGAGCCTGCGCCCCGCGCCCGAGAGAAAGCCGAGCAGGTTGGTCTCCGAAAGGCTGTGGAGGTCGATGACGAAGTCGAACTTGCGCTTGCGCACGTCCATGACGAGCCTGCCGATCTGCCACACCGAGAGGTGCTTCGGCCCGTCGCGCAGCGCCACGCGGTCAACCGCGAGCGCCTCGTCGGCCACGCCCGACATCTCTATGACGGCGGCCGCTGCGCCCCCCACCGCCACCGTCACGCGCGCCTTCGGGAACCTGTGCCGGACGGCCGCCAGCGCCGGCAGACTCAAAATCACGTCCCCCAACTGCCCGAAATCAATCACCAGAATGTTGCGCGGCTCGAAATTCATCTCAAGCCCAAACGATACAACACGCCCCGCTGTTTCGCACGAACCGGGCAGGCGGCGGCTCGGCTCACCGCCGCCGCCCCGAACCGTCGCGCAGCATGTCGCGCAGGTCGCTCACGGCCGGGTGGTCGAACGGGATGCGGTAGAGCGTGAGGATCAGTTCGTAGAGCGCGCCGAAGTAGTTCGACTCCTCGCGGAAGTCCGCGTAGACGCGCCCGCGCAGCAGCGGCGGAAAAGAGTCCCGCGGGTCGCCCTCGGCGAGCAGCGGGAGCACGGTGTTCTTGTGCTGCTCGGTGCCCATCATGCGCAGGTTGATGAGGTCGACCTCGGAGGCGACGACGCTCCCCCCGGGCGAGAGTTGGTTCCTGTACTTCTCAAGGTAGAGCGGCGTGCCGACGGCGGCGATGAAGTCCACCTCCTCGTCCTCGACGCGGCTGATGAAGCGGCCGACGTTCGAGCCGATCCACGCGTTGTCATTCCGGTCGAGCAGCACGTCCACGCCCGCGTTCTGCAAGTCGATGGCGAGGCCGCGCACCCATCGCTCGCGCTCGCGCTCGCCCCACGCGTAGCTGACGAAGCAGCGCGGGGCGGCCTTGTTCTCGTCGCGCGCGACGGCCTTGACGCGCACGAGCGCCGACTCGAACGCCGTCCGCCGCCGCGTGCGCTCCTGCTCGCGGCCGAGTTGCTTGCGCTCGGCCGCGCTGAGCGTGACCCGCTCGCCCTGTTTCGGCAGCTCGATCTTCTCGCCGCACTCGCCGCAGAACAGAAAGCTCTTGCCGCCGTCGATGCGTTTGACGACCTCGGCGCGCTGCTGCCGGTAATCGCACACGGGGCACTGGACGGGCGGGAACTTGGTGACGCTCACGTCGCGGCCGCGCAGGAACTCCTCGAAGAGCCCCTGAAAGAGGAGCCGCGCGCCCGCGCGCTCCTTCGCGTAGTAGAGGACGAGTTCCGTCTCGCCCTCGCGCTCGTTAACTTGGCGGAAGCCGCACACGTCGCGGCGCGCCGTCTCGTACTCGGCCTGATTCTGCCACTGGTTGGTGCGCGTGAAGGTGTTGGTGTAGCCGAGTTGGACGACGAGCGCCGCGTAGACGTTCTCGACCGCGCCCATCACGCGGTACGACACGTCGTCCACCGTCTCGACCTCTTCGAGCAGGGGGCGCTTCTGGTTGATGAGCGCGGGGAAGATGAGGAGCGTCTGCGCGCCCAGCGTCTCGCGGAAGCAGAGGTTGTGCTCGATGAAGAGCACCACGGCCGCGTCGAGCAGCACGTCCCGCTCCCGTTCCTCTAAACTTGCCAACTCCGGGAACCCGTACCCGCCCGCGAGCACGCGCGCCTCTTCGAGCGCGCCCAGCCCCTTCGGGTTGCGCCGCGCTTCGAGCACGAACGACGCGGCGACGTTCACCAGCAGGTCGGGCGCGAGCAGAATGGTCTCCTCGCCCGACGAGCCGCGCAGCACGGACACGTAGCCGTGGTTCGAGAGGTGACGCACGGCCGTCTTCATCTCGGCGTCGGTGAACTGCCACTCGGCGTCGGTCGCTTCGAGCCGCGTACGCAACTCCTCGGGGCTGACCAGCACGCCCTTGCGCTCGGGGTTGGCCTTCAGCGCCAGCACGAACTCCTTGACGCGCTTGAAGGTGCGCGTCGTCACCGTCGCGGGCATCTCGTCCCACACGATTGACGACTTGACGCGCGCCAGCAACTCTTCCAACCCTTCGCCCGTCAGCGCGCTCGTCCCGACGTAAGCCTCGACGCCCTGCCTCCGGCAGAACTCCTCAAGCTCCTCGCGCGTCAGCGTCGGCACGCCCCTGTCCGCGCGCCCGCCGACCAGAATGACGCGCCGCCTCGTCCCGTCGCGGCGCTCGCGCGCCAGGTGCTTCAGCCAGTATTCCACGCCCTTCAGGGGCTCCTGCCTGTTTGTCGGGTCGAAGAGTAGCAGCGCCAAATCAACGTCGTCCAGAAACAGCGCGTGCACCAGCCTGTAGTCCGGCTGCCCGGCAAAGTCCCACAGCACCGCCTCGCACTGCGTCCCGTCCGCCCGCGTCGCGCCCAGCTCGTCAATCACCCAAAACTGCTGCCCGTGCGTCGAAGGGTGCTCCTTGAATTCGCCCTTCGCGAGCCGCCAGCCCAGCCCCGTCTTGCCCACCCCGTTGTCCCCGACCAGCGCGAGCTTGGCCGTCGTGTAGTGGACGGACTCCACGACCGGGGCCGAGCTGAGCAGCACCCCGATGTCGAGTCGCCAGAGGCGAATCACGCTATCGTCCTCGTTCAGCGAAGCCAGAATCGGCTCGCTCGGGTGGAAGGCCAGGTTGGGGGAGGAGGTGACGTTCTCCCGCTTGGAGACCTCGCTAATGACGGTGACGGTTTCCCACGTATCGCAACGCCAGAGGCGCACGGTGCCGTCGAAGGACTTCGACGCCATGAGGCTACCGTCGTGCGAGAAGGACAGGCCGGTGATTCTTTCCGTGTGCCCCTGTAGGGACTGTAGCTGTTGCCCCGTGTCGGCGTCCCAGAGCTTGATGGTGCGGTCGCTGCTGCCAGACGCCAGAACCCGGCGGCCGGGCATCCACGCCAGCGTGCGAACCCAACCGGAATGCTCCTTCAGGGTGTGAAGCAGTTTCCCGGTCTTTGCGTCCCACAGGATCACCTTCGCGTCGTCCGACCCCGAGGCGAGGACGGAACCGTCGGTCGAGAGGGCGATGTACTTGATGTACTCCGAGTGTCCCTTCAGGGTTTTCAAAACCGCGCTGGTCTCAACGTCCCAGAGCAAGATGGTCTTGTCGTCCGCGGCCGAGAAAAGCGTCTTCCCGTCCGGCCTCCAAACTACGCTCCGGGCCCAGTCCGTGTGGGCCTTAAACTCGCGGTGCAACTTGCCGGTCTCGACGTTCCAGACCCTGATTCGCGTGTCAGTCGACGCGGAGGCGATGAAAAGCCCGCTCGGCGACCAGGCCGTGCCCAACGTCGAACGGCCTTCGCGGGCGTCGGACGGGAGCGACCGTAGCATCTCCCCCGAGTCGGCCGCCCAGACATGGATGACGCTCGCGTCGTAGTAGCAGGAGGCGAGCGCCCGGCCGTCGGGCGACCAGGCTAAGTGTGTGATTAAGTGAGAGCCGGGATGGGGGCGGAGGGTGCTCCCAAGCTCGGTTAAGCCGTCGGTACTGTCTGGCATCTTCCATCACCTTCTGGGCGGTGGGATTTCCCTGGCTTCACCACCGCCGGGGCCAGCTTTTCGGTAAGGCGGCCGGATTTTAACACCGGCCGGCGGCGGAAGGTCAGGGAATTCTCAGGTCGCGGCCGGTCATGTCGGCCGGCTCGTCTGCCGTGCGACTTACTCCACGCCGTAGTTAGCGAAGAGGTCGGAGATGGGAAGTTGTAGCGCCTTCGCTAGTTTTTCGATGTTCTCCAGCGAAACGTTCCTCGCTCCTCTTTCTATGTCGCCGATGTATGTGCGGTGCAATCCCGCGCGTTCCGCGAGCACCTCTTGGGATATGCCTATCTCTTGCCGCCGCTGTTTGATGGCGAGCCCGAAGCGACTCTTTACGTAGCTTGAGTAATTCACCGCTTGGCTTTGCGGCGTGGGGCGTACTGCCGTTTGATTTCTTTGTGCTGAGTCGTGCCCGGCAATTTGTCGGGCAGGTCTAACTCGTCGTCAACAAGAGCTTCCATGTGGATGCCCGCGGCGCGAGCGTAGCGGAGGATGACCGGCAACGGCGGTTCGCTGTTTCCCAGTTCATACTCTGAGATTCTTTTGTAGTCGAGCAAATCTTCGAGGCCGAGCCGCCTGTACATCTCACTCTGAGACAGGCCGAGCACATTTCTGATGTAGACAAGTTTTTCGGCCAAGCGTTCCGGTTTCAGCCGCGCTCGCTTCCCCATCAGAAGTTTCCTCCCGACGGGCTGTAGATTGAAGCAGTAAGCTTGCGGCTCCCTATAATTATAGGTAGAATGCGACTGCGTCTTAGAATCGCCGTGAGCCTGAACCTCTGCTGCTCGACGGCGACGCTCATCACCGAGTCTGTGAAGG
>JBEVKV010000462.1:0-8910 GCA_040509515.1 Pyrinomonadaceae bacterium | reverse complement strand
CAAGACAGCGGCGCGCAGCCCGGAATGATTATAAGTCGGCAGGATACGCCCGAGCGCCCTGTGCGGAGCGCACGGGTCGTACATGCTCTCGGTAAGGCGGCTCTGCGCTCCCAACGCGCCGCGCTCATAAGAGCCGAACCTGCCGTGTAAGTCCAAAATATCATCGGGCATCAAAGTGGTGAGGCAGAGCCGCGCGTAAGAATCAGAATGTTTATGAAGCAGGCCCGTATCCTCGTCGTTGAAGACGACGAAATAATCGCCCGGACAATCGGCGAGATGCTGGAGCAAGCCGGCTACGAAGTGGCCGACATCACCGCCACCGGGGAGGAGGCGGTTGAGCTGGCCGAGTCCCTGCGCCCAGACCTGATGTTGATGGACATCAGGCTGAAGGGCGCGATGGACGGCGTCGAGGCTGGTCGGCTGATCCATCGCCGAGCCGACATCCCGATCCTCTTCCTCACGGCCCACGCCGACAAGGCTACGAGACATCGCGCGCTGGAGGTGGAGCCTTTCGGCTACATCCTTAAACCGTTCGACGAGCAGGAACTGCTTTTAGCCGTACACCTCGCCCTCTACAAGCACAAGACGGAAAGGAGACTCAAAGAGAGCGAACAGCGCTACCGAGTATTATTTGACGACAACCCCACCATGTATTTCACCCTCGACTCCGAGGGCATCGTGACGGCTGTTAACCGCTTCGGCGCCGAGCACCTCGGGTATAACCCGGAAGAGCTGATCGGGCGGCCGGTGCTCTCCGTCTTCTACGAAGAGGATCGTCAGGCCGTACACGGCCACTTCACGAGGTCGCTCCAGTCCCCCGCGAACCTCCACACCTGGGAGGCGCGCAAGGTGCGTAAGGACGGGGGACTGCTGCACGTCTTGGAGACGGCGCGGGTCGTCGTCGGGGCGGACGGGCACCCGCTGGTGCTGATTGTCTGCGAAGACATCACCGAGCGGAAGAGGGCGGAGGAGGCGCAGTTGCGCTCAGAGAGCGATTACCGCCGGCTGTTCGAGCAGGCGCACGACGCCATCGTCATCTTTGAACCGGAGAGGGAGGTTGTCCTCGACGTGAACCGCCGCGCATGCGAGCTCTACAGTTTCACCCGGGAAGAGTTCATCGGGATGTCCGTCGAGACCATCTCGCGGAACGTCCCGCTCGGCAAAGAGCGGATTAAGGAGACGCTTGAGCGGGGCGATCAGCTTAACTTCGAGACTGTGCAGTACCGCAAGGATGGCACCGAGATGTGCCTGGAAATCAACGCTGCGGCGATAGACTATCAGGGGCGGCCCGTGATCCTGAGCATCAACCGTGACATCACCGAGCGCAAGCGCTCGGAGGCGCGGCTGCGCGAGAGCGAAGACCGCTTCCGCGACCTGATCGAGCACAGCCGCGAGTTGATCTGTACGCACGACCTCGACGGCCGAATCCTCTCCGTGAACCGGCAGGCCGCCGAGAACCTGGGGTACGCGCCGGCCGAGCTGCTGCGGATGAACGTCATCGACATCCTGACGCCCGAGGCAGCGGAGGGGATGGGCGAGTACCTGGAAACGCTCCGGCGCGACGGGCAGGCCAGCGGGCTGATGCTGGTCGAAACCCGCGCGGGTCAGACGCGCATGTGGGAGTACTACAACACCCTGCGCACGGAGGGGGTCGCCGCGCCGGTCGTGCGCGGCATGGCGCAGGACGTGACCGAGCGCAGGTTGGCCGAGGCGGCCTTGCGCGAGAGCGAGCAGAAGTACCGACAACTAGTCGAGCTGTCGCCCACGGCCATCATCGTCCACAGCGGGGAGCGGGTGGTTTATGCCAACCGGGCCGGGGCGCTGCTCCACGGCGCCGAGCGGGCCGAGGAGCTGATCGGCAGGCATGTGCTCGACCTCGTACACCCCGACCGGCGCGCCGCGGCGCAGGAGCGTCACCGTAAAATCTACGAGGAAGGGGCGGTGACCGCGCACCAGGAGGAGACGTTCGTCAAACTCGACGACACGGAGGTCAAGGTGGACGTGACCTGCATGCCCTTCGTTTTCGACGGCAAGCCCGCCGTGCAGGCCGTGGTCACCGATATCACCGAGCGCAAGCGCGCGGAAGACCGCCTGCGCCGCAGCGAGGCCCGGAACCTCGCGCTGCTGAACATCATCCCCGACCTGCTGTTCCGCGTCACGGAGGACGGGGTCATCCTCGACTTCAACGCGCCGCACGCGGACACGCTGCCCCCGCGCGATTTCATCGGCAAGAATCTACGCGCAGTGATGCCGGAGGACTTGGCCGAGCAGGCTATCGGGCGGATCGCCGAGGCCGTCCGGACGCGTGGGACGCAATCTTACGAATACACCCTCGGCAAGAGTGCGAAGGCGAGGAGTTACGAGGCGCGCATCGTGGCCGCCGATGACAACGAAGTGCTGGCCATCGTGCGCGACGTGACCGAGCGGAAGAGGGCTGAGGCGGCGCTGCACGAGGCCAACCGCCGCGCAATCGTCACCTACGAGGCCCTGCTCACGAGGGTCACGGCGCTGGCGCAGATGCTCGGCACGGCGCGCGACCTCTCGACCGTCTACCGCGCCGTGGGCGAGTTCGCCCTGGACTCGACCCCGTGCAGCGGCCTCTTCATCTCCCTCTATAACCCGGAACGCGCGACGCGCCACGCCGCCTACGCGTGGAGCGAGGGCGAGGAGTTGGACGTGTCGGAACTGCCGCCGATGCCGATGACGGGGAGCCCCCACAGCCGCGCCGTGGAGACCAACCAGGTCATCATCACGGACGACTTCCAGAGCGCCATTAAGGGGCGGCCGGAAACACTCGTCGGGATGGGGCGCAACCCGCGCCTGTCCCGCTCGTCGCTCGCCGTGCCGATGGCCGTCATGGGCCGCATCGTCGGGGCCGTCGAGGTGCAGAGTTCCGAGCCGGCGGCCTTCCAGCAGGCTCACGCGACGGCGATGCTCATGGCCGCCAACCTCGCGGCCATCGCCGTCGAGAACGTGCGGCTGCTGGAGCAGGAGCGCGAGCGCGGCGAGCAACTCCGTCAGTCGCAGAAGATGGAGGCCATCGGCCACCTGGCGGGCGGCATCGCGCACGACTTCAACAACCTGCTGACCGTCATCGCCGGCTACAGCGACCTGACGATCAGCCATCTGGAGCCGGGGCACGCCCTCTGGCAGAACGTCATGGGGATTAAGGCGGCGGGCGAGCGCGCGGCGTCGCTGACACGCCAGTTGCTCGCCTTCAGCCGGAAACAGGTCTTGCAACCGAAGGTGCTGGACATGAATACGGTGGTCGCCAACATGAACACGATGCTGCGCCGCCTGATCGGCGAAAACATCGATCTCGTGACGGCGACCGGGCCTTCGCTGGGCCGCGTCATGGCCGACCCGGGTCAGATCGAGCAGGTCATCCTCAACCTCGCCGTCAACGCCCGTGACGCCATGCCGAGGGGCGGGAAATTGACCATCGAACTGGCGGACTTGTGGGTGGGGGATGAGTACGCGAGCCGCCGCTTCGGCGTGCCCCCCGGAGGGTACGTGCTGCTCGCCGTCAGCGACACCGGGCACGGCATGAGCGCCGAAGTGTGCGAAAAGATTTTCGACCCCTTCTTCACGACTAAGGAACAGGGCAAAGGGACGGGCCTCGGCCTCTCGACGGTCTACGGCATCGTCAAGCAGTCGGGCGGCCACATCTCGGCCTCCAGCGAAGTCGGGCGGGGCACCGTCTTTAAGATTTACCTGCCGCGCGTGGACGAGTCGCCAGACGAGCCGTGGTCGGAAGGTGACACCTTCGCGTCTCAGGCGGGCACCGACACCGTGCTATTGGTCGAAGACGAGGCGATGGTACGCCGACTGGCGCGGCAAGTCCTTGAGGAGTTCGGCTACCATGTGTTGGAGGCGCGGGACGGCGCTGACGCGCTCGGCATCTGCGAAGAACACGCCGGCGTGATCGACCTGGTGCTCACCGACGTTGTGATGCCCGGGATGAGCGGGCGCGAATTGGCCGACCACCTCGTCACGATCGCCCCGCAGGCGAGGGTGTTGTTCATGTCAGGTTACACGGACGAGGCCATTGTGCATCACGGCGTGCTGAAGGAGGGCACGGCCTTCATCGAGAAGCCGTTCACGCCCGACGGGCTGGCGCGTAAAGTCCGCGAGGTGCTCGACGGCGGATAGACATAGCGGGCGGCCTCGGCGGCTGTGTGAGGCCGGTCAGACGGATACGGATCGACGGCGTGAGCCCGGCCGGCGTCGCCCCGCTCCTCACGCGGCCAGCGCGGCCATCGATGTCATGAGCCTCCCCAGCGCCTGCTCCAGGTCGGCCAGTGCCGACGGTGCCGCGCCGAGGTCTCCACACACCGCCACCGCCTCCAACCGCTCCGCGGCGGCGCTCGCGCGTTTGTTGTTGAAGTACCCGACCGAGCCTTTCATGGCGTGGGCGGCGCGCTCCAGCGCCTCGCCGTCGCCACTCTCCACGGCTTCGCGCATCTCCGACAGGAATCGGGGGTAGGTGTCGAGGAAGATCAGGATTAGCTCCCGCGCCAGGTCGCTGTCGCCCTCGGTGCGCGCGCGCAACGCCGAAAGGACCGCCTCCGCCTCCCCTCTCATGCCGTCGGCCGGCTCTGCATCGAGAGCGGCGGGAGCCGGAATCAGGCGGTCGATGGCGCGCAGGAGTTCCCCGGCCTGAAGTGGCTTCGAGATGTAAGCGTCCATGCCCGCCGCGAGGCAGCGCTCGCGGTCGCCCTTCATGGCGTACGCGGTCATCGCGATGATCGGCGTGCGTGTGCCGCGCGCCAGCTCGCGCTCGCGGATCAGCGCGGTGGCCTCGAAGCCGTTCATCTCGGGCATCTGCACGTCCATCAGCACCGCGTCGAAGTCCTCGCGCCCCAACATGTCCACCGCCTCCCTGCCGTTACCCGCCACCGTCACCGTGTGCCCGCGCTTCTCAAGGATGCGCACGGCCAGACACTTGTTGATGAGGTTATCTTCCGTCAGCAGGATGCGCAGTCGGCGCCCGGCCGCGTGTGCGGCCTGAGACGGACTCGCTTCGCCTTCGACCTTTTCCGGCTGCCACGCGCCGAGCACCGTCCGGATCGCTCTGAGCAGTTCCGCCTGCCGGACGGGTTTGACCATGTAGAGTCCCAGCCCCAACTCGCGGCAGCGGGCGAGTTGGTTGGCCTGATCCGCCGAGGAGAGCATCATGACCGCGGCGCCGGCCAGTTCCGGCGTCCGGTTGATCTGTTCGGCGACGGAGAAGCCGTCCATCCCCGGCATCTGCGCGTCGAGCAACACCAGACGGAAGTGCTCGCGCGCCGCGGCCGCCCGCTTCATCTCGGCGAGGGCCGCCGCGCCGCCGCCGACCGCCGTCGGACTCATCCCCCAGTGGGCGAGCGTCTCTTGCAGGATGCGCCGGTTCGTCGTGTTGTCGTCCACCACCAGCACACGCAGGTCGCGCAACTCCGCCGGGGCGACCGGGGCCGGCTTCGCCACCCCTTGCGCCACGCCGAGACGGATTGAAAAGTGGAAGACGCTGCCCGGGCCGCCTCCGTCCGTCCCGCGCGTTGGCGCGGGGCTCTCCACTCCGACGCTCCCGCCCATCAGGTCGGCAAGTTGCGACGTGATCGCCAGCCCGAGGCCCGTCCCGCCGTACTTGCGCGTGGTCGAGCCGTCGGCCTGCGCGAAGGCTCCGAAGATCATGGCCTGCTTCTCCGGCGGGACGCCGATGCCCGTGTCCCTCACCCGGAAACGTAAGCGCGCCTCGCGCGCGGTCAGCGACTCCGCCTCGACCTGTACGCAGACCTCGCCCTGCTCGGTGAACTTGATAGCGTTGCCGACCAGGTTGAGAAGAATCTGGCGCAGGCGGTGAGGGTCGCCGGTCAGCCGCTCCGGCACGTCCGGCGCGATGTGGTAGGTCAACTCCAGACGCTTGCTGTCGGCCTGCACGGCGAGCGTGTGCAGCGTGTCGCCGACGACCTCCCTCAGGTTGAAGTCTACGAGGTCGATTTCGAGCTTGCCGGCTTCGATCTTCGAGAAGTCGAGGATGTCGTTGATGACGCCGAGCAGCGCGTCCGCAGACTGTTTGACCATCCCGAGGTATTCGCGCTGTTCCGGGTTGAGGCTCGTGCCGAGGGTGAGTTCGGTCATGCCGATGATGCCGTTCATCGGGGTGCGTATCTCGTGGCTCATGTTGGCGAGGAACTCCGACTTCAGGCGCGCGGATTCGAGCGCCGCGTCGCGCGCCTGTTTAAGATCGTCCTCCATCTGCTTCTGCTCGGTGATGTCCTGGTCGGTTCCCACGATAGCCGCCGCGCGGCCGTCGCCGTCGATGACGATGTTCCGGAGGGCGCGGATTACGCGCACCTCCCCGTCGCCGCGTGCGATGCGGTAGTCGTAGCCGAAGGGCTTCTGCCCGCGCTGTCCCTCCTCGATGGCGCGCACAACCTCTACGCGGTCGTCCGGGTGAACCCTCTCCAGATACTCTTCCAGACACATCCCGCTCGGCCGCGGCTCAAGACCGAAGATGCGCCACAACTCGTGCGACCAGTGTACCTCGCCCGTCGCAAGATTGATTCGCCAGCTTCCGACGCGCGCGATGTGCTGTGCTTCGGCGAGCAGCATCTCGCTGTCTCTCAATCGTTCTTCGGCGCGCTTACTCTCTGTGATGTCGGTGCACGAGCCGATCACGCGGAGCGGCGTCCCGTCGGCGGCGCGATTTATATACGCGCGTACGGAGAGAACGGCGTAAGAGCCGTCTGCGCGCCGGAAGCGGTAATCATGCGTCCACACGTCCCCACCCTCGCTGATTATCTGCCGCAGGCTGTCTGTGACCCCCTCCCAGTCATCGGGGTGAGCGTGGTCTCCCCAGACTTTGAGGCTCCTCTCAAGCTCGTCGGCGCGGAAGCCGAGCAAGAGCGGGACGTTATCGCTCCACCAGACTTCGTCGGTGCGCAGGTTCCATTCCCAAATTGTGTCCTTGGTAGCGCGGGCGGCGTACTGGAAACGTTCCTCACTCCGGCGGGCTTCCCGGCTGCGGCGCAGGGAGAAGACGCCGAAGGCGAACGCCAGAAAGATGCATACGACGATCAACTCGTCGAGCTGCCAGTTTTCGTCCAGCACCTCGTGCCACTCTATCAATTGTTCAAGGGCATCGACGGCTCCCGCCGCGAGGAACACGAGGACGGCGAGGACGACAATGACCACCACGTCCCTGAACGCCCCCGCCGTCTTCAGTTGTTTGACCAGCGCTCTCGGATGCATCTCATCACCTCGGCCAACCCGGCCCCGCGACTCTGCTAAAATTCGTAAGTGAGCTTGAGGACGTTTCGGAACTTATCCGCGCCGCCGGTCAGGCCGACGGGGACGCCGACGCCCACCTCCCAGGCGCCGAACGGGTGCCAGACCACGCCCGGTGTGACGTACAGGTGGCTTTCGTCGCCGCCGTGATTCCAGCGGTTGGTCTGCCAGCTAATCTCACCCGTCACCACCAGCCGCCGGACGGGAACGAAGACCCCGGCGTTCAGGTTGAACTCATGCGCCGCCGGCTCGTCTTCGTCCTCGGCGCGGGGCCTCTTGACGCGCTGGAGAAGTCCGACCCCGACCTGTGCGAACACCTGTGCGCGGTTCAGTCGCGGGAGGTCTCTGGCGAGGACGAGGTAGGGCTCGTACTCGATAAACCCTTCGCCGAGCCCCTTCTCCACGTTGCCGACGGGCAGCCCGACCTCCAATCCGACCGCGGTGTGGAAGTCCGAGCCGCGCACGTTCATCAGGCTGTACTTCGTGCCGAGCCGGAGGTCGCCCGAGCCGCGCGCCGTCTCCCCGTCATCTGCCTGACGGCGGAACGTCGCGGCCTGCCATTCCACCTCGACCTGCCACTTATCAGTGAGGCCGTACTCGATGGTCAGCGGGCTCTGAAAGAGTCTGCGGTCGCCGCCCCTGGCGAAGGTCGGGGAGAACGTGACCTGCACCTCGCCTCGCTCCTGCGGATAGACCATCTCGGTCTGAAACACCTCCTGCACAGGCTGTCGTTCCTTCTCCTGCTCCTGCGCGTCTATCTGGGGAGCGGCGGCGAGAATGAATGCCGCTACCGCCACCGTTACCTGAAAGATTTTGTTCATCGTCCTTCCTCCTGCGCGGCGGGGTGGTCTTGCGACCCGCACGGTAGAGCGCCGGTGCGATTCGCGTTGGCGCTGCGCCGCGCCCTCAGCTCCTCAAGCTTCGGCTCCACCACCGCCTCGTAACAATGCGGACAGATGCCGTGGCTAAACTGCACTTGCGAATGAGTGCTGATGTAGTCTTCCACCGTCTGCCAGTAGTGGGTGTCGTCGCGGACACTTTTGCAGTAAGAGCAGATGGGGAGCATGCCCTCAAGCCGTTTGACGTTGGCCAGGGCTGCTTCGAGACCGCGCACGCGCTCCGCTAGGTCTCTCTGCAACTCGATGATTCGCCTGCCCGCGCGCACGCGTGCGCGCAGCTCCCCGGCGTCGAAAGGCTTCGTCAGGTAATCGTCGGCCCCCGCTTCGAGCGCGGTGACGACATCCTCCTTTTCACTCTTCGCCGTTAACAAGATGATGTAGGGCTGCGCGGACTGTACGCGGGCCGTGCGTGTGACTTCGACGCCGCTGATGCCGGGCATCATCCAATCGAGGACGGCGAGCGCCGGTGGGTCGTCGCCCTGAATGGCGGCGAGCGCGGCGTGGCCTTCTTCCACGACGACAACCTCATAACCCCATGACCTGAGCTTCGCTTCCAGCAGAAAGCGTGAGACGTGGTCGTCGTCGGCGATCAGTATTTTCACAGCTCTTTCCCGTCTGTCGCGAGGCGTCGCCGGAACGCGGCGGCGCGGTTTGTTATCTGATATTGGTCGAGGCTAGCGTCTTGAACGGTGTACATTGAGCGGTAACACGGAGCGGGACGTGCGCCCCTTTTAGGACGGGC
>JBEVKV010000461.1:0-5272 GCA_040509515.1 Pyrinomonadaceae bacterium | reverse complement strand
GAAGAATTTACGCCTGTGGGAGTTCACGTCACCGGAATGATTAACTTCGAGACCTCGCCGGAGCGCTACCGGCACTGGAAGCTTGAGACCGAAGGCCCCGTCGCCACGCTCTCAATGGACGTGGCCGAGGACGAGACGCTCGCCGAAGGCTACAAGCTCAAACTCAACTCGTACGACCTCGGCGTCGACATCGAGCTGGCCGACGCCGTCCAGCGCCTGCGCTTCGAGCACCCGGAGGTGCGCGCCGTCGTCGTCAAAAGTCTCAAGCCCCGCATCTTCTGCGCCGGCGCCAACATCTACATGCTCGGCACCTCGGCGCACGGCTTCAAAGTCAACTTCTGCAAGTACACGAACGAGACGCGCTGCTCCATCGAGGACGCGTCCGCGCATTCGGGGCAGCGCTACGTCGCCGCGCTGAACGGCACGGCCTCGGGCGGCGGCTACGAGCTGGCCATCTCGTGCGACGAGATTTATCTGGTCGACGACGGCAACTCGGCCGTCTCGCTCCCCGAAGTGCCGCTGCTCGGCGTGCTGCCCGGCACGGGCGGACTGACCCGGCTGGTGGACAAGCGCAAGGTCAGGCGCGACCGCGCCGACGTGTTCTCGACGCTGGCGGAAGGGCTGAAGGCCAAGCGCGCCGAGGAGTGGGGGCTGATCGACGGACACTTCCCGACGAGCAAGTTTCAGGAGGGCGTCGAGGCGCGCGTCCGCGAGATTCTGAAGGAGACCGAAGGCGCGGAGCCCGGCCCCGGCATCAGGCTCAACCCGCTCGACGTGGAGGCGAGCGAGGCGGGGCGCGAGTACCGGCACGTATCCTTGAAGGTGAACCGCGAGGCGCGCCACGCCGAGCTGACCGTGCGCGGCCCGCGCGGCGAACAGCCTTCGAGCGCCGCTGAGATTCAGGCGCTCGGCGATTCTTACTGGCCTCTGCGCGCCTACCGCGAGCTGGACGACGCGCTGCTCCACCTGCGCATGAACGAGCCGGAGGTCGGGCTCGTCCTGCTGAGGACGAAGGGCGAGATCAACGACGTGCTCAATCTCGACAGGACGCTTGTCGAGAACCGCGAACACTGGCTCGTGCGCGAAATCATCCTCCACATGTCGCGCGTGCTGCGCCGGCTCGACCTGACGGCCAAGAGCTTCTTCGCGCTGGCCGAGCCCGGCGGCTGCTTCGCCGGGAACCTGCTGGAACTCCTGCTCGCCTCCGACCGCAGCTACATGCTCAACGACCCCGACCAGAAGGTCGAGCTGGCCTTGAGCGAGCTGAACGCGGGCGCGCTCCCGATGTCGAACGGGCTCACGCGGCTCCAGTCGCGCTTCCTCGCCGAGCCGGAGAGCGCCGACGCCGTCATCGCGCACGAAGGGCGCTTCGACACCGAGGCGGCCGAGGAGGCCGGGCTCGTCACCTTCGCGCCCGACGACCTCGACTGGGAGGACGAAATCCGCGTCGCGGTCGAGGAGCGTACTTCACTCTCCCCCGACGCGCTGACGGGGATGGAAGCGTCCCTGCGCTTCGCCGGCCCCGAAACGCTCGACACCAAAATCTACGGCCGCCTGACGGCCTGGCAGAACTGGATTTTCCAGCGCCCCAACGCCGTCGGCCCGCAGGGCGCTTTGACGAACTACGGCAAGCCGACACAGCCGCAGTTCGATTACAAGCGGACTTAAACTGTGATGGCCGTCACAGACTCGTCGTGCATCTTCTGTCAGATTGTCGCGGGCGAATCCCCGGCGAGCGTGGTGTACGAGGACGAGCGCGTGATGGCGCTGATGAACATCAGGCCGATTCACCCCGGCGAGTTGATGGTCATCCCGAAGGAGCACGTCGACCACTTCTGCGACCTCGCGGACGACCTCGCCTGCCACATTCTCGCGCAGGCGCAGCGGCTCTCGCGGAACCTGCGCGAGCGGCTCAAGCCTCGGAGGGTCGGACTCGTCGTCCACGGCTTCGGCGTGCCGCACGCGCACCTCATCGTCGTGCCGCTGCACGAGCCGAACGACATCGTCTCGGCCAAGCACATTCACGTCGAGGGCGGGCAGATAAAATTCGGCGACGGACATCTAAACGAGACGCGCGAAGAGCTGGACAGGCTGGCGCGGCTGCTGGCCTGATAAATACTGAGCGGGAAGAGGGCAATTCATGGAGTTACACGAGCGGATTCCTAACAACGTCAATCTTTCGGGCGACAAGCGGCTCCAGAGGGCGCTTGAGAAGTGGCTGCCGAACTACCTTGACTGGTGGCGCGAGATGGGCCCCGAGGGCTTTCAGGAGAAGGACGTGTGGCTGCGCACGGCCGTCAGCGTCGAGGCGGACGGCTGGGCGCACTTCGACTACGTCAAGATGCCCGACTACCGCTGGGGCATCTTCCTCAAACCCGCCGAGGCGGACGCGCGCGTGAACTTCGGCGACAACATGGGGCAACCCGCCTATCAGGAAGTGCCCGGCGAGTTCCGCAACGCGCTGCGCCGCATCGTCGTCACGCAGGCCGACACCGAGCCCGCCTCGGTCGAGCAGCAGAGGCGGCTCGGGAGCACCTGCCCTTCGCTCTACGACCTGCGGAATCTTTTTCAGGTCAACGTCGAGGAGGGCCGCCACCTCTGGGCGATGGTCTACCTGCTGCACGGCTACTTCGGGCGCGACGGGCGCGACGAGGCCGACGCCCTTTTGGAGCGCCGCTCGGGTAACCCCGACAAGCCGCGCATCCTCGAAGCCTTCAACCAGCCGTGCGACGACTGGCTCAACTTCTTCTGCTTCACGATGTTCACAGACCGCGACGGCAAGTACCAGCTCTCGGCGCTCGCCGAGTCGGGCTTCGAGCCGCTCGCGCGCACCTGCCAGTTCATGCTGACCGAGGAGGCGCACCACCTCTTCGTCGGCGAGACCGGCGTGGGGCGCGTCGTCCGCCGCACCGCGCAGTTGATGAAGCAGAGCCCGGGCGAGGACGTGCGCGCCACGGGCGGCATCCCGTTCGACATCATCCAGCGCTACATCAACTACTGGTTCAGCTACTCGCTCGACCTCTTCGGCGGCGAGATCAGCTCGAACGCCGCCGACTTCTTCGCCGCCGGACTCAAAGGCCGCTATCAGGAGCAGAAGAAGTACGCCGAGCACCTTCTCCGCGACGACTCGTTCAAGCTGACGGTCGTGGACGGCGGCCGGCTCGCCGAGCGCGAAGTGCCGATGCGTAACGCGCTCAACGAGGTGCTGCGCGGCGAGTACGTGCGCGACTGCGAGCGCGCGCTTGAACGCTGGAACAAGTACATCGCGGAGGAGGGCGTCGACCACGCGCTGCGGCTCCCCTCGACGCGCTTCCACCGCCACGTCGGCGAGTTCGCCGGCCACCACTTCGACCTCGACGGCCGACTCATCACGGCCGAGGAGTTCGAGGCGCAAAAGGACGAATGGCTCCCGACGCTCGAAGACCGCGAGTACGTCCAGAGCCTCATGCAGCCCGTCACGGAGCCCGGCAAGATCGCCAACTGGATCGCCCCGCCCGCCGTCGGCATCAAGGGCAAGCCCTTTGAGTTCGAGTACGTGCGGCTGTAGAAGAAGTAGTCAGTAGTCAGTAGAAAAATGGGCGGCGCGTCTCAAGCTTTCGGCTCGGGGCGCGCCGCCTTTGTTTTCCCTACTGACTACTGTCTATTGACTACTTCTTTCCAGTCTCCGGCTGCCGAGCCACAGCAGCAGCGCGGCGAGCGCCGAGGCGATGGGGCAGAGCAGCAGCCCGTAGCGCATCATCGCGGGGGAGGTCTGCGCGCCGAGCGCGTCGTTGACGCGCCCGATGAGCGGCCCGCCGACGCCGTAGGCGGCCATGTTGACGGTGAAGAAGTAGACGGCGACGCCGAGGCCCCGCAGGTGCGGTCCGGCGATGTCGTGCACGTCGGCCGCCGCCGGCCCGACCCACATCAGCGCCACGCCGAGCAGCACGAAGTTCGCCGCGATGAGCAGCCACACGTTGCCGCTAAAGAGCAGCGCCAGCCACAGCGGGACGGTGGCGAGCGCGCACGCGGCGCTAAAGAGCATCCGCCCGCCGCGCCCGCGCCTGCGCAGACGGTCGGCCAGCACGCCGCCGATGATCGTCCCCGGCACCCCCGCCAACACCGACAGCACGCCCGCCCAGTTGCCGATGACCGGGAGCGGGAAGCCGTGGACGCGGCTGAAGAAGCTCGGCCCCCAGATGGAGAGTTGGTTCGACGCGAGCCCGAACAGCGCGTAGCCCGCGTAGTGATAGCGCAGCGCCGAAGTCTTAAAGAGCACCTTCCAGTCGCGCGAGGTGTAGGCGGGCGCGGCCGCGCCTTCGGTCTGCCCGCGCCGCGCCTCGCGCAGCGAGAGCACGAAGACGCACATCAGGAGGCCCGGGAAGCCGAGCAGGTAGAACGCCCAACGCCAGCCGTAGGCCGCGCCGATCTGCCCGCCGAGGAAGAAGGCGAGGCCGCCGCCGACGGCTATCCCCGACGAGTAAATCGACTGCACCGTCGCGCGCATGCGCGGCGGGAAGTAGTCCGACAAAAGCGAGAGCGCCGCCGGCCCGAGCGTCGCCTCGCCGACGCCGACCATCAGCCGGCACAGGAAGAGCGACCAGAAGCCTCCGGCGAAGCCGGTCAGCCCCGAGAAGAGGCTCCACACGGCGAGCCCGGCGGCGATGAGCCACTTGCGCTTGACGCGGTCGGCCAGCCGCCCGAAGGGGATGCCGAGCAGCGTGTAGAAGATGGCGAACGAGGCCGAGCCGATGAGCCCCAGTTGGAAATTCGAGAGCTTCATCTCCGCCTGAATCGGCGGGAAGAGGATGTAGACCAGCACGCGGTCGAGGAAGTTGAGGACGTAGACCAGCGTCAGCACGCCGAGCGCGTACCAAGAGTGCGCCGGAATCCTCTCGACCATGTCGGGCTTCGGCGTCGCGTCGGCCATCAGCTTTCCACCTTCGGCGCGAGGACGACGGCCTCGCCTTCGACGACGCGCTCGCCGCGCTGGTTGGTGCAGAACGTCTCAAGCGTGACGACCGGCTTGTCCTCCCGCACGCCCTTCACGACGACGCGCGCCGTGACGGTGTCGCCTAAGAAGACCGGCGCGGTGAACCGGAGCGTCTGCGAAAGGTAGACCGTGCCGCGCCCGGGCAGCTCGTTGGCCAGCACGGCCGAGATGAGCGACGCGCCGAGCATCCCGTGCGCGATGCGGCGGCTGAAGCGCGTCGCGGCGGCGTACTCTTCGTCGAGGTGGACGGGGTTATGGTCGCGCGGGACATACGCGCACGCGCCCCCCGCCCCGGCCCGG
>JBEVKV010000460.1:0-23484 GCA_040509515.1 Pyrinomonadaceae bacterium | reverse complement strand
CGCCCCTTCGAGACAGACGAGTACAGACTCTTCTTCGGGCGCGAGGGTCAGGCCGACGCGCTCGTCGAGCGGCTCGAACGCTCGCGCTTCCTCGCCGTGGTCGGCACGTCTGGGAGCGGCAAAAGCTCGCTCGTCCGCGCGGGGCTGCTGCCGGCGCTACGCGGCGGGATGATGGCGGGCGCGGGGGCGGGCTGGCGCGTCGCCGTGACGCGCCCCGGCCACGACCCCGTCGGCAACCTCGCGCGCGCGCTCGCAGAGGACGGCGTGCTCTCGGAAGCCGGCGCGGGGCTCGGGCTCGCGGAGCGCGAGGCCGTCGTCGAGGCGACGCTGCGCGGCGGCTCGCTCGGGCTCTTCGAGACGGCGGCGCGCGCCCGCCTCGGCCACAAGCTGCTCGTCGTCGTCGACCAGTTCGAGGAGCTGTTCCGCTTCCGCGCCGCGCGCGCGGCGGCCGGCGCGACCGACGACGACGCCTCCGCCTTCGTCAAGCTGCTGCTCGAAGCCGCGCGCCAGCGCGAGCTGCCCGTCTACGTCGTCCTCACGATGCGCTCGGACTTCCTCGGCGACTGCGCGCAGTTTCAGGGACTGCCCGAGGCCATCAACGACGGCCAGTACCTCATCCCGCGCATGACGCGCGACGAGCGGCGCTTCGCCATCACCGGCCCCGCACGCGTCGCGCGCGGCCGGATGAGCGAGCCGCTCGTCAACCGCCTGCTCAACGACGTGGGCGACAACCCCGACCAGCTCCCCATTCTTCAGCACGCGCTGATGCGAACGTGGGACTACTGGTCTGCGCGCCGCCGCGACGGCGAGCCGGTCGGGCTCGAACACTACGAGGCGGTCGGCACGATGTCGGACGCGCTCTCGCGCCACGCGGACGAGGCGTGGGACGAGCTGACAGACGAGCGCAGCCGGCAGGTCGCCGAAGCACTCTTCAAGTCTCTGACCGAGCGCGGCACGGACAACCGGGAGATACGCCGGCCGACGCGGCTCGGCGAAATCTGCGAGGTGGCCGGCGCGACGCCCGAGGAGGTCGCAGCCGTCGTCGAGGTCTTCCGCGGCGAGGGGCGCTCGTTCCTGATGCCGCCCGCCGGCGTCGCGCTCACGCCCGAGACCGTCGTCGACATCTCGCACGAGAGCCTGATACGCAACTGGACGCGGCTGCAAGCGTGGGTGCGCGACGAGGCCGAGGCCGCGCGCATCTACCGCCGGCTGGCCGAGGCGGCCGTCGCCAACCGCGCGGGCGAGAGCGGGCTGCTCGACGACGTGACGCTGGCGTGGGTCGAACGCTGGCGCGAGCGTTACCGCCCGAACCGCGCGTGGGGCGTGCGCTACCACCCCGAATACGACGCGGCGATGGCCTACCTCGAAGAGAGCCGCGCGGCGAGCCGGAAGCGCGCCGCCGACGCGCGCGAGCGCGAGGAGCGCGAGCTGGAGCAGGCGCGCGCCTTCGCCGAAGAGCAGAGGCGGGCGGCGTTGCGCATGCGCCGCCTGCTCGTCGTCCTCTTCGCCGTCTCGCTGCTCGCGCTCGGCGCGGCGGGCGGCGCGGCCTACGCCTACACGCTGGCGCGCAGCAGTCAGAAGCTCGCGGAGGACAAGGAGAGGCAGACGCGCGAGCTGGCCGGCGACCTCGAATCCAGCCGCATGCAGGTCGTGGCGGCGCGCGACGAGGTCGCGGAGCAGCGCAAGGCCGTGGCCGTGGCGGAGGCGGTGGCGGAGGCCAAAGAGGAGAAGGCGCTCGCCGAACAGGCGAAGGCCGAGCAGGCGAAGAAGGCGGCCGAAGAGGCCGAGGCCGAGGCCGAGGCGTTAAGGGTGAGGGCCGAACAGGAGACGCGGCGCGCCGCCGTGGCGCGCGCCAACCTGAACAGCGAGATGGCGAACGACCACCGGAACCGCGACGCACTCGCCACCTACCAGCGTGGGAACATGGCCGAGGCCGAGTCGAAGCTCGAAGCCCTGTCGGAAGTCTACAAGGGCGACCCGCTCAGGCAGGCGTGGGCCAACGCCTACCTCGGCGCGGCCCGCCGCCAGCTCGGCAAGCTGGACGAGAGCGTCGCGGCGCTCAAGTCGGCGCTTGAGACGCAGAAGCGCGCCATCGTCGAAGGGAAGCTGAAGAAGGACGACCCCGAATACCTCGACACCCTGACGTGGCTCGCGCACGCGCACAGCGACACGGGCGACTACGAGCTGGCGCGGCCGCTCTACGAGGAGGCGCTTGAGGTACGGCGCGCTTCGGCCGGGCACGCCGACATCGCCGTCAGCCTCGAAAACATGGCGCGGAACCTCAACCTCCTCTACGAAATCGACGAGGCCGCCAAACTTTACGAGGAGGCTTTGACCCTCAGACGGCGGAACCCGAACAGCCCCAACCTCATCGTCGCGCTCAAGGAGGTGGCCGAGTTCTACGCCGATCAGGAGAAGACCGACGCGGCCGTCAAACTCTACGAGGAGGCAATCGCCCAGCAGGAGAACTACCTCGAACTCTACGACTCGCACCTCGCCGCCACCTTCGCGGGGCTCGCCGAGGTCTACGAGGAGACGACGCTGAGAGAGAAGGCGGACGCCTACAACGCGCTCGCGCGCGTGACACGCAAGACCGACCCCAACCGGGTCGGCGGCTGGAGCGACCTCGGGGCGCTGATACAGGCGTACGTGAACGTCGGCAGGTACCGCGAGGCCACGCAGCTCCGCGCGCTTGAGCAGCAAAACTTAGCCAAGAAGCAGGGGGCGGAGGCGCAGGGCTCCGTCAACGGCCTCGTCGGTCTCGGCGACTTCTACGCCGACGCCGCGCGGCTCGCGCCGGAGTCGGACAAGGCCGGATTCTACGCCAGCGCGGCGCAGACCTACGGCCGCGCGCTCGAAATCAGCGCGCTGAAATCTTACCCGGCCGAGGAGGTCAGCGCCCTCGACGGCCTCGCGCGGGTCAACCTCGAACAGAAGAACTTCGCCGAGGCCGAGCGACTCTACGGCCGCGCGCTCGAAATGCGCGAGCGAGGCCGCGCCGGTCAGGTGCAGGGCGACGAGAAGATGCTCGCCAACCTCGAAGGGCTGGCGCTGTCGGCGTCCGCGCTCGGCAAGCACGACGAGGCCGAGGCGCACCTCCTGCGCGCGCAAAAGTTCTACGACGCGATGAGCGCCATCGCGCGCAACGAGCTGCGGCTGAGGTTGATCGACCCGCCGCTGCTGCGCCACGCCCTGAGTGCGCGCCTCGCCGAAGTCTACCGCGCGCACGGCCGGCTCAAAGAGGCCGACGAACAGTACAGGCCGCTGGCCGAGCTGCTTAAAAAAGAGGTCAGAGGCGACTGGCTCGCGGCGGGCGTCAACGCCGAGAGGTACCTCTACGTCGTCGAGAGCGCGGCGCGCTTTTACGCCGAGCGGGGCGACGCGGCCGCCGCCGAGTCGTTCTACCTGCTCGTCTGGCCCACGGAGATTCGGCCCGTCGTGCGGACGGTGCCCCAGTGGCCCGAAGCCTACGCGAAGTCTCTGTTGGCGACAGCGCCCGCCTCGTCGCTCGGCGCCGCCGTCCGCGTCCTCGAATCCTACGCCGCGCTGCTCAAGAAGCAGGGGCGCGACCGCGACGCCGACCTGATTGACTTCGGCATCGCGCGCGCGAGGGAGAGGCTCCTTAACGAAATGCCGAAGATGTCGCTCCCGTAAGCTCGGCCGGCGAGCCGGGCGCGTGTGACAAGCGCCGCGCGCCCGTGTCATCATCTCCGCTCAAGCTTGAAGCCAACACGCGTGGGTCGCGCCGCGCGCGCGCCGGGACGAACCGGCGCACGCGTGTGAGGCGAGAGCGCGCGAACCTTTGACGCCGGCCGTGAGCGTGCGCCGAGACACCGATGCAGGAAATAGACTACAAACAGGAAGTAAACTACAAACTCGTCGGGACGCCCGAAGAGCTGGCCTCGGCCTGCGAGCGGCTCGCAAGCGCGACCGAGGTCGGCTTCGACACCGAGACGACTTCGCTCTCGCCCTTCGAGGGGCGCGTCCGCCTCGTCCAGCTCGCCGCGGCGGGCGAGCCCGTCTACGTCTTCGACCTCGACTGCTTCACCGGCGACGGCGACGACGCCTCGCGCCGCGAGCGCGCGCGCCGCGACGAAACGCTCGCGCCGCTGCGCCGGCTGCTCGCCGCCACGCTCCCCGTCAAGATCGCGCACAACGGCAAGTTCGACGCGAAGTGGGTCAGCCACTACCTCGGCGTCGAGCTGTGCGGCGATTTCGACTCGCGCGCCGAGAACCGCGACGCGGTCGAGCGCGGCGGGCTGTTCGACACGCTGCTCGCCAGCCAGCTCATCTCGGCCGGCGAGCAGGAGGACAGGCACTCGCTCGCCTCCGTCTCGGAGCGCTACCTGAGCGTGCCCGTGGACAAGACGCAGCAGGTGAGCAACTGGGGCGGCGAGCTTTCCCCCGCGCAGCTCGAATACGCCGCGCGCGACGCGCAGCTCATGATCCCCCTGCGCGCGAAGCTCGTCGAACAGCTTCGCGCCAACGCGCTCACGCGCACCGCGCAGCTCGAATTCGAGTGCGTCGTCCCGCTCGCCGCGCTGGAGCTGGAGGGCGTCTACATCGACAAGGAGTGCTGGCGCGCCAAGCTCAAGGAGATCGCGAAGCAGCGCGACCTGCTCCACGAGAAGCTGCAGGACGCGCTCGCCGAAGAGGCCGCGCAGCAGTCGCTCTTCGGCCCGCAGCGCGCCGACATCAACCTCGACTCGCACGTCCAGCTCACGCGCGCGCTCACGCGCGTGCTCCCAGACCCTTCGCGCATCCCCGACTCGACGCGCAACTGGAAGCTGGAGCCGCTCGCGCTGGAGTTCCCCGTCGTCAGGGACATCCTCGACTACCGCACGCTCCAGAAGACTTTGAAGTTCGGCGAGACGCTGCTCGACGCGGTGGACAAGGGGAAGCGTGAGCCCGAAAAGACGGGCCGCATCCACACGCACTTCCACCAGATCGGCGCGCCGACCGGGCGCATGTCCTCGACCGACCCCAACGTCCAGCAGATACCGCACGCCTTCGATATGCGCCGCTGCTTCCGCGCCCCCGCGGGGCGCAAGCTCATCGTCGCCGACTACTCGCAGATCGAGCTGCGCATCCTCGCCGACTTCACCGCCGACCCCGGCTTCGTCGAGGCGTTCCGCTCGGGCGCGGACTTGCACCGCGTGACGGCCGCGCAGGTCTTCGGCGTGAAGCTCGAAGAGGTGTCGAAGGAGCAGCGCGACTTCGCCAAGCGTCTCAACTTCGGCGTCGTCTACGGCATCGGCGCGCGCCGCTTCGCGCTGCTCACGGGCTTGAAAGAGACGGAGGCCGAAGACCTCCTCAAGCGCTACTTTGCGACCTACCGCGGGCTCGACGCGTGGCTGCGCAAAGCGAGTTCTCAGGCCGTCCGCGACCGCACCGCCCCCCGCACCGTGGCCAATCGCCTCTTCCGCTTCAACTTCGACCCGGAAGACAAGCAGGCCGCCTCGCTCGCCCAGCGCAACGGCAAGAACGCGCCCATACAGGGAAGCAGCGCCGACATCATCAAGCGCGCGCTGCGGCTGCTGCACGACCACCTGAAGGGGACGCAGGCGCGCGTGGTCAACGTCGTCCACGACGAGGTTGTGGTCGAGTGCCCGGCCGAGGCCGCGGAGGAGTTCGCGCGCGTCGTCGAGCGTGCGATGTGCGCCGCCGGCGAGGAGTACGTCCGCGCCGTCCCCGTTAAGGTCGAAGCCGCCGTCACGGACGAGTGGGTCAAGTGAACGCGCGCGGGCTGCACGCTTGACAGCCGAGCCGCGCCTTCCATAGTCTTTCGGTGCAGAGTCAATTTGCGTGTCCCCGCCGCACGTTCTCTGTCCCGGGCTTCATTCCCGTCAAAGGCATTCTGAAGAGATAAGCAAAAACATTTATGGTCAAAGAAGAAATCAAGCGCCTCGTCGAGGCCAAGCGGGCGCGCGTCGGCGTCATCGGGTTGGGCTACGTGGGACTACCGCTGGCGGTCGAGTTCGCGCGCAAGGGTCTGCGCGCCGTCGGCTTCGAGGTGGACGCGCGCAAGGCCGAGATGATCAACCGCGGCGAGTCCTACATCGGCGACGTGGGCACGGAGGCGTTGGCCGCCGTCGTCTCCTCCGAGCGGCTCCACGCCACCACCGACTTCGACGAGCTTTCGGCGTGCGACGCCATCATCATCTGCGTCCCCACGCCGCTGCGGAAGACGAAGGAGCCGGACATCTCCTACATCCTCGCCGCCGCCGGCGAGATACAGAAGCGCCTGCGGCGGGGCCAGCTCGTCATCCTCGAATCCACCACCTACCCCGGCACGACCGACGAGGTGCTGCTGCCCATGTTCGAGGAGCACGGGCTCAAGTTAGACGCAGACTTCCTGCTCGCCTTCTCGCCGGAGCGCGTCGACCCGGGCAACCCGCAGTACCACACCGACAACATCCCGAAGGTCGTCGGCGGCTGCACCGACGACTCGACCGAGGTCGCCGCCGAGCTTTACGGCGTCATCGTCAAAGAGGTGCACGCCGTCTCGTCGGCGCGCGTGGCCGAGGCGGCGAAGCTCCTTGAGAACACCTTCCGCGCGGTCAACATCGGGATGGCGAACGAGATGGCGCGGCTCTGCTACCACCTCGGCATCGACACATGGGAGGTCATCCGCGCGGCGGCGACCAAGCCGTTCGGCTTCATGGCCTTCTACCCCGGCCCCGGCATCGGCGGCCACTGCATCCCGCTCGACCCGCACTACCTTTCGTGGAAGGCGCGCCAGCACGGCTTCGACTCGCGCTTCATCGGGCTGGCCGAGGAGGTCAACTCGCGGATGCCCGATCACGTCGTCACGCTCGTCACCGACGCGCTCAACGACGAGCAGAAGTCGCTCAAGGGCTCGCGCGTCCTCCTCCTCGGCGTCGCCTACAAGAAGGACATCGACGACGTGAGGGAGAGCCCCGCGCTCTCGATCATCGACCGGCTGCGCGCGAAGGGCGCGGAGGTCAGCTACCACGACCCGTTCGTCTCGGAGGTGCGCTTCGACGACGCGCACACCGAAGGCTCGGGCGAGCCCTTGCAGTCGGTCGAGCTAACCGACGGCGAACTGGAGGCCGCCGACTGCGCCATCATCGTCACCGACCACTCCGACGTGGACTACGCGCGCGTTTGCCGCCTCTCCAAAGTCATCGTCGACACGCGCAACGCCCTCTCCCGCGACCAGCGCCGCGACAGTTGCGCCAAGATCGTCCGGCTTTAGCGTTGAGACGGAAGGCACCATGACAGTTAAAGGCGTTCAATTCGTCACGGACACGGACGGCCGCAAGGTCGCCGTCCTGCTCGACCTCGAAGAGTGGGGCGAACTCTGGGAGGACATCTACGACGGGATGCTGGCTCGGGAGCGCGCCGACGAGCCCTCAGAATCTTGGGAGACCGTGAAGGAGCGGCTGCAACGCGAGGGCCGTCTTGACGACTGAACGCTATAGCGTCGTCATTACGCGCGGGGCCGGCCGCGACCTCGACAGGCTCGACCGCGCCGTACTCTCACGCGTAGCGCGCGAGATAGACGCACTCTCAACAGAGCCGCGGCCAGCGGGCTGCCGCAAGCTGGTTGACCAGGTGAGCCTCTGGCGCGTGCGCGTGGGCGACTGGCGGGTGCTGTACGAAGTAGACGACGCGGCTCGAACGGTGCGCGTGGTCGCCGTCAGGCACCGCAGCAAAGCCTACGATTAATGCTCAAGGTCATCAACGTCGTGGGGGCGCGGCCGAACTTTATGAAGGTCGCGCCGGTGGTGGAGGCGATGTGGCGGCGTGCGGGCGAGTTCTCCCCGCTCGTCGTCCACACCGGCCAGCACTACGACGCGCGGATGAGCGACGACTTCTTCCGCGACTTGGGGCTGCCCCTCCCGGACGTGCTCCTCGGCGTGGGCTCGGGGAGTCACGCGCGGCAGACGGCCGCCGTCATGGAGCGCTTCGAGCCCGTCGTCCTCGAACGGCGGCCCGACTGGGTCGTCGTCGTCGGCGACGTGAACTCGACGCTGGCGTGCGCGCTCGTCTGCTCGAAGCTGGGCGTGCCCATCGCACACGTCGAGGCCGGCTTGCGCAGCCGCGACCGCTCGATGCCCGAGGAGATAAACCGGCTCCTCACCGACCAGCTCTCCGAACTCCTGCTCACGCCCTCGGAAGACGCCGACCGCAACCTCGCCGGTGAAGGCGTCGCGCCCGAGCGCATACGGCTCGTCGGCAACGTGATGATCGACTCGCTGTTGAAACACCTCGCGCTGTCCGAAGCGTCGGACGCGCGCGAGCGTTTCGGCGTCGGCCGCTCGGACTACGCGGTCGTTACGCTCCACCGCCCGTCGAACGTCGACGACCCCGCCGCGCTGCGTCGCATCCTGCGCGCGCTGGCGCGCGTCAGCCGCTTGCTTCACGTCGTCTTCCCCGCCCACCCGCGCACGCGCAAAAACATCCTTGAGTTCGGGCTCGACAGGGAGGCCGAACTGTGGAGCGACTCACAACTAATCGAGCCGCTCGGCTATCTCGACTTCCTGCGTCTCTACAGCGGCGCGCGGCTCGTGCTCACGGACTCCGGGGGACTACAGGAGGAGACGACCGCGCTCGGCATCCCCTGCCTGACGCTGCGCGAGAACACGGAGCGCCCCGTCACGGTCGAGCTGGGCACGAACCGCGTCGTCGGCACGGACGAGGAGAGGATAGTCTCGGAGGCGGAGGCCGCGCTGCGCGGGGCGAAGACCGGAGAGCCGCCGCGCGTACCGCCGCTCTGGGACGGCCGCGCCGCCGAACGCGTGCTCGACGCGCTGCTCGACAGGACGCGCGAGCTGCGGCCGGGAGGCTTTTAAACGGCCGCGCGCCGGGGTTACAATGAGCCGCCCGCGAAAAACCCTCCCACCGAAGTCCGTCTGCGCGAGGAGTGAAGCATGGAGACGACTGAGCGTGAGAAGCTGACGGTCGAAGAGCTCGCCAACTGCGTGACGCACGGGCTCGGGCTGGCGCTGAGCCTGGCGGGCTTCGTCGCGCTCGTCGTGCTGGCGTGGCCCGGCGGCGACGCGTGGCTCGTCGGGAGCTGCGCGGTCTACGGCGCTTCGCTCGTCGCGCTCTACGCGGCCTCGACGCTCTACCACGGGGCGCGCACGCCGCGCGCGAAGCGGCTGACGCAGGCGCTCGACCACTGCGGCATCTACCTGCTCATCGCGGGGACTTACACGCCGTTCACGCTCGTCACGCTGCGCGGCCCGTGGGGCTGGACGCTGTTCGGGCTGGTGTGGAGTCTGGCGCTGGCCGGCATCGCCTTCCGCGTGCTGTGCGGGACGCGCTTCCGCGCGGTGGCCGTCGGCTCTTACGTCGTGCTCGGGTGGCTGTGCGTCATCGCGGTCAAGCCCATCTTAGAGGCCGTCCCGCTGGCGGCGCTGGCGTGGATCGCGGCCGGGGGGCTGGCCTACACGGCGGGCGTCTTCTTCTTCGCGGCGCACCGCATCCCGCACCACCACGCCATCTGGCACCTCTTCGTCCTCGGCGGCAGCGTCTGCCACTACATCGCCATCCTCCTCTACGTCGTCCCGCCGCGCGGGTAATCAAAGCCGAACACAGTTAGCCGGACTACTTCCCGACTTTAGCTGCGAGGTCTCGGACGGCGCGGCAATCTTCGCCTGCTCGATGCCGGAGCGGAACTGTTCGAGCGCGGCGTCGTCGCGGCGCGGCCGTCCTGAGTTTGGCGGGCGTCGCCTCGGCCTCCGCGAGGTCAACCCCTGCGCGTGTACGCCACCATCGGATTCGCGCGAGTTCAACGTGGACGCCGTCGCCACGTGCGCCAAGCTTCCGCCCGGCGGCCACCTGCGCCGACTGCCACACGCCGCACAGGAACCTCCCGCCCGAGGACGCGCGCTCCTCGGTCAACCGCGCGAACCTCGTCCAGACCTGCGGCCGTTGCCATCAGAGATAATCACCGGCCCGCCCACGCCGCGCCAGCGCCTCTTCGCCTCGCTCTTCGGCTACACGGCCTACTTCATCGGCCTCGTGCTCGTCGTCGCCATCTTCCACTCGCTCATCTTCTTCAGCCGCTGAAGACGCGGCGGCGAACGCACGGCCGTCCGGTGGTATACTCCGGCCCCGCATGGAATCAATCTTCCGAATCGACTGGAATGAGGTCTTCGTCCCGACGGTGTCGTTGGCGGAGATCGTTTTGCGGGGGACGTTCGTCTACCTGATGCTCTTCTTCGTGCTGCGCGTGCTGCGGCGCGAGGCGGGCGCTTTGGGCATCTCCGACCTGCTCGTCGTCGTGCTCATCGCCGACGCGGCGCAGAACGCGATGTCGAGCGACTACAAGTCGATTACCGAGGGCGCGGTTCTCGTCGGCACCATCGTCGCGTGGGACTTCTTCCTCGACTGGCTCGGCTACCGCTTCCCCGCCGTCCAGCGCCTGCTGCGCCCCGCGCCGCTGCCGCTCGTCAAGGACGGGCGCATGATCCGCCGCAACATGCGTAAGGAGATGATTACCACCGAGGAGCTGATGAGCCAACTGCGCGAGCAGGGCGTGGAGAGCGTCGAAGAGGTGAAGGTGTGCCGCCTCGAAGGCGACGGCCACATCAGCGTTATTAAGAAGGACTCCGGCGGCGGCGAAGGCGGCGGCGACCCGAAGGACTCGGGTCACGTCCCCGGCGCTTGAGAGAGCGCGCGCCGCCCGGCCTCAACCCCCCGGCGGCCGGTAGTCGTCGCCCTGCTCGGCGACGCGCGCGAGCTGTTCGATGCGCCCGCGCAGAGCGCGCGTGAAGCAGCCGGCTTCGTCCGGCGTCGCGCCGCTGGCGAGCAGCCCTTCGCGCAGTTGCGCGTCGGTGACGCGCCCGAGGTAGCGCATCAGCCAGCGCACATGTCCGACCTCTATCCCTTCGGTCGCCTCGTCTGTGCGCTGACCCGTGAAGCCCCAACTCAACACCCCGCCCGCGACCCCACGCACGAAGTCCGCGTTCTGCGCGGCGAAGCCCTCGCAGTCCCACTTGGTGCGCGTCAGGGGGCTCCCGGTCTTTCCCATCGAAGCGCCCCAGTCGATGATGAGGTAGCGCGCCTCCATCGAACCGTCCGCGAGCGTGTGCTCGAAGACCGCCGTGTTCGAGCCGCGCGCCACGTCGCGCACGTCCTTGTTGTCCCAGTTCGAGACGAGCATCAGCAGCACCTTCAGACCCGCCAGCTCCTTCGTGCCGGCGAACGGGTTGTCGTCCCACGACCAGCCGTGCTCGTCGAAGAGCTTGCGCACGCCCTCCTCGTCCCACTCGAAGCGCGCGTCCGAAAAGCTCGTGTCCTCGGCGACGCAGGAGCGCGCGCGCCCCAGATTCTCCGCGCCCTCGATGCGCCCCGAGGCGACGTAGTAGGCGGCCTCGACGTGGTAGCCGGCCGCCCACGCCAGCCGCGTCGAGAACGTCTCGCTCTTCACCTCGTCGCCCCACTTCACGCGCCAGCGCAGGCCCCGCGCGTCGCGCACCGTCATGCAGGGGTTCGAGCCCGTGTCGTGCTCCTCGACGAAGCGGAAGGGCGGACGCGGCTCGCGCTCGCGCCCGCCGGGGCCGCCGCGGAAGTCGAGCCGCTCGACCGCGCCGGGGTCGCGCCAGAGCGAGACCGCGCGCGCACGCAAGGGGCGCTCGGGCGCGGTCAGAAGCTTGTAGCGCGACTTGGCCCACCAGAAGAGGTAGACGACGATGACGCCCGACGCCGTCCCGACGGCGGCGATGAAAAGGATCGTCGTCACCTCCGGCATCAACAGGCTGAACGAGGTAGTCATAGGGTGAGACTACTATAACATTCGCGCCCGCGGCGGGAGGGGCTTCCGGCTTTGGAGTCGCCTTTAGCTTTCGAGTCGTCCTTCGACGACGAAGAGGCCGGCCTCGCCGCCGCCGGAGGTGACGTTGACGACGGGCGAGCCGGAGAGCCGCACCAGCGCGCCCTCGACGCGGCCCCGGAAGAGGAAGGGGTTCGTGTCCACGTACATCGGCTGGAGCGCCCACGCCGTCTCGCCGAAGACGGGGAAGATTTCGGTGTGGAGTTCGAGCACCTCCTGCACGACGTAGTCGGTTTCGAGCGCGTGGGCGAGCGCCTCGTCCCACTCCGCGCCGGTCGAGCGCGCGCCGAAGACGAGCCCGCGCCCGCCGTAGTCGTCGTTCGGCTTCATCAGAAAAATTTCGCGGTGGCGCCGGACGTGCTCAAACAGGTCGACGCTCTCGCCGCCGCGCGTCGTCCGCCGCTCGGCCACGCGCCGCGTCCACGGCACGCACGCGCGCACGACTTCGCGCTCGGCCGGCGCGAGGTTGCGCTCGCCCCACTCGTCTGTGAGCAGCTCGAAGGCGGCCTTCTTGTGTATCGGCTTACAGCGCGGCGAGTTGACGAGGCAGACGCGGCCTTCCGCGTAGGCGCGCAGCAGCGTGTGCGACTCGCCGCGCTCCGCGAGCAGTTCGTGGATGATGACGCGTTTGTAGACGAGGTCGATTCTAAAGTCGCCCGCGCGCAGGGTGCGGCCGTCGTACTCAAGCTCGTCGGGCGAGCAGACGACGGTCGGCACGCCGCGCGCCTCGAAGTACTCGCGCAGCAGCTCGAACTCGTCGGCGGTCGGCAAATTGTCCCAGTCGACGATGGCGACGTGCGGCACGTCGCGCGTGCCGCGCCACTCGGCGTAGGTCTCGACGAGCGCGTCGAACAGAGCCGCCGCCGGGTCGAACTGCCGCAGGCGGTATTTGCCTGCGAGGTGCCGCATCGCGCCGACCTCGAACCCGACCTCGTTGAGCCCCGCCTGGTCGTGGAGGCTCGAAGGGTTCTCGGCGTTGTACTCGACGAACTTGACCTCCTCGCCGTGGACGAAGGCGTCGAGGCGTCCCGTCACCGAAGGGCAGCGGTAGCCCGGCTCGACGAGCGCGAGCCGCGTCTCGGCCTCGGTCATCCCGACGCGCGCCAGCAGCCGCGGGTCTTCCGCCATCGCCTCGGACATCTTCTCGAACGCGCCCGCCAGCGTCTCGGACGCGTGCGCGAGTCGCGCGTACTGCGCGGCGTCGAGCAGGTGCGGCCTCAGGCTGACGCCCAGCTCGCGCCCGCCGTAAACGAGCCGCCGCTCGCGCATCGCGCCCCGCAAACGCTCGAACAGCCCCGCCGTCAGACTCTCGTCCGACCGGAGCAGCTCGTGAAACTCGGCGATGGCTTGCTCTCTCAATTTCAAAGTTGAACTTTCAAATCTCAAATCCTTCGGTGCTACTTGTCGGCCGCGACCGCGCCGTCGGCCATCTCCAGCGCGGCCTGCGCGGCGGCGAGGCGCGCGACGGGCACGCGGAAGGGCGAGCACGAGACGTAGTCGAGACCCGTCAGGTGGCAGAAGGCTATCGAGCGCGGCTCGCCGCCGTGCTCGCCGCAGATGCCGACCTTGAGCCCCGGCTTGACCGAGCGGCCGCGCTCCGTGCCCATCTTCACCAACTGGCCGACGCCGTCGCGGTCTAAGACCTGGAACGGGTCGTCGGGCAGAATCTTCACCTCGACGTACTTCGAGAGGAAGCGCCCCGAGTCGTCGCGCGAGAGCCCGAAGGTCGTCTGCGTCAGGTCGTTGGTGCCGAACGAGAAGAAGTCCGCGAACTCCGCGATGCGGTCGGCCGTGAGCGCGGCGCGCGGCAGCTCGATCATCGTCCCGACCGTGTAGTCGATGTTCATCCCGTGCTCGCCCAGCACCTCGCGCGCGACCTCGTGGATGAGCCCGGCCTGATTGCGAAGCTCTTCGGCGGCCGAGACGAGCGGCACCATGATCTCGGGCTTCACCTCAAGCCCCTCGCCCGCGACGACGCACGCCGCCTCGAAGATGGCGCGCACCTGCATGCGCGTCACCTCGGGGTAGATGAGCCCGAGGCGGCAGCCGCGGTGGCCGAGCATCGGGTTGGCCTCGCGCAGACGCTCGACCTGCTGAAGCAGCTTACGCTTGCCGTCGATGGAGTCGAGCGTCCTGTCCATCTCTCGTATCGAGCCCGCGCGCTGCAGAGACATCTTCAGCTCGGAGAGCTCGCCCAACAGCTCCTCCATGTTCGGCAGGAACTCGTGGAGCGGCGGGTCGAGCAGGCGGATGGTGACGGGCAGCCCCTTCATCGCGCGGAAGATGCCGGCGAAGTCGTTCTTCTGGAGCGGCAACAGGCGCTCTAACGCCTTCTCGCGCGCGCCCACGCCGTCGGCCAGAATCATCTCGCGCATCGCGGCCAGCCGCTCGTCGCCGAAGAACATGTGCTCGGTGCGGCACAGCCCGACGCCCTCCGCGCCGAACTCGCGCGCCACCCGCGCGTCGTGCGGCGTGTCGGCGTTGGCGCGCACGCGCAGCCGCCTCAGCTCGTCGGCCCACGTCATCAGCTCGCGGAAGTCGTCGCCGAGCGCCGGCTGCACGGTCGGCACGCGCCCCAAAAACACGCGCCCCGTCGAACCGTCGACGGTTATCCACTCGCCTTTGGGAACGACCGTCCCGTTCACGTTGAACTGCTGCTGCCCGTAGTCGATGTTCAAAACGCTCGCCCCGCACACGCACGACTTCCCCATCCCGCGCGCCACGACCGCCGCGTGAGATGTCATCCCGCCGCGCGCGGTGACGATGGCCTGGGCGGCGACCATGCCGTGGAAGTCGTCGGGGCTGGTCTCCTGTCGGACGAGGACGACCTGCTCGCCTTCGCGCGCGAGTTCTTCGGCCTCGTCGGGGTCGAAGACGACTTTGCCCTGCGCGGCGCCGGGGCTGGCGGGCAGGCCCTGTGCGATGACTTTGGCGTCGGCGTTCGGGTCGACGGCCGGGTGGAGGAGTTGGTCGAGCTGGTCGGGCGTGACGCGGCGGACGGCCGTGGCCTTGTCGATGAGACCTTCGTGAACCATGTCCACCGCGACGCGGACGGCCGCGGCTCCCGTCCGCTTGCCCGTGCGCGTCTGTAGCATCCAGAGCCGCCCGCGCTCGATGGTGAACTCCACGTCCTGCATGTCGCGGTAGTGGCGCTCAAGGAGGCCCGTGATCTCCTCGAACTGCTTGTAGACGGCGGGCAGCTCCTCATCAAGCTGGCTGATGGGGTTCGGCGTGCGCAAGCCGGCGACCACGTCCTCGCCCTGCGCGTTGAGGAGGTACTCGCCGTAAAGCTTCTTCTCGCCGGTCGAAGGGTTGCGCGTAAAGGCCACGCCCGTCCCGGACTCCGCGCCCATGTTGCCGAAGACCATCGCCTGCACGTTGACGGCGGTGCCGAGGTCGTCGGGGATGCGGTTAACGCGCCGGTAGTCGCACGCGCGCCGCCCCATCCACGAGTTGAAGACGGCGGCGATGGCGACGCGCAACTGCTCGTAAGGGTCTTCGGGGATGGCGAGGCCCGATTGGTCGGAGAAGATGATCTGCTTCTGCGCGGCGATGATGTCGCGGAGCTGTTCGGGACTTAAATCCGTGTCGCGCCCGCCCTCGGTCTGCGCCTTGTAGCGCTCCATCACGCGCTCGAACTTCTCGTGCGCGACGCCCATCACGATCTCCGCGAAGAGCGTGGCGAAGCGCCGGTAAGCGTCGAGCGCGAAGCGCAAATCGCCGGTCTGCGTGGCGAGCCCCTGCACGGTCTGCTCGTTCAGCCCGAGGTTGAGGACGGTGTCCATCATGCCCGGCATCGAGAAGGGCGCGCCCGAGCGCACCGAGACGAGCAGAGGGCTCTCCGGGTCGCCGAACTTCTTCCCCGTCTTTGTCTCGACCGCGCGCAGCCCCTCAATGACCTGCTCCCACATGCCTGCGGGGAAGCTCTTCCCCGTGGCGTAGTAGGCGTTGCACGCCTCGGTCGTGACGACGAAGCCGGGCGGGACGGGCAGCCCGGCCCTCGTCATGTCGGCGAGCCCCGCGCCCTTGCCCCCGAGCAGCGTGCGCGCGCCGCCGTCCCCCTCCTCGAACAGGTAGACCCACTTGTGAGCTTGCTGCTGTGACACGACGAATTTCCTTCCTCGGTTGCTGGCGGGTGTCGTCCGGCGCGTCGTCGGCGCGGCCGTCCGGGGAGAGCTTTCGAGGGCCGCAAGCCTACTCCAAACCTCACTTGAGGGCAACGTCCACACGGAGCGCGTTCCGCCTTCATCCTTCGCTCATCCTTCCGGGTGGAGCTTGAGCCATTCGGCGCGGAGCATGAAGCTGCCGGCGGTGACGACGCGGTCGCCGACGAACAAGCCTTCGAGCACGGGGTAGCGCCCGCCGGCCTCCGCGCCGAGCCGGACGGGGCGCATGACGTAGACGTTCGGGTCGGTGGTGGCGAGGAAGACGACGGTGCGGCCGCCCACCGTCTGCACGGCCGAGGCGGGCACGGTCGGCGCGGTCGCCTCGGCCGTCCCCAGCGCGCCGAAGCCGACGCCGACGTACATCCCGAGCTTGAGCGCCTGCCCCGGGTTCAAGACCTCGACGCGCACCTGCGCCGTGCGCGTCGCGGGGTCGAGTTGCGGGTCGACGTAGGTGACGCGCCCGCGGAAGACGCGCCCCGCGTACGCGTCCGAAGTCACGCTCGCGCCGCTCCCGACGCGGACGCGCGCGAGGTCTTTCTCAAAGACCTGCGCCACGACCCAGACGTTCGAGAGGTCTGCGACGCGGAGGATTTCCTTGTTGGCCTCGACGACCTCGCCCGGGTTGGCCGCGCGGCTGATGACCGTGCCCGCGGAGGGCGCGGCGAGCGCGACTTCGGAACTGACCTGCGCCGGCCCGCGCAGCGCCGCCACGCGCTGCGGCGTCAGCCCTAAGAGCAGGAGCCGCTGCCGCTGCGCGGCGAGTTCGGCCTCGGCCTTCTTCAGGACGGACGTGGCCTGCTCGAACTCCTCGCGGCTCGCCGCGCCGATCTCGATGAGGGTGGCGGTGCGCGCGTGGTGTTTGTGGTGCTCTTCCAGCTCGGCCTGCGCCGCGAGGTAGCGCGACTGCGCCATCGCCAGCTCGTCGCTGAAGACGACCGCGAGCTGTTGCCCGCGCCGCACCTCCTGCCCCGCCTCGGCCGACACGCTCAACAGCCGGCCCCCGACCAGAGAGAGCACGGGCGTCGAGCGGTAAGCGTTGGCCTGCACGACGCCGTTCGCCGCCTGCTGCGACGCTTCGGGCGCGAGCTGTTCGCCGACCGGCTCGACCTGAATCCCGGCGCGCGCGGCCACCTCGGGCGTGACGGTCAGCGTCGCCTCGCCCGGCCCGGCCGCCGCCGCGCCCGCGCCCGGCGACGCGCCCGGCGAGCCCGGCTGGTCGAACGTGACGGTGCGCGGGGCCGTGACGACGCGCCCCGCGCCGCCACGTTCGCCGAGATAGCCGAGCCACCAGAGCAGGAGCCCGACGGCCGCCAGCGCGAAGACGGCGACGACCGCCGCGACGGCCGCCCTGTTCCCGCGTCGCGGCGCGCGCGAGACGACGCCCGCGTGCTCGACGCGTCTCTCGACAATCGCGCCGGGCGTCTTCTCCGTCGTCGCCTCGACCGTCTTCTCGACGGTCAGCTCGCTCGCCTCTTCGGTCGCTTCGGGTTTCTCGCTCATCTTCTCTTCCCGCGTCACCTCGCCACAAGCCCCGGCGCGGCCGAGGCGCTCGCCACGCGCACGCGCGCGAGGTAGGTCTGGAGGACTGACTCGACGTAGTCGTTCTCAAGCTCGATGTAGCGGCGCTGTTCGGCGATGTAGTCGAGCAGCGTCTTCGAGCCCAGCTCGTAGGTCTTGCGGATGACCGTCAAGTTCTGGTCGGCCTGCCCGCGCACGCCGACGCGGTAGATTTCCGAGGCGCGCGCCGCCGCCTCGTAAGCGGCGTAGGCGGCCGCCACCTCGCGCCTGACGGTCAGCTCAAGAAACTCGCGCCTGCGCCGGGCGGCTTCGAGGTCGGCGGCCGCGGCCTCTATCGCGCCGAGGTTCTTGTCGCGCACGGGCAGTACGACCGTGACGCCGAAGGTGACCGAGTTCGCCGTGCTCGCGGCTTCGATTGGCGCGGGGCGGCCCGTCCCGTCCACGCCTTCGAGCATCGAGCCGGTGCGCATCCGCTGGTAGCCGGCGCGCACCTCGGCGTCGGCGCGCCCCCCTGCGCGCGCCTCCGCGATGCGCGACTCGGCCAGCGCCTCCGCGGCGCGCGCGGCGAGGATGTCGGCGCGCGCGGCGAGTGCGCGCGTGGTCGCTTCGGTCAGCGAGGGCAGCGGGTCGATGAGGCCGTCGAAGTCGCCGCGCAGGCGTAGGGGCTCGGACGGCTCCGCGCCCATGAGGTTGCGCAGCTCAAGCAGCGCCACCTCCGCGCGGCCGCGTCCCGTCTCGCGCATCGAGCGCAGGCGGTTGACCTCGACGAGCACCTGATTCTGTTCGAGCGGCGCGGTGCGCCCTTCGAGCACGCGCGCGACAACGAGCCGGTAGCCGCGCTGGCTGTTGTTCAGAAGCTCCTCGGTCACGCCGAGCTTGAGGACTTCGGCCAGCGCCTCGCCGAACTTCGCGCGCACCTCGGCGGCGACTACGCGCTCGCGGTCGGCGAGCGCGGCCTCCCTGACCTCGACCTCGCGCTCGGCCACGCGCACGCGCGCCGCGCGGCGGCCGCCCAGCTCAAGCGGCAGCATCCCCTCGACCATCAGCTCGCCGTCGGGCATGTTCACGGCCTTCGCGCCCCACACGTCTAAGCGCGGGTTGGCGCGAAAGCCGGCCTGTTTGACGAGCGCGCGCGCCGACTCGACCTCCTTGCGCATCGCCAGCAGCTCGCCGTTGGCGGCGAGCGCGCGCGCCACGGCCTCGTCGGCCGTCACCCCGCTCGCGGGGTCGAAGTAGAGCCCGACGGCCGGCTCGTCCGCGCGTGGACGCCGCGCGTCCGGCACGTCGGTCGCCGTCTGCGCCGCGGCCGACGCCGAGCACGCCAGAACGAGCGCGAGCGCCGCCGCCGACTTCAAGTAACTTCCCTTCGCCTTCATATCTTCAGCACGCCCCTCCCGGCTTCAGGCCCCTTCTTCGCGCTTCAACTCTCTCTCCCTCAGCCAGAAGAAGATGACCGGCGTGACGATGAGCACATGGAACAGGCTCGAAAGCATCCCGCCGAAGACGGGCGTCGCCAGCGGCTTCATCACCTCCGAGCCGGCGCTCGTAGACCACATGATGGGGAGCAGTCCGACGACGATGGTCGAGACCGTCATCACCTTCGGCCGCAGCCGCAGCAGCGCCCCCTCGGTCACCGCCTCCAGCAGCGTCTCGCGCGTCAGACGCCCCAGCTCCTTCTTCTTCCTTTCGACCGCCTCCTCAAGGTAGACGACCATCACAATCGCCGTCTGCACCGCCGCGCCGAAGAGCGCGATGAAGCCGATCCAGACCGCGACCGAGAAGTTGTAACGGAGCATCCAGAGCAGGTAGAACCCGCCCGTCAGCGCGAACGGGACGGCCAGCAGGACGTGCGCCGCTTCGAGCACGGAGTTGTAGGTCAGGTAGAGCGTCGCGAAGATGATGACGATGACGATGGGGACGACGACGAGCAGCCGCTTGCGCGCGCGCTCCTGATTCTCGTACTGCCCGCTCCACTGGAAGTAGTAGCCGGCCGGCATCTCGACGCGCGCCGCGATGGCCCCCTTCGCCTCCTCGACAAAGCCGCCGATGTCGCGCCCGCGGACGCTCAAAAGCACGGTGCCGCGCAGCAGCCCGTTCTCGCTCTGAATCATCGAAGGCCCCTCGACCGTGCGTATGTCGGCGACCTGCCCTAAGGGTACGGGGACGCCCGCGGGCGAGGTGATGGGAATCTCCGCGATGGCCCGGGGCGAGTTGCGGAACTCCTCGGCGTAGCGGACGCGGACGGGAAAGCGCCGCCGTCCCTCGATGGTCACGGTCAGGTTGGTCTCGCCGATGCCGCGCTCGACCGCCTCCTGAATCGTCGCGGCGTCGATGCCGAAGCGCGCGGCCGCCTGACGGTTGACGCGGATGTCGATGTAGGGCGTGCCGCCGATCTGCTCGGGGTACACGTCGGCCGCGCCCGGCACCGTGCGGAGGGCGTCGGCGATGCGGCGCGAAGTCTCTTCCAAAGTCTTGATGTCGTTGCCGAAGATTTTGACGCCGACCTGCGAGCGCATCCCCGTCGCCAACATCTCGATGCGGTTGATGATGGGCTGCGTCCAGATGTTCGTGACGCCCGGCATCCTGAGCGCCGCGTCCATCTCGGCCACCAGACGCTCGCGCGTCATCCCGTCGCGCCACTGCTCTTCGGGCTTCAGGTGGACGATGGTCTCGTTCATGTTGACGGGCGACGGGTCGGTCGAAGTCTCGGCGCGGCCGGCCTTGCCGACGGCCCACTCGACTTCGGGGAAGCTTTTCAGAATCTCGTCCTGCCGGCTCAGAATCCGCAGCGCCTCGTCGATGGAGATGGCCGGGTCTGTGACCGGCATGTACATCAAATCGCCCTCGTTCAACGGCGGCATGAACTCGCTGCCGATGCGCGTCGAGACCAGCACGGCGCCCGCGAAGAGCGCGACGGCTAAGCTGACGGTGACGACGCGGTGCCGCACGGCCCAATGAAGCGCCGGGCGGTAGACGCGCCGCAGGAAGCGCATGATGGGGTTCCACTCCTCCGGGTGGAGCCGGCCGCCGAGGAAGTACGTGCAGAGCACGGGGACGAGCGTCACGGCCATGAAGGCCGCGCCGAACATCGCGAACGTCTTGGTGAAGGCGAGCGGGTGGAAGAGCTTGCCCTCCTGCCCCGTCAGCGCGAAGACCGGCATGAAGGCCAGCACGATGATGGCCATCGACGCGAAGATGGGCAGCCCCACCGTCTTCGTCGCGTCGAGCACCGCGCGCCACACGGCCGCGCGGTCGCGCGTGTCGATCCCGTCCTTCTCAATCGCGCGGTAGGCGTTCTCGGTGACGACGATGCCGGCGTCCACCAAGTCCGAGATGGCGATGGCGATGCCGGCCAGCGACATGATGTTCGACGTGATGCCGAAGTACCGCATGAAGAGGAACGAGAAGAGGACGGCGAGCGGCAAAGGCACCGTCACGATGAGCACCGAGCGGAAGTGCGCGAGGAAGATGAGGTTGGCGAGCGTGACGAGAATCAACTCCTCGACGAGCGCCCACTTGAGCGTGTCGGTGGCGCGGTTGATGAGCTGCGTGCGGTCGTAGAAGGGCACGACGCGCACGCCCTCGGGCAGCCCCGGCTTTAATTCTTCGAGCTTGCGCTTGACCGACTCGATGACTTCGAGGACGTTGACGCCGTAGCGCGCGACGACCACGCCGCCCACCGCCTCCGTGCCGTTCTTGTCGAGCGCGCCGGTGCGGAACGCGCTGCCGAGCTTCACCGTCGCGACGTTACGCACGTAGACGGGCGTGCCGTTCTGCGCGCCGAGGACGATGTTCTCCACGTCGGCCGTCGATTCAATCAAACCGATGCCGCGCACCACCGCCCACTGCCCGGCCTGCTCGACGACGTTCCCGCCGACGTTCGTGTTCGAGCGGCCGACGGCCTCGACCACGGCCGAGAGCGGGAGGTTGTAGGCGCGCAGGCGGTTCGGGTCAACGTCCACCTGATACTGCTGGACGTAGCCGCCGGCCGACGCCACCTCGGCCACGCCCGGCACGGAGTTGAGCTGGTAGCGGACGAACCAGTCCTGCAAAGAGCGCAGGTCGCGCAGGTTGTGACGGTCGCTCTCAAGCGTGTACCAGAAGACCTGCCCGACGCCCGTCGCGTCCGGCCCGAGCGTCGGCGTGACGCCTGCGGGGAGTTGCGCGGAGACTAAGTTGAGACGTTCGAGGACGCGCGTGCGCGCCCAGTAGAGTTCAACGTCGTCCTCGAAGATGACGTTGACCATCGAGAAGCTGAAGGCCGACGACGCGCGCACGACGCGGACGCCCGGCAAGCCTTGCAGGTTGGTGACGAGCGGGTACGTCACCTGATCTTCGACCTCCTGCGGCGAGCGCCCCGGCCAGTCGGTGAAGACGATGACCTGATTGTCGGACAGGTCCGGGATGGCGTCGATGGGCGTCGAGAGCAGCGCCCAGTAGCCCCACGCCGCAAGCGCCGCGTAGACCGCGACGACTATCCCGCGGTTCCGCATCGAAAGCTCGATGAGCTTTGAAATCATAAGGAAGTGATGGGTGATAAGTGATGAGTGATAAGCGGCGATAAGAGTTGATAAGAGGAAGGCCGGGACTTCTCCTTTCTCATCACTTATCACCCATCACTTATCACTCCTTCACGGCTGCGCCGTGACCGGAAAGGAGCCTTTGCCCGAGCCGGCCGGGCCTTCGTAGGCGATTTGCGCCTGCCACTCGCCGGCCATTTCCAGCTTGACCTTGCCACCGTAGACGCCGGGCGTCGAGGTCGTCGTGAGCGTCGCCGGGTCGTTCATCACGGGCATCGACCCCATCGCCGGCATGTGGAAGTTGAGCGAGGCCGAGCCCACGTCGACGGCCTTGCCCGAGGCGTCCTTGAAGGTGACCGTCAGTTCCTGCTCGCCGTACCGGAGCACGCCCGCCGAATTGGCGAGCGTCACGGTCATGTTCCCGACCTTGCCGGTCGCGAACTCCTTCGCCGCCCCGCCGCCGGAGCCGCACGCCGCCAGCGCGGCGAAGAGCGCCAGTGTGCCGATTGTCGCGATTAACCTTTTCACTTTAACCATCCTCCGTTCTCTTCAAACTCTGCCTTCACGTCCCGCGGTCGAACCCTCGAACACTCGCGGCCGCGCCGACGCCGGCGCACCTTCGGGAGCGCGGGGCGTGCGCGCACGTCTAACTGGTCTGGTTGTGGAATGGGGAAAGGCCGTGGCGTCGTCCGGCGCGCGCCGTGAGGTTCGGCCGCGAGACGCGCGCGCACAGACACACGCGTGACTTAGGCGGGCCTCGGCGGCTCGGCGGACACACTACGGCCTCGGAAGCGTCTAGATCAGAAATGCCGCGTGCTGTATGTAAGCGGGCGGCGAGTGTGTGGGCTGGAAGGGCGGCGCGTAGGCGCGCGCGCGTTCGGCGGCGGGCGTCGCGGTCGCCGCGGTCGCGGGCGGACGCGGGGCGCTCGCCGTGCCGTAGGCCGGGCGGAGCGTGAAGTTGCTCCCGGTCGGCGCGGGCTGCGGGTAGTTGGTGACGCAGCAGAGCCGCGCGGCCGGGGCGGCGCTCGTCGAGCGAACGTTGCGGCGCGCCTTCTTGCAGCAACCGTGCGCGCGGCTCATCGGGCACTCCGCGCGGCCGCCGCCGCCGGGCGCGGCCAGAGACGCGGCGGCCGTCGCGCCGACGAGCGTCGCCGCCAGCAGCAGTCGCGTCACAACTTTTGTGAGCCTTCCCAGCATCGCCGCTAAAGATACTCTCCGACGCCTCAACTCGGCAAGCTCCGTGTCAGAACTTGTCGAGCAGGATGAGGACGCCGATGGCGATGAAGCCGACGGCCGCCACGCGCCGAATCCATTCGAGCGGCAGGTAGTGGCCGAGCGCGCCGCCGACCGCGACGCCGAGCGCCGAGACGCAGACGAGCGCCAGCGCCGACGAGAGAAAGACCGTCAGCGGCCGCTTCGTCTCGGCGGCCATCGTCATCGCCGCGAGCTGCGTCTTGTCGCCCATCTCCGCCAG
>JBEVKV010000459.1:0-13278 GCA_040509515.1 Pyrinomonadaceae bacterium | reverse complement strand
GCGCGCGCGCGCGAACCTGCGCGCGCGTGACGAAGAAGAGCGCGAGCCCGAACGCTACACCAGTGAGCAGGACGAAGGCCCAGCCGCGGTCGCCGTGCGCGACCGCCGAGCCGTGGCGCGGCGTGAAGACGAGCGTCCACGGGCGGCCCTCCGTGTCGATGGTCGACACGCGGCGGAAGCGCGGGCGGCGGTTGTACGCGTCCGACTCCGCGCCGTACTCGTAGGTCGTGTGGAGCAGCCTCTCGTTCGCGCGCCTCCCGGCTTCCGGCTCGCGCGCGCCGTCGCCGCCCAACAGCCGCTCGGCCTCCTCGGCCCGCGCCGCGTCTCCGTCGTAGAGGCGGAAGTCCACGAGCGGGTTGCGCTCGTTGCCGAAGATGCCGCGCAGCAGGTCGTCCGCGCGGAACGGCGCGTAGACGAACCCGCGCAGCGCAACGCGCCGCCCTTCAACGTCCACGGGGACGCCGCCGCCGCGGTAGACGGGGACGTAGATGAGGAAGCCCGCCTGCTTCCGCTCGTCGGTCTCGGTGACGAGCGTGACGCGCGCCGACGCGGCCGGCTGCCCCGTGTCGCGCGCGCGCCACATCGCCTCGCGCCGCGACTCCTCGGAGAGCATGTCGAAGCCGAGGGCGGAGAGGTTGCGCGCGTTCGAGGGCTCGATGTACGTAACGGGCTGGTACTCTTCGCGCTCGCCCGCGGGTCTCAGTTGAAAGTTTTCCAGACCCTGCCGCCGCATCGATTCGAGGAACGCGCCCGCCTCGCCCGCGCGTACGCGCGCCGTAAAGCCGACGCCCTGAATGCCCGGGTAGGTCTCGGCGACGCCGACCCGCTCGACGAAGCGTCGGAACTCTTCGCGGCTGACCTCGCGGTCGGCGGCGAAGAGGCCCGCGCCCGCGCGCAGGATGCCGGCGTAAGTCTGGAGCCGGTAGCGCACGTCGTCCTCGGTGCCGCGCGCGGCGTTCTCGAAGCGGAGGTGGTCGTTCGCCTCGGAAGAGCTGCGCACGTCCCACGCGATGGCGGCCGTCAGTAGCGCCACCACGGCGAGGACCGCGTAAGGCAGCCACATGCGCGGCGCGCGCTGGCCCGTGGAGTGCGGGGCGGGTTTCATCGAAAAACTTCTTCCCGGCGTGTCGGTCTAAAGGTGGGGCTTATTCTAACCCATTCAGCGCCACATGAGGCGGAAGTAGAGGTAGCCGGCCTGCGCGACGCCGATGACGAAGCCGATGAGGAGGCCGAAAAGCTCGATGGTGCGCAGGTGCTGCTTGGCGACCGAGAGCACGAGGTCTTCGAGCTTCGTGATGGGGTAGCCCGAGACCTTCTCCTGCACGATGCGGCCGATGTCGAACTCGGCGATGGCCTGCGGCAGCCGCTCGCGCGCGGCCGACTCGATGCGGTCGGAGAGCAGGAGCGTGGCGCGCCTGACCTTCTCCTCGGGCACGAGGTCGCCGACGCGCCCGATGGGCCTGACCAGAAGCTTCTCGACCTGCGAGGCGAGAATGGCGTTGACCATCCGCGCCGTCTCGTCGCGCGAGAGCACGCCCATTAGGCCGCGCGCCAGAAAACTCTTCAACTGCTCGGCCGAGTCCGGCCGCGCGTGTTCGAGGAGCGCGCGCAGCGTGTGCGGCCTGAGACGTTCGAGCGCGTCGGTCGCGTAGGCCGAGACCGAGGTCGAAAGCTCCGGGCTGCGCGCGACCGAAAGGATGCGCTCCGCGATCTGGTCTTTAATCAGTTCGAGCTTGTCGGGCGCGACGTTGCCGACCAGCTCGTTGACGGGGCGCGCGAGCACGCCGTCGATGGTCGAGTTCAAAAACTCCTCGGCCTGATGCTCGAACGCCTCGCCCGAGAGGAACTCTTCGACGCGGCGCGGCAGCGTCTTGTTGATTAGCTCGTCCACCTCGCCGTGGATGCGCTCGCGCGAGATGAAAATCTTTTTGAAGAAGTTGAGCTGCTGGTAGTAGTCGTCCACCTCGCGCTTGATGAGCGTGCCGATCTGCTTGCGCGTCTCCCTGTTGGTGGCGATCTCGGTGAGCTTGGCGACGACGGGGGGCACCTGACTGTCGATGCGCTCCTTGATGACGGCGACCGTCTCGGGCGTGAACATCTCGGCGAGCGTCGCGCGGCTCTGCGCCAGCTCGTCGACGCGTGACGAGACGAACTCGCGCACCTTCGACTCGAAGCCGCGCTCGTTGACGACGCCGCGGAAGCGGTTCTCGACGAAGCCGAGCGCCTGCTCGAACGTCTCGTGGCCCACCATCTCGGAGAGGCGCTGCGAGAGGATTTCGTCGACGCGGCGGTCGACGAAGCGCGCGACGGCCTCGGCCGTCTCCTCGCTCTTGAGCGCGCCGGCGATGTGCTCGGCGATGCGCATCTGGAGCGCGGCGAGCGCGTCGAGGACGGGCGCGCGCACCGACTTCGGGAGCGCGTCGAGCGCCGTGGTGTAGTTCTTCTCAAGCAGCTCGTCGGTGAAGGCGCTGACGAAGGAATCGACCTTGCGGCGGAAGAAGCCGGTCTCGAACAGCGCGTGGACGACCGTCTCCTGCGAGACCAACTCGTTGCCGACGGCGTGGCCGATGGTCGCGGCGAGCCGCTCGCGGTGGCGCGGGATCATGCCCTGCGGCCAGACCGTCAGCCCGAAGATTTTGACGGGCCGGTGCGGGCGGAAGAGCATCCGCACGGCGAGCCACGCCGCGCCGTAGCCGTGGAAGGTGGCGACGAAGACGATCAGGAACAGCTCGAACCACTTGCTGTGGACGACGGCGTTGACCCAGTCGATGGCGAGCACCCTCCGGCGCGCGGCGAATTTTCGGGGGACGCCTGCGATGCTAAACGGATACGGCGGGGGCGTCAAACGGCAATGCGCGACGCGGGGGTTTTAAAGCCCCGCGTTCAGCGCGCGCCGTGGGCGGCGCTCAGGCGCTTCCGCTCCTTCGCCACGCCAGCGGCCGTCACCTCGCGCTCGCGCGGAGATACCACCGCACGTCTCTCGGCACGCGGCTCCGGCTCGACCGCGCGCGGCTGTAGAAGGTCGGCGAGCGCGCTTTCAAGGTTGGTGTAGAGGAATTTGAAATGCGACTCGACGAGGCGGTCGGGGATGCAGCGGCGGCCTTCGAGCGCGAGGGCGGGCTCCGTCCTCATGAAGAACGCGCCGAGGCGGACGAACCACGCGGGCGTGCGCGGGCTCCACGGTCGCTTGAGCGCGCAGCGCAGCTCGCACATGAACTCGGCGTTGGTGACGGGGCATGGCCCCGTCGCGTTGTAGACGCCTTCGGCTTCCGCGCGCTCGACGCACCAGAGGACGAGGCGGCAGAAGTCGCGGACGTGGAGCCAGCTTATGTACTGGTGCCCGTCGCCCACGGTGCCGCCGAGGTAGAGCCGCGCGAGCCGCGCCAGCGTCGGCAGCGCGCCGCCGTCGCGCCCGAGGACGAAGCCGATGCGGAGCAGAACCTTTCTCGTGCCCGGAAGCTCAAGCGAGTCGTACGCGCGCTCCCAAAGCTGACAGACTTCGACGGGGAAGCCGCGGCCGGCCGGGGCGGTCTCGTCGCAAAGGCGGCGGCCCGCGTCGCCGTAGACGGCGAGCGAGCCGGCCTGCACCAGAACCTTTGGCGGCTCCGCGCACTCCTGTATCGCGCGCCCGACCGCCTCGACCGAACGGACGCGCGACTCGACAATCTCGCGCCTGTTCTTCAACGTGTGCCGGCAATCGACGCTGCGCCCTGTGAGGTTGACGACCGCTGCCGCGCCCTCAAGCTCGCGCGCCCACGCGCCGACCGTGCGGCCGTCCCACTCGACCTGACGCACGCGCGAGTTCTTGCCGGCCCTGCGCGTCAGCACAACCGGCTCGTAGCCTGCGCGCCCGAACTCTTCGGCCAGCGCGCGCCCGAGAAATCCGCTTCCGCCCGCCAAAACCACACGACCTTTCGACACACGCGTTTCCGTCATGAGCTTGACCTCCTCGCGGCGCGCTCGACGGCGCGCCTTCGCCGACGAGTTCATCAAGCCCCATGCCGGACGCGCGGAATGAGTTTACGCGCTGATTTGTAGAGACGAGGGTGCGGCCGACTTGCAAAAGGCGAGCGGCGCGGGCGTGCTTAGCAGTTTGCGAAGCGGGTCAGAGGGCGGCGGCCGGCTTCTCGACGGGGTAGCCGGCGGAGAGCCACGCGCCCGTTCCGCCCTCGACGTTGTAGAGGTGTCGGAAGCCGAGCGGGCGCAGCAGGCTCGTGGCGGCGCTCGAACGGTAGCCGCCCGCGCAGATGACCGCGAGCGGGCGCGCGGGGTCGAGCCCCACAGCCTCTTCGCTCAGGCGTGGCGAGAGGGGCGCGCTCCACGCGCGCGGCGCGTGGCCGGCGGCGAACTCGGCCGGGCGTCGCACGTCGAGCACTTGCAGGTCTGCCACGTCTTCGAGCATGCGGCGCAGCTCCGCGACCGAGACCTGCTCGACCTCGGAGACCTCGAAGCCGGCCTCGCGCCAAGCGTCCATCCCGCCGCGCAGGTAGCCGCGCACCGAGTCGTGCCCGACGCGCGCGAGCCGCGTCACGGCCTCGTCAACCTGCGCCTCGTCGGCCGCGACGACGATGAGAGGGCTGCCCAGCGGAATCAGCGCGCCGGCCCAGCTCGCGAACTGGCCGCCGAGCCCGACGTTGAGTGCGCCGGTGACGTGACCCGCGCCGAACTCCGCGGCCGGGCGCACGTCGAGGACGACGTAGCCGAGGTTGGCGTAGGCCGCGACCTGCTGCGGGATGAGCGCGGCGGGGCGTCGAAGCTCCGTGAGCGGCGGCGCGCCCGCGCGGTTTATCTCCGCGTCAACTGGAAAGTAAGCGGGCGCTTCGGGCAAATCGGTCGTCATCAGGCGGACGAACTCGTCGCGCGCCATCGGCGCGAGCGCGTGGTTGGAGCGGCGCTGCTGGCCGATGGTCGAAGAAGTCTCCTTCGAGATGTTGCGCCCGCACATCGAGCCCGCGCCGTGCGCCGGCCAGACCTCGACCGCGTCGTCGAGTTTGAGGAGCTTGCCGTGCAGACTCTCGTAGAGCATCCCGGCCATCTGCTGCGGCGTGAGACCGCGCGCGCCCGCGAGGTCTGGGCGTCCCACGTCGCCGACGAAGAGCGTGTCGCCGGTCAGAACCTTCTGCGGCTCGGGCGAGACTTCGGTGTCGATGATGACGAGCGAGATGCTCTCGGGCGTGTGCCCGGGCGTCTCAAGCACGCGGATGCGGACTCCGCCCAGATGCAGTTCGTCGCCGTCGCCGACGGCGCGGTGCGGGAAGCGCGCGCCGGCCTTCGCGCCGATGACTATCTCCGCGCCGGTGCGCGCGGCAAGCTCTGTGTGGCCGCTCACGAAGTCGGCGTGGAGGTGCGTCTCGACGACGTACTTAATCTTCAGCCCCTGCGCCTCGGCCTCCTCGACGTACTGCACAACGTCGCGCTGCGGGTCTATGACCGCGGCCTCGCCGCCCGAGCCGACGAGGTAGGAGGCGTGCGCCAAACAACCGAGGTAGAACTGTTTAAAGTACATCGGGAGACTCCTGTCAGAACGTCACACGAACCACGGATGAGAGCCAGCGGGGCGGAAGACACGCCGCGCCGAAATTTTAGTCGGGACGGCCGCGCGGGGCAATCGGAGACACGCGCGATGTTGAGTTACAATGCCGGCGCAAGCCACCAGAGTTTCCTGTACCGGAGGAAAAGGATGCCGAAGCCTTTCAAACGTCTGTCGCCGGCGCTGCTCGCGCTGGCTCTTTTAGTTTCCGCCGCCGCGTCAACGCGCGCGCAGGTCGAAGAACCGGAGCCGGACGCGCCCGCCCGTACCGAAGAGCGCGCGGCCGGCGTGCAGGACGCGCAGACCGACGGCGCGCGGCAACAGCCGGCGCCGACGCCGCAGCCGACACAGCGCACGCCGCTGACGGGCGAGCAGAAAATCAAGCGCGCTTTCCGCGGAGCCTTCCTGAGCCCCACGCCTTACGCCGTCGCCGCCTTCAACGCCGGGATAACGCAGATGGGCGAAGACCGTCTGCCGCACAAGGACGGCGGCGACGAGGTGGCCGACTGGGGCTCACGCACCGCGCGCGTCTTCGCCACCGGGACGACCTACAGGCTCTTCGGCAACGGCTTCTACCCGGCGCTCTTCAAGCAAGACCCTCGCTACGAGCGCGCGCCGAACAAGGGCGTCGGCCGTCGCGTGGGGCACGCCGTCAGCCGCCTCTTCGTGATACGCGGCGACAACGGGAACCTCCAGCCCAACTTCTCGCGCTTCGCCGGCGCGGCGACCGCAAGCTCGCTCGCCAACGTCTGGGAGCGCAGCACGCCCGACCACGACCGCATCGGCGCCGACGCCACGCTCAAGCGTTTCGGCATGTCCTTCGTCTCCGGCGCCATCGGCAACCTCGTCCGCGAATTCCTCCCCGACATCTTCTGACGGTAAAGAGCAGGGGTCAGAGGTTAGAAGTCAGAAGTTGAGCCTTGTCGTCGGCCGCTCTTGATGAAGAAGGGCGCGACGGCAAGGCTCTTTAACTAGCCCCCAGTCTCCAGCCTCTAGTTGTCGAAGGCGCGCTGGCGCAGCGCGTAGCGGAAGAGCTGCGCCTCGGCCCCCTGCGTGTTGGGCGACCAGGTGGCGCGCAGCGCGTGCACGCCCGACGCGTCCGGGGCGAGGTGCAGGCTGTAGGTCTCGCGCTTACGCGGCGCGTAGACGACGTAGCGGCGGCTCTCCGCGCCGCCGTCGGAGGGCGTGACGCCTTCGCAGAGGATGTCCTCGCGGCCGTCGCCGTCGAGGTCTAAGACTTCCGTCGTCCACTCCGCGCCCCGGAAACCTTCCACGTCGAGCGCGACGCTCTTCGTCACGGCGTAGGAGCCGCCCGCGCGCTCGATGACGAGCAGCGTCGTCGCCCTCTCGAACGGGTCGGAGGTGACGGCCGCCACGACCTGCGACGCCCCCGTGCCGACGAGACGCACGTCGCGCACGCGCCCCTTCGCGAGCGAAGAGGCGACGCGCCACGCCGACTCGCGCGTCAGCGACGCCGATTCGCGCGCCGGACGCTGCGCGCGGCCTTTGCGCGGCAGCAGCGAGGAGGCCGTCGAAGTCGGGTCACCCGCCACCTGTTCGAGCACGCCGCGCCGGACGGCGCGCGAAGACCACGCGACCGCCACCGTGCAGGCCATCGCGAAGAGCGCGAAGAGCGTGGCGACGCGCGCGAAGTTGAAGCGCCCCGAATCGAGCGCGCCGATGGTCGAGGCGAAGGGCTCGGTCTCGACGCCCGTGCGGGTCGCGTCGCGCCGCGCCTGCTCGACGCTGCGCTCGACCAGTCGGCACGCCTCGGCGGCGGTCGCGGGGCGGTGCGCCGGGTTCTTGGCGAGCAGCGTGTGGACGGCGAGGGCGAGCGCGCGCGGCACGTCCGGCCGCAGCGAGAGCAGCGCGGGCGGCTGCGCCGTCGCCTGCTTGACGAGCACGACCGACGAGAGCTGGTCGACGAACGGGGGACGGCCGGCGAGCATTTCGTAGAGGAGGACGCCGACGCTGTAGAGGTCTGTCGCGGGGCCGACGCGGTGGCCGAGGCACTGCTCGGGCGACATGTAGCGCGGCGTGCCGATGACGAGGCCGGTCTCGGTGGTCGGGTGCGTGCGCGTGATGTCGGTCGAGTCCTGCAAGACTTTGGCGATGCCAAAGTCGAGGACGCAGACGCCGCGCTCGTTGATGATGATGTTCGACGGCTTGAGGTCGCGGTGGACGACGCCGAGCGCGTGCGCTTCGGTGAGCACTTCGCAGATTTCGGCGACGACGCGGACGGCGCGCTCGGGCGCGAACGGGCCTTCGCGGTGGAGCGTCTCGGCGAGCGTCGAGCCCTCGACGTACTCCATGACGATGAAGGGCCGCCCGTCGGCGAGGTGTCCGGCGTCGAAGATGATGGCGGCGCGCGGGTGTTTGAGTCGCGCCATCGTGCGCGCCTCGCGCATGAAGCGGTCGGCGACCTCGGGGTAGGCGGCGAACTCCTGCTTGAGAATCTTGATGGCGACGGGGCGTTCTAAGCCGAGGTGCGAGGCGCGGTAGACCGTGCCCATGCCGCCCCTGCCGATTTCGCACTCGACGCGAAACCGCCCGGCGATGATCTGGGGGGTGTCCATCTCCTGACCCTCTCGTTCGGGAAAGAAGGGTCGCTGCGGACTGCGTGCACCGAATTCTCTGCTTCTCGGAAGCGGGGCAGTAGAGAGAAGAGGGGGCCGCGGCCGAGCGCCACGGGTGAAACCTAACTTGGGACGTTTGTTGTTATGGGGAGAAACTTTTCGCCCGACCTCCGACGCGGCCGAGCGAGCTGAGAGTTTAGCATTTTTGCGACGGCGCGCAAGGTTTTTCGCGCGGCGCGCGCAGCCGGCTTAACTCAACTTCCGGCGTGCGGCGCGGGACGCCCCGCCGCGCCCGCGAGCCGGAGCGAGACGAACCTGACGAGTCGCAGCGCGGCCGCCGTGGCGCAGAAGCCCCAGAGGAGCCCCGTCACGAGCCGGCGCGCGTTGTCGCCGTCGCCGCCGTTGACGACGTTGTAGAGCACGTCTAAAGGGAGCAGCAGCGCGAGCAGCGCGCAGGGAAGAAGCGGCGGGAGTCTCTTCTTAGTCAACAGCCGGAAGAAGAGCGCGAGCGCGCCGAGCAGGATGCCCGTGCAGCGCCAGCAGAGCGGGAGTTGCGCGCCGAAGAGGTGCGGCGAGCGCGCGGGGAGCTGGTGGCACCACCAGCCCCCCATGTACATCAGCGCGCGGTAGAGCGTCGACATCCGTTGGCGCGTGCGCCGGCCGCGGCTACTTGAAGAGGATGGGCTGGAACTGTCCGCCCGAAGTCTTCGCCGCCTCGTCCCAACTGTGGACGGCCGCCGCGACGTTGATGAGCGGCATCACGGCGAAGAGGCAGACGCCGACGACGACGAAGGTCAGGATGGTGGCGATGACGGCGTAGACGATGGTCGCGGCGAAGATGCCGATGCCGAGTCCGGCCTTGTTCGGCACGAAGAGCAGGCCGATGCCCGGCAGGAAGAGGCTGACGACCGCCGGGACGGCCGGGTGCATCGGCTGCGAGCCGCCGATGACGGGCTGCTGCGGCTGCTGGTACATCCCCTGCTGCTGGTTGTAAGTGGGGTAAGACGACTGCGGCGGCGCCGGGGGCGTGTAGCCGCCCGACTGGTAGCCCGGCTGCTGCGTCTGCTGCTGCTGCCCGAGGTCGCCGCTCTGGCGCCAGGACTCGGGGGCGGGGGAGGCCGGGAGCGTCGTGCCGCACTTCACGCAGAAGCGCGTGCCCTCGACGTTCTCCGAACCGCAGGAAGGACATGCGATCATCTTTCTCTCCTTTACGACCCGGCGCGCACGCGGCGTCAGCTTGCGGCCGCGCGGCCGGGGCTCAAACTCTCAGGGGTGGAAAATTATTCAGACCGAGCCGGGAGTCTTCACTCGACAGGCGGCCACAAGTCTTTCTCACAAACGGTGGGAAAAGTAAAGAGCCGTGAACCATTAAAGACCGTGAACCGTGACAAGAAAAAAACCGCCTTCAACTCGTCACGGTTGACGGTTCACGGTTCACGGCTCTTCACGGTTCACGCGGCCATGTCGGGCACCCAGAAGATTTGGCCGGCGGACTCGACGCGGCGCAGGCCGCGCGAGGCGAGCCGGCGCTCTTCGAGCCCGAGGTAGGTGAAGTGCGGCAGGTCGCTCAGGACGGTCTGGAACCAGCCGTGGCGCGAGAGCACGCGGCAGACGCGCGGGTCTGCAAACTCCTCGATGTCGATGGCGAGCATGGCGAGGTGCTGCGACGCGCCGGGCGCGGCCACCGACTGAAGGATGCTCTTCTTGAAGTCCTTGCTGAAGAAGATGCCGCCGCGCTCAAGCTCCAACACGGCCGACGCCTGCTCGCGCAGGGGCAGGCGCCGCAGGCGCTCCGCCTCCTCGCCCCCGAGCCGCCCTTCGGCGCACCAGTGGTCGAGCGCCGGGTCGCAGCGCGAGCGCCACAGCCTGAGGGAGTCTGCGTAGCTGCGGCGTGCGGCCTCGCTCCCGCCGCGAGGCGTGATGAGCAGGCCGGCGTGGGCGGCCGCCGCGCGCGCGTCCACGAGCGCCGACATCGCCGGCGGCTGAAGCTCGACGGTCGAGCCGTCGAGCGTCTCTGCGCGCCAGCCCGCCTCGCGCTGGAAACGCTCGACCGCCTCCGCGCTCTCGAAGACGCAGGCCGCGGGGAGCCGCACGCCCTCGGCGACGAACATCGCGCCGTACTCTTCGAGCACGCGCCGCGTCAGCGTGTCGCCGGCCGGGCAGAAGTCCTCGAAGTCCAGGCCCCTTCGCGCCAGCGAGCGCGCGAGGGCGGCGTGGAAGGGCGTCGAAGCAGCGCCCGACCCTGCGCGCGCCGCGCGCCCCGCCTCGTTCTTCCCATACTCTTCGACGGACAAGCCTGTGGGTTCTCCTCTCGGCGCGCTTCGTGAGGGCGCGCGCCCGAATCGGTCACGGCGGGGCTTGTCCCCGCCCGCGTCGTGTGTGATAACACGCGGGGTCGATTGTAAACAAACCCGGGCGGGAGGAGAACCGTGGGGCCAACGGGTCAGCTCAGGAAGTTCGAGGAGATACTCGCGCAGTACCGACGGCACGGCTGGCGGCTGGCGCGCGTGCTCGCGCGGCCGGGGACGTTCGCTGCCCCTGACGCGGAAGCCGGCGCGAGCTACGAGGGCGCTCCGGTCGTCGAGTCGGAGGCGGACGCGATGTGGTTCACGCGCCCCTCGGCAGAGGGGCGCGAGGCTTGGGAGCTGCGGCTCGTGGGCGACACGCCCTACGCGCTCTTCGAGTTGTTCGAGCCCGACGAGGAAGAGGAAGACCGCGAGGACGTGCGCCGCGAGATGGAGGCGCGCCTGCGCGAATACGCGGGCGGGCGCTGAAGAGAAAGGGCAAAAGGCAAAAGTTAAGAGATAAAGGCGGCGGACTTTTCATCAACGGTGGATGAAAGTCGCGCCGCCTCCCGTCTTCTACTTTTGCCTTTTGCCTTCTCAGTCTCGGCTCTTGCCGATCTTGACGGGTACCTCCACCTGCTCGGTGCCGCGGACGACGGTAACGGGGACGGTCGCGCCCGGCAGCGCCTCGGCGATGCGGTAGCGCAGGTCGCCGGGCGTGCGGATGAGGTAGTCGCCGAACTTGACGATGATGTCGCGCTTCTTCAGCCCCGAGAGGTCGGCCGGGCCGTTGCGATCCACGTCGTCGATCTCGACGCCGTGGATTTCCGAGTTAGGCAGGCGCACGCGGTCGCCGGGGTCAATGCCGATGACGCCGCGCCCGCCCGGCCGCCGGTCGAAGAGTCTCAGCCCGGGCATGTCTTTCTGCGCGGCCGTGGTCAGCGTCGTCGTCGCGGGCACGCCGTCGCGGACGTAGCCGACCTCGACGGTCTTGCCCACCGGCGTGCTTCTTAGAATATCGCTCATCGCGTCGGAGTTCGGGATGGGTCTGCCGTCGAAGCTCTTGATGATGTCGCCGCCGATGAGCCCGGCGCGGACGATGGGCGTCTCGGGGCCGGCGATGCCCACGACGAGCGCGCCGCCGTTCGGCGCGGTCTCGAACCCGTCGACGCCGAGGAACGACCTGACCGCCACCGCGCCCCCGCCCGCGCGGCCGCCGCGCGAAATTATCGAGAGCGGAATCATCCCGCCCGCCACGAGCAGCACGATTGCTATCGTCAGCCACAGCCACCAGCCGCCGCTCTTCCTCGCGCAAACCTTCTTCCAGCCGGAGGCCGCCGGCTGCGGCGCGTTGAGCGCGGACGTCACGCCGAAAGGCTGCATCGGCTGGACGGGTTGGACGGCCGGCATGCCCCAGGTCTGGCGCGCGGCGAAAGGGTCGGTGCCCGGCGCGGCGGCGGGCGGCGCCATCGGCGGCATCGAGGAGGCGTCGAAGCGCTGCGTGGCGACGTACTCCTCGACGCCCTCGCCCAGTCGGTAGCCGCACATGCGGCAGAACCTGAGCCCGACGACGAGCGTCGCGCCGCAGCTCGGGCAGTTGACGGTCTCAGTTTTTTCGGCTCGCATGCCCGCCCCTCCGTCTGTGTAGTCCCGCGTTCGGTGTGTACTTTGAATCCGGCTCGGCGCGCGCGCCCTTCGGCGCGCTTTCGTCCGGCGTCGCGTGCTCAAGAATATACGCCCTGTGGAGCGTTGCGGTTGCATCCGGCGCGCGCGGGACTTAGACTCTGCCCGCGCCGGAACAGACGCCGTGACGGAGACATTGTGGCTCGCCGCGCCCACGGGCGCAAGCGGCACGCGGCGTGCTCTCGCTCACCCCATAGGAGATTGACGTGGAAGTAACTAAGGCTCTGGCGGCGCTCCAGCCGCTCTACGGCAAGGACAACGTCGAGATAGTGACCGAGACGGGCGCGCGCGTCCGCGGCGTCGTCCGCAGCCTCAAGCAGACGCAGGCGCTCACGCGCCCGAGCGTCAAGATCGAGCGCCCCGACGGCGAACTAGTCAAAATCCCCTTCTCCGCCATCACAGAAATCATCGACCACAACCGCTGAAAAACCGTAAACCGCGAACCGTAAACCGTGACGAGAAGAGGCAAAAGTCTTCTCTTGTCACGGTTCACGGTTTACGGTTCACGGTGTTATAGTATCCGCCGTTCGGCCGCCTCAGGGGCCGCGGGAAGAGTTTTGAAGTGATGACGATTGAGGATTTCGGGGCGCGCGTGGCGAGCGTGTGGCAGGGTCTCAGACCCTCGACGCGCAGCATGGTCGAGCGCGCCCTCTCGACGACGGCGCCGCCTCAAGGCCCGGCCGCCACCGCCACGCCCTCCTCACGCCGCGAGGGCACCTACGACGCGCGCTCCGAGTGGGAGTTGAGCCGCCTGCTGGCCGCGCTCGACGAGCGCGCCGCTGAAGTGGGCGCGGACGACTTGAGCGCCGAGCAGTCGCGCGCGCTGCTCCGCATGACCGAGACCTGCGCGGCCGTGCTCAACCGCGAGGCGCGCTCCTCGGAGGTCTTCGCGCAACTCCTTGAGCGCGCGCTGCGCGTCAAAGACTACGCGCGCGTTGACGAGGTGGCCGACGTGATGTCCGCGCGCCTCGCCCCGAGCGAATTGTGCGAGACGGCGCGTCACGTCAACCCGGCCGTCCGCGCCGTCGCGCAGGAGGCGCTGCTGCAACTGCCGACCGCGATGCTCGTCTCGCTGCTCGGCGACCCCGTCGACGCGGAGACCGCGCGCACCGCGCTCGAATCGCAGGCCGACGAGTACGAGTCCGAAGAGGCGCGCATCGTCGTCAGCGCCCTCATGCAAGCCGACGAGATGGAAGACGACTTC
>JBEVKV010000458.1:0-5745 GCA_040509515.1 Pyrinomonadaceae bacterium | reverse complement strand
AGACCGCTTTTTAGCCTTCAGTTTAGGGCAGTTTCGGCGCGACTTCGGGGCGCAACCCCGTGGGCGCTCGGGGCATCTTAGTTCTCCCCGAGGCGAAGCGAAAGAATACAGGAAACGCGGGTCGTTTCGCCTTTTATTTGCATATAGATGCGGGCGTAAGGGTTGCTTAATCGGCGCGGGCTGTGCTAACCTTCCGGGCGGTTTCTGAGGGTTCTGCTCTCCGCCACGGAGACCCATCGCCGCAGAGCCGTTTCCGTCATCGAAGGGTTATATTTTCGGAACTTTAGTGGATGCCGCTCGTGCGACCCCCTCGACCCCGGTCGCCATCGTGGATTCGCTTTACCTTCGCATAAGGAGATCAACGATTGAATAATACGAGCCTCCCCCGCCGTCTGACGAACGCCGCGCTGCTCGCGGCGCTGCTGCTTCCCTCCGTCTCGCTCCGGGCGCAAGTTTCCCAGCAATCATACCTCCGCAATACGCCGAGTGAGATCGAGCGCGAAGATCCGCGCGTGTCCAGAATCATCGAGGAGGCCGAGAAGCACTTCCGCCTCGGCGAGCTGAATCTCAAGGATCACAAGCGCCAGGCCGCCCGCGAGGCGTTCGACAAGGCCGTCGACATCGTGCTCGAATCCGGCATGGACGTGCGCTCGAACCCGCGCCTCCAGCGTTACTACCTTGAGCTGGTCGAGAACGTCTACCGCTACGAGGTGCCGCAGGGCAGCCCCGCGCAGCGCCCGGCCGCCGACGGCGCGGCCTTCGTCGCGGTCGCGCAGCAGCAGGGCGGCGCGCAGCAGCCCGTCCCCGCCGAGGTCGGCTTCGTCGAGCAGAAGTTCGAGCCGTCGCCGCTCGACGACCTGCGCACGCTCGAACTCGACAAGAAAGAGTCGAACGTCTCGGACGAGGACGTGGCCAAGCTCGAAACCGAGATCAAGAACTCGCTCGACTTCGAGTTCAAGCCGCACCCGCTGGTTCAGGGCTTCATCAACTACTATCAGGGGCGCGGGCGCGGCACGATGGAGTCGGGTCTGCGCCGCTCGGGCCAGTACATGACGATGGCGCGCAAGATTTTCCGCGAGGAGGGCGTGCCCGAGGACATCGTCTGGCTGGGTCAGGTAGAGAGCGCTTGGCGGCCGACCGCACGCTCTTGGGCCGCGGCCTCCGGGCTCTGGCAGTTCATCCCCGGCACCGGCTCGCGCTTCGGGCTGCGCCAGACCGCCTACGTTGACGAGCGCAACAGCTTCGAGAAGGCGACGCGCGCCTCCGCCCGTTACCTGAAGTGGCTGCACAACCGCTTCGGCAACTGGGAGCTGGCGATGGGCGCTTACAACACGGGCGAGGGCAACGTCGACCGCGCCATCGCGCGCGCGGGCGTCCGAGACTTCTGGTCAATCTACCCCTACATCGCGCAGGAGACGCGCAACTACGTTCCGAACATCCTCGCGGTCATCCTGATCGCGAAGAACCCCGAGAAGTACGGGTTCCGCAACGTCCAGCGGATGTCGCCGCTCGCCTACGACACGGTGAGCGTGCCCTCCGCGACGAACCTGAGCCTTGTCGCGTCCCTGACCGACACGAGCGTCGACTACATACGCAGCCTCAACCCGGAGCTGCGCCGCGACATGACGCCGCCGGGCGAGGCGTTCCTGCTGAGGGTTCCGCCCAAGCGCGGGCACCAGTTGGTCGCGCTCCTGAAGCGCATCCCGGTCGACCGCCGCAGCCAGATGGCGCGCGTCGTTCAGGCCGCCCCGGGCGAGAGCTTCCAGGCGGTCGCCGCGCGGGCGGGCACCAGCGAGGCCGCGCTCCGGCAGTGGAACGCGGGCGTTGACCTCTCGAAGGGCGGCGCGCTGGTGGTTCCGGCCGGCGGCAACGCCATCAGGTACACGGCCAAGACCTACGAGCGCCCCAACAGCACGACGCCGGCCGGCGCGGGTCTCGTGAGCTACACGGCCAAGGGCGGCGAGACGGTCGCACAGATCGCGGCGCGCTACGGCGCTTCGGTCGCCGAGGTGGCCAAGCTCAACGGCGTCACCCCGGACGCGCCGCTCGCGCGCGGCCACCTGATTCGGGTGCCGCAGGGCAAGGCCGCGCCCGCGCAGCCCGCGCCCTCGCGCCGACGGTAAGAAGTTACAGACTGTGGTAAAGGGGAAGGGTGAAAGGGTAAAGATATTAAGCCCTTCCCCCTTCCCCTTTACCTTTTCCCCTTTTCAAGCAGGGCGCCCGCCAGCGCCTCACGACCCGAAAAGCTGGCACGCCTATGCTCTTCCGCACGCAGTCCGCGGCCGTCTACGGCATCGACGCAGACCTCGTCGACATCGAGGTTGACCTGACGCCCGCGCGCGGCGAGTCGGACTCGCCGGCCTCGGTCACCATCGTCGGGCTGCCCGACGCGGCCGTGCGCGAGTCGCGCGAGCGCATCCGCGCCGCCGTCAACAACTCCGCCTTCTTCTTTCCATTCCACAAGACGACGATTAACCTCGCGCCGGCCGACGTGCGCAAGGAGGGCGCGAGCTTCGACCTGCCTATTGCCCTCGGCATCCTCGGCGCCAACGGCGACCTCGGCGAAACGCAAGGTCTGACCGACGTGCTCTCGCTCGGCGAGCTTTCGCTCGACGGCCGCGTGCGCCCCGTGCGCGGAGCGCTGCCCGTGGCCTTGCGCGCGCGCGAGGCAGGGATAAGCAGTCTCATCCTGCCCGAAGAGAACGCGACCGAGGCGGCCGTCGTCTCGGGCGTGGACGTGTATCCGGCCGCCTCCCTGCGCGCGGCGGTCGAGCTGGTCGCGGCGCTGCGCGCGGGGAAAGCGCCGCCGCCGCTGCGCTTCGACGAGGCGGCGCTGCTCGAAGGCGAGGCGACCTACGACGTGGACTTCCGAGAGGTGCGCGGGCAGCACGCCGTCAAGCGCGCGCTCGAAGTCGCCTCGGCCGGTTCACATAATATTTTGCTTATCGGCCCGCCCGGTTCGGGGAAGACGATGCTGGCGAAGCGTCTGCCGACCATCCTCCCACCTTTGGAGTTCGAGGCCGCGCTTGAGCTGACGAGGATTCATTCGGTGGCGGGGTTGACGGGTCGCGCCGGGCTCGTCACGCGGCGGCCGTTCCGCTCGCCGCACCACACGATCAGCGACGCCGGGCTCATCGGCGGCGGGTCGGTGCCGCGCCCCGGCGAGGTGAGCCTCGCGCACCACGGCGTGCTCTTTTTGGACGAGCTGCTGGAGTTCGACCGTTCGGTTTTGGAGGTGCTCCGCCAGCCGCTCGAAGACAGGCGCGTGACCATCAGCCGCGCGTCGATGACGACGACCTTCCCGGCCTCCTTCATGCTCGCCGCCGCGATGAACCCTTGCGCCTGCGGATTCTTCAACGACCCGACGCGCGAGTGCCGCTGCACGCCCTTGCAGATTCAGCGCTACGTCGGCCGCGTCTCGGGGCCGCTGCTCGACCGCATCGACATCCACGTCGACGTGCCCGCCGTCCGCTTCAAGGAACTCTCCGACCGCACCGCGCCCGAGGGCGAGACTTCGGCCGCGGTGCGCGCGCGCGTCGTCGCCGCACGCGCGCGGCAGCGCGAGCGCTTCCGCGGGAGCCGGGTCTTCTCGAACGCGCAGATGCCTTCGCGCCTCATCCGCCGCCACTGCCGGCTCGACGCGGAGGGCGAGCGGCTGCTTGAGCAGGCGATGACCCGACAGGGTCTCTCGGCGCGCGCATACGACCGCATCCTCAAAGTCAGCCGCACGGCAGCCGACCTCGCGGGCTCCGAGGAGATACGCCCCGAACACGTCGCCGAGGCGGTCGGCTTCCGCTCGCTCGACCGGACGTACTGGACTTGAAGGTTTGCGGGTTGGAAGTTGCCGAGAGTTCTAAGAGACAAAGGTGAGGTAGATGCGCGCCTTCTGGCGGAGGAAGACGAGGACGGGGGCCGCGTCGCCGCGCCGCATGGCCTCTGTGATGTCTGTGGGGGCCTCGTACTTGTCCTTGAGGCACCGGTAGGCTTCGAGCCAGCCTTTGGGGTTGGCCGCCGTCCCGCGCGCCAGCGCGCCCCAGACGCGGTGGACATCCGCGTAAGCCTGTACGGAGAGGCGGAACGCGGTCTTCGCCTGACACTCGGGCAGGTCGAGCAGCGTCTTGTTCACCGTCGGGAGCGCGACGAGGAGCCGCGCCTTGTACTCGTGCCGCTCCACCCGCGGCGCGCAGACTTCGCCCTCCGCGTCGATGAACGCGGCGTCGACGTTCTTCAGAGCCTCGACGCCGGCCTTGACCGACTTCGTCTGTTCGAGCGAGAGCGCGAAGCTGCCCTCCTGCTCGTCCTCGAACTCTGTGTAGCGGACGCCGAAGCCGACGCCCGCGAACTGGTTCGTGACCTCGCCCCACACCTTGACCCACTCGCCCGTGTGCAGCTCTATCTCAAGCCTGATCAGCTCGCGCAGCGTCGTCGGGCTCTCGGAGAGGATGAAGCAGCCGCCGGCGCTGATGTCGCTCAGCGTGCCCGTGTAGGAGCCGAGCAGCCCCTCCCAGCGCGCCTTGAGGTAGATGTTGATGCGCTCGTGCCGCCGGCGCTCGATGGGCGAGAGGGCGTCGGCGTCGACGAAGATGATCTCGGAGCTTGCGGTGTCGGCCGCGGTGGACATTTGTGTCTCTTAAACCTCCGCCCCTAGTCTTCGTCCGCCGGCGGCGTCGCGTCCCTCAGCACCTCGCGCATCCCGACGTGGTGGATGAGCGTCGAGAGGTACTGCGAGAACTCGTGGAGCACGCGCTCGAACTCCTCCATCTCCTCGAACGCGCGTTTCACGTCGTCCACGTAGCGGCCGAACTCGCCCCAGTCCTTGTACATCAGGAAGTGCATCGTCTCCTCGCGGAAGTACTCCATGTGGCGGACGAGCGAGTGCTTGAGCAGGATGCCGTTCGAGCGCTCGGCGGCGCGCACCTTCTGCCTGAGCACGTTCAGCTCGCGGTAGAGGGTGAAGGAGTTCTCGACCTTGCTCTTGTAGTCCTCGAAGAGCTGCGGCCCCGTCACGCCGGGCGAGAAGACCTGCGCGAGCGTGATGGCGGTCTGCTGGAGGCAGTTGTGCAGAAGCCCCCACGCGCGGCTGAGGTCGGCGCGCGAGTAGGCGGGGCCGTTGTCGGCGTTGATGCCGGCGAACTCCTGCCGGAAGACTTTCGACAGCTCGTGCCCGATGACGAAGCGCATCCCGTCGAGCACGTCGCGCAGCTTGCGGTCGGGGCGCGTCTCGCCCGAGACGGCCTCGGTGATGTGCGAGAGGAGCGAGGCGGTCTGCGCGCGCACGTCCTCGAAGAGGAAGGCGACCCTGACCGCCTGCGGCCGCGTCAGCGCCTTCTCGATGACGCCGAGCGTGTCGAGCACGCGCAGCAGCCGCGCGAAGGTCGAGCCGACCAGCTCGCGCCGCGCCTCGGGTCTGACGCGCCCGACGATCTGCGCGATGGCCGGGTGAAACGGCGGGGCCGACGCGGCGCGCATGGACGCTTCGGCGGCCTCGGCGCGCGCGAACATCTCCGCCGCCTCCGCTTCCGACGACAAAGCGGGCGCGGCCGTCTCGACGGCCGGCGCGTGCGTCGGCGCGGCTTCCGCCGTCGGTTCGGCGCGGGGCGCGGGGGGCGCGTCCGCGTTGGAAGACGGGTACGACCAGTAAATCTCTTCCAGGTCGATCTCGACTTCGAGGTCGTCGTTGGGGGGTATGTTGCTCACATCCGTCCGGGCCTTGCTGTGGCTCCCGGCGCTAGGGGCCGGGAGCCG
>JBEVKV010000457.1:0-6040 GCA_040509515.1 Pyrinomonadaceae bacterium | reverse complement strand
TCAGGGTAGACTTGCCGGCGCCGTTCGGGCCGAGCAGGCCGTACATGCCCTGTGGGATCGTGAGCGTAATCTCCTTCAGGGCTTCGACGCCGTTCGGGTAGGTCTTCGAGAGCTTCCGAATCTGTAGCTCCATGTCATCTCCGGAAAAGAGGATCGGTCGAGGCCGGATACGAGAGTGGTGTGTTGAAGGTTCTGCCAAAGGAGGCGCACGGGTTCTCGCAATAAACCGGGTGAAGCTATTTACAAAGCCTCCACGCAGCGCGTACTCTGTATGAGGCCGGTCGCCTCTGCATAAAGGCCGGCCGCAGCCCCACCCCGGGCGGATTCAACCCTCAACAACCTTATGAGTGTCAAAATCCTTTTTGTTGAAGACGACGAGCGTCTGCGGGATGTTCTCCTTGAGGCGGCGGCGATGGAGGAGTACGACGCGCGGGGCGCGTCTTCCGCCGAGGCCGCCGTCGTGCTGTTGCGCGACGAGCCGTTCGACATCATGGTCACGGACGTGGCACTGCCGGGGATGTCGGGGCTCGATCTCCTGCGGCACTGTCAGCGGCTGCGGCCGGGCATCCTGTCCATCGTCATCACCGCCCACGGCACGGTGGACACCGCCGTCGAGGCGATGAAGCGGGGCGCGACGGACTTCATCACCAAGCCTTTCGAGCTGGACGGGTTGCTCGGCACGATTCGTGTCGCCGCCGAGCGCGCGGCGCAGACCCGCGCCGTCACGCAGGGCGGCGCGGTCAGTGCGACGGGGGAAATCGTCGCGGCCGCGCCGGCGATGCAGAAGCTGCTCGAACAGGTGCGCGCCATCGCGCCGTTCCAGACGACCGTGCTGGTGACGGGCGAGACCGGGACGGGCAAGGAGTTAATCGCGCGCGCCGTCCACAGCCTCAGCCCGCGCAGCGGGAAGGCGCTGGTGGCGCTCAACTGCGCCGCCGTCCCCGAGCAGTTGCTTGAGGACGAGCTTTTCGGCCACGTCAAAGGCGCTTTCACCGGCGCGCAGGGCGCGCGCGCGGGGCGCTTCGAGCAGGCCGACGGCGGCACGCTCTTCCTCGACGAGATCGGCGACATGAGCCTGCCGCTCCAGTCCAAACTTCTGCGCGTCTTGCAGGAGCGCGAGTTCGAGAGGCTTGGGTCGTCGCGCACGGTTAAAGTTGACGTGCGCGTCGTGGCCGCGACCAGCGCAGACCTCCAGAGGCGCATCGACGAAGGCGCCTTCCGCCCAGACCTTTATTACCGCCTCAACGTCGTCCACCTGCGCCTGCCGCCGCTGCGCGAGCGGCGCGAGGACGTACGCCCGCTCGCCGAACACCTGCTGGCGAAGTTCTGCTCGGGCGCGGGGCTGCCCGCCAAATCCATCTCCGAAGAGGCGTGGGGGGCGCTCGGCAACTACCGCTGGCCGGGCAACGTGCGCCAGCTACAGAACGCTGTCGAGCGCGCCGCGGTGCTGACGGGCGCGGCCGCCGAGATACGCCTGCCCGATCTTCCGGAGGAGGTGCGCGAGGCGGCCGAGGCCGAGGGCGCGCGCGGCAACGCGACCGGGCCGGAGTCGGAGCCGCGGCCGCCTGACATCCCCGACGGCGGGGTCAACTTCGACGAGGTCGTCTCGAAGGTGGAGCGCGACTTGCTCTTGCAGTCGCTCGCGAAGGCGGGCGGCAACAAGATGCGCGCCGCGCAACTGCTCGGCATGAAGCGCACGACCTTTGTCGAGAAGCTAAAGCGCCTCGGCATCGAATGGGAGAGAGAGGCGACCGACCCGGAACAGAGATAGTGTGACCGTACGCGGCGTCAAGATTTTGACGCCGCACGTCTCTACGTGTCGGTTTGTTGACGCCGCACGCACCCCGAGCCGGCCGGCCGGATGCAAGCCGAATGACCGGCCGGGTCTGAAAAGCCGCATAAACAGCGGCTTTGCCTTCCCTTCACCGCCCGCCTCGGGCCACCGACCTCACCCCCCGCAGTTGTTGCACGCCGTTTGCACGTCCCTTCACGGCCCTACGCTTCTGTGTAGACGCGACACCTCAAGACGTGCAAGAGAGGACAAACAATGAACCTCAGACGCTCCCCTTTGACCAGTACTCTGCTCTGTCTCTCGCTGCTGCTGACCCTGTGCGCGGGGCAGCCGCGCGCCGCGTACGCTGAAGAAAACGACCTCGCCTCCGCCGTAAAAATATCTCCCGACCTGCTCACCGTGCCTGAGAGCACGGTCTTGGGAAGAAACACGCTGACCCTCGTAAGCCCCGTGCGCGCCATCGTCCAGACCGAGGGGCAGCTCGGCACCCTGCTCGAACAGTTCCTGACCCTGCGGGGCGGGCGCGTGCTGCGCCGCTACGACAGATTCAAGGCCGTGGCCGTGGAAGCGCCGGCCGTCGCGCTGGCGGCGCTGGCCGAACTGCCCTGGGTCAGATACATCTCGAAGGACAGGCCGACCCGCAAGCTCGGCCACGTCTCGCTGACGACGGGCGCGGACGCGGTGCGTGCGCAGTCGAACTCCGGCGGCAGCTACACGCTCGACGGCACGGGCATCGGCATCGCCGTCATCGACTCCGGCGTCTCGCCCTCGCACGATTCTTTCCTCAACCAGAGCAACGCCAGCCGCATCGTCGCCAACGTGAACTTCGCCGGCTCGGGCACGGCCGCGAGCGACCCTTTCGGACACGGCACGCACGTCGCGGCGCTCGCCGCCGGGAACGGCTCGGTCGCGAGCGGCGCTTACACGGGCGTCGCCACGAACGCGAACATCATCAACCTGCGCGCGCTCGACGAGGACGGCGTCGGGACGACCTCCGGGCTGCTCGACGCGCTCGACTGGGTGATGGACTACCGCGCGACGTACAACATACGCGTCGTCAACATCAGTCTGGGCGCGACGGCCGTGGATTCGTACCTCTACGACCCGCTCTGCCTCGCCGTGCGCGAACTCGTGGACGCCGGCGTGGTGGTCGTCGCCGCCGCGGGCAACGAGGGGAAGAACGAGGACGACGACAAGGTCTACGGCCTCATCCACTCGCCCGGCAACGAGCCTTCTGTCATCACGGTCGGCGCGTCGAACACCTTCGACACCAACTCGCGCTCGGACGACGGCGTGACGACCTACAGCTCGCGCGGGCCGACGCGCTCCTACTGGACTGACTCGTCAAGCGTCGTCCACCACGACAACCTCGTCAAGCCCGACCTCGTCGCGCCGGGCAACAAGATCGTCTCGGCTCAGTCGGCGGGCAACGCCATCGTCACCGCGCACCCCGAGCTCGAAGCCTACACCGACAGCGACCCCGACCACACGATGATGCGCCTGAGCGGCACGTCGATGGCGACGCCGCTCGTCGCGGGCGCGGCGGCGCTGCTCTTGCAGGCCAACCCGAGCCTGACGCCGAACATGGTGAAGACGCTTTTGATGTACACCGCGCAGCCGCTCGACGGCTTCAACATGTTCGAGCAGGGCGCGGGTCAGTTGAACATCGAGGGCGCGGTTCGCCTCGCGACGCTGACGCGAACCGACTGCTCAAGCGGGCTCGCGCTCGGCGACTCGCTGCTGACGGGTTCGGTGCCGACGCACTCGACGACCATCGCCAGCTTCCAGTTCCCGTGGGCGGGCGGCGCCGTCGCCGGGCACACTTACGTGAGCGGCCTCGAACTGGTGACGGAATACCAGAAGGTTTACGACCCCGGGTCACTGCTCGGCGACGGCATCCTCGCGTCCGACGGCATCCTCGCCAGCGACGCGACGCTGTACACCGACGGCATCCTCGCCTCCGATTCGATCTGGACGAGCGACGGCCAGCCGCTCGGCGGCGGCTCCTTCTTCTTCGGCACGGGGATACTCGCCTCCGACGGCATCCTCGCCAGCGACGGCATCCTCGCCAGCGACATGACGGCGACGGACACCCTCGCGGGCGGCGACTGAAAAATTACTCGGCGGCTGAAATCTGAATTCGACCGCTAAAACTCTTGAAGGATAGGACGTGCGGGAGAGGGTCGTGAGCAAAGTAACGGACGGACGTGTTGAGGTCTTAGGAGGCGTACTCGCGGGGGGCGCGAAGGCGAAGTTTATGGCGCTGACGGGCGCGGCGGGCCTCGCGGCCTGCCTCTCCTCCGCGTGGGGCCTGCGGTGGTCTCAGCTCGACTGGAGCTTTGCCGCCGTGGCGCTCGTCACCGTCTGGGTGGGCGCGCGCGCCATCGTCAAGATTCCGCGCGTCAAGGGCGAAGTCACCGCCACCGACACCTTCATCTTCCTGACCATGCTGCTCTACGACGGCGAGGCGGCCGTCCTCCTCGCCGTCGTGGAGGCAGTCTTCTCGTCCCTGCGCATCACGAAGACGTGGCTCACGGTCTTCTTCAACGCGGGGCTGATGGGCTGCTCGACCTTCGCCGCGGTGTGGGCCGGGCGCGCGCTCTTCGGCCACATCCCCGCGGCGGCCGCCGGCGAGTTTACGGCGCGCAGCATCGGCCTGGTCTGCGCGCTCGCGCTGACGCAGTACGCGGTGAACTCCGCGCTCGCCGCCGTGCGCGAGGCGCTCAGGGACTCCAAGCCCGTCTGGCATACGTGGGCGGAGTCGTACCTCTGGATTTCGACGACGACCGTCGCGTCGGCGTCGGCCGCGACGGTCGCCGCGAGGCTGATTAACGCGACGGGCATCTACTCGGTCGTGCTCATCCTGCCCATCGTCGCCGTCGTCGTCTTCGCCTACCAGACTTACCTCAAGAACGTCGAGGCGGCCGAGGCGCAGGCCGAGCAGGCGCGCCTCTACGTCAAGGAGCTTTCGCGCTACGTCGAGGAGCAGGAGCGCATCCGCGTGCAGTTCCTGCAGGTCGAGAAGCTCTCGGCCGTCGGCTCGCTGGCCTCGGGCGTCGCGCACGACTTCAACAACTGCCTCGCCGTCATCCGCGGACGCGCCGAGCTGATGCTCAAGTACAACCCCGACCCGAAGCTGCGGCGCGGGCTGGAGCTGATCGTGCAATCGGCGCGCGACGGCGCGAAGACGGTCAAGCGCATACAGGACTTCGCGCGCCAGCGGCAGGATCGTGACTTCGAGCCGGTCTCGGTCGACCAACTCCTTTTCGACGCGAGCGAGATCACACGCCCGCGCTGGAAGGGCGAGGCGGAGGCGGCCGGCGCACAGATTAATTTCGCGGTCTCGAACCGCTCGGGCGCTCATGTGCTCGGCGACGCCTCGGAGCTGCGCGACGTGCTCGTCAACATCATCTTCAACGCGGTGGACGCGATGCCCGCGGGCGGGCGGCTCACGCTCGCCGCCGAGCAGCGCGACGAGAAAGTCGTCGTCACGGTCGAAGACACGGGCGGCGGCATGAGCCCCGAGGTGCGCTCGCGCGTCTTCGACCCGTTCTTCACGACGAAGGGCGTCGAGGGCATGGGGCTTGGGCTTTCGGTCAGCTACGGCGTCATCCGCCGCCACGGCGGGACGATCAGGGTCGAGTCCGAAGTGGGTCGCGGCTCGACCTTCCGCGTCGTCCTGCCGCTCCTGGGTTGCGCCGGGCTGTCGCAGGGTGAGGGCGCGCAGGCGCGCGCGCACGAGACCCCGAATCAGAGATGCAGCATGACGAGGATTCTCGTCGTGGACGACGAAGACCCGGTGCGCGAGCTTCTGCGCGACATCCTCGAAGACGAGGGCGTCGAGGTCACGCTGGCCGCGAACGGCGCGGAGGCGCTGGCGCGGTTCGAGCCGGGCAAGTTCGACGCGGTGCTCACCGACATCGGGATGCCCGGCATGAACGGCTGGGAGCTGTTGCGCCACGTCAGCGAGCGCGACCAGCGGGTACCGCTCGCGGTCATCACGGGATGGGGCGAGCTTGTCAGCACGCACGAGGAGAAGGCCGCGCGCGTCGAGTGGGTACTGACCAAGCCGTTCTCGCTGACGCAAATCTGCGAGATCGCGCAGGAGATTACACGCCGCAAGCGGAGCCGCGAGGAGGGCGAGCGACTCACACTCGTCGCCTGACGCGGCCTTCACTTTTAAGCCCTGCCGAAAGCGCCCGGAGGAGTTACTCTCCGGGCGCTTTCTCTATTCATCGCTGTCGGTGC
>JBEVKV010000456.1:0-7374 GCA_040509515.1 Pyrinomonadaceae bacterium | reverse complement strand
CCGCCGGCCGACGTTGACGAAAGGGCCGCCGCCGGCCGTCGCGCTCGCGCGGAAGCGCGCGGCGTCTCCGAAGACGACGCCGCGCCGCGCCGCGTAGAGCCGGGCGCGGATGGCAGGGGCGAGCCGGGCTCAGACAAGAAGACTAGCGTCGTGCCACCGTCGGAGTTCGCGCACGGAGCCGAAGCGTTGACGCCGAAGGGTGTCGAGTCCGAGGCGCGTGCGCGGCGTGACGCTTCGCCTTCGCGCAGGCGAGCGGGCGCGCGCGGCTCGACGTTCTCCGCGCGTGGGCGTTACGCGGGCGCGTCGTCCGTGAAGACCGGGCGGGGAACGGTCGCCCTCGACGCGACGCTCCGCGCCGCCGCCGTCCGGCGCGTGACGCATGAAGTCGCAGCCCCCGGCGCGTCGGCCCGTGTCGCGCCGTGGGTCGATGTTGAATCGGAGGCGCTGCGCTTCAAACGCTTCAAGAGTCGTGTGGGCACGGTCTTCATCTTCCTCGTGGACACGTCGGGCAGCATGGCCGCGAACCGCATCGCGCAGGCGAAGGGCGCGTTGGCTCAGTTGCTACGCCGCTCTTACGTCAACCGCGACCGCGTCGCGCTCATCAGTTTCCGCGAGGCCGGCGCTGAGCTTCTGCTCCCGCCCTCGACCTCCGCGTCGCGCGCGCGCGCGCTGCTCGACGCGCTGCCCGTCGGCGGCGCGACGCCGCTCGCCTCGGGCCTGCTGCGCGCGCTCGAAGTCGCCCGCAAAACGTCAGCCGAAGGCGCGAGCCGCGTCCGCCTCGTCGTCTTCACAGACGGCCGCGCCAACGTACCGCTGGCCGGTAAAACTTCCATCACAGGCGACGCGCGGCGCGAGCGTATCGGCGTCGAGCTTCAGACGCTCGGCGCTTCGCTCCAAAAGGCGCGCGTCGCGTCGCTCGTCGTGGACACGCAGCACGGCTTCACCGCCGACGGCCGCGGGCGCTCGCTGGCCGACGCGCTCGGCGGCGAGTACGTACGCCTGCCGCGTGCGCTGACCGAATCGAGTTTGGTGAGCTAGATGAGCAGACCGCTGAACGACAATTCGGCCGAGGCGCGTGACGGGCGCGTCCTCGAACTGTGGGAGCGGCTCGTCGAGATAGAGCAGCGTCTCATCCCGACGGGGCTGCACGTCTTCGGCCGCGCGGCCGACGGGCGCGAGTGCGCCGACCTGCTGCGCGCGGTCGCCTCGTACGAGCGGCCCGAGTCCGGGGCGCGCGCCTTGAACGACCTCGTCTCGGAAGGGCTCGGGCTCGGCGGTTACGAAAAACTCCTCGCCGACAAGTCCGACGACGGCTGGCGCGTGCGCGCGCGCGTGGACGACACGTTGCGCGAGGCGGTCGAAATCTTCATGCGCGACGGCGCGGAGCGCGCCTGCCTCTGGCTCGAAGAGAACGCGCGTGTCGAGCCGTCCGATTCGCTCAAGGTCTTCGGGCTGCTCGGCGGAATCAGGGAGCAGCTAAGCACGAGCGGCGAGCTGGACGGACTGGCGCGCGCGCTGCGCGGCGAGTACGTCGAGCCCGGCCCGGGCGCGGACATCGTGCAGAACCCGGCGGTGCTGCCGACGGGTCGGAACACGCACGCGGTCAACCCTTACGCCGTCCCCTCGCACGCCGCGTACGCGCGCGCCGAGCGCGTCGTGAACCTGCTGCTCGAACGCCACCGCGCCGAACACGGCCGCCCGCCGCGCACGATGGCGCTCGTGCTCTGGGGGCTCGACAACATCAAGACGCAGGGCGAGGGCGTCGCGCAGGCGCTCCGGCTCCTCGGCGTGCGACCGTTGCGCGACTCGCTCAACCGCGTGACCGAGGTCGAGCCCGTCCCGCTCGAACAACTCGGCCGCGCGCGCGTTGACGTGGTGATGACCGTCTCGGGCATCTTCCGCGATCTGTTCGGCGCGACGATGATGCTGCTCGACAAGGCCGTCCGCTGCGTCGCCGCGCTCGACGAGCCGCCGGAGTTGAACCCCGTCCGCGCCAACGTCGCCGAGCGCGTCCGCGAAGACGGCTGCACAATCGAAGAGGCGCAGCTCCGCGTCTTCTCGAACGCGCCGGGCAGCTACGGCACCAACGTCAACTTCATGGTGATGGATTCGCAGTGGGAGAGCGCGGAGGCGCTCGGCGACCTCTTCGTCACGCGCAAGTGTTTCGCCTACGGCCGCGGCCCCGGCGGGCGCGCGCTCGAAGGGCGTGAGGCGCGCGGCGCGCTCTCCCGCGCTCTCTCGCGCGTCGAGGCGACTTACCAGAATATCGACTCGTTCGAGGTCGGCATCACGGACGTTGACCACTACTTTGAATACCTCGGCGGCGTCTCGAAGGCGGTCGAACAGCACGCGCGGGCGCGTCCGGCCATCTACCTCGCCGACTCGCTGAGCCGCGAGGCGAGCGTGCGCACGCTCCCCGAGATGGTGCGGCTTGAGACGCGCGCCAAGACGCTCAACCCGAAGTGGTACGAGGGCATGCTCGGCCACGGCTTCCGGGGCGTCGCCGAGATAGAGAGCCACGTCACGAACACCTTCGGGTGGAGCGCGACGGCCGACGCCGTCGACAACTGGGTCTACGAGGAGGTCGCGCGCACCTACGTGCTCGACGCCGAGATGCTGGGCCGCCTGTCGAGTCTCAACCCGCACTCGGCGCGCTCGCTCGTCGCGCGCCTGCTCGAAGCCGAGGGGCGCGGCTTCTGGGACGCGGGGCGCGAGACGGTCGAGCGCCTGCGCGAAGTCTACTCGTCAATCGAAGACCGCATTGAGGGCGTCGCCTGAGCGCCGCCGCCGAGAGATGAAGATAACCGCACTCATCGTCGGCTCAAGCCTGCTCGGGCCGCTCAAGCAGGCGGAGGGCGAGATTAACCGCCGTCACGCGGCGGGCTTGCGCGTCGCCGCGCACAACCTCGGCGCGCCGCTCGCCGACGACGAGTGGGAGGAGGTCGGGCGCGACCTGCGCGAGTCGGAGATAGTCTTTGTCATCCACGTCACCGACGGCGAGAACGCCGAGCGCCTCCTGCGTCTGCTCGATTGCCACGGGGCCGAGCGCCGCGCGGTCGTCGTCATCAACTGCATGCCCGAGTTGATGCGCCGGACGCGCATGGGGCGTCTGAGCTTCGGCGGGGCGCGAGAGGCGGAGGACGAGGGCGCGGCCTCTGGGACTCGCGAGGAGGGGCGCGCGCGGCGTCTCTTCAAGAGCGTGGGCGCGTGGATGGGCGAGCACGCGCGTGGGCGCGGGCGCGGGTCGAAGCACACGCAATACCTGCGCTTCGTCGAGCGGCTGCCGGCGCTGCTGCGCTTCGTGCCGGGCGCGGGGCGTCTGCGCGACGTTAAAAACTACCTCTACCTCTTCTGCTACTTCCTACAGCCGACGCCCGCCAACGTCGCGTCGATGCTGCTCTACGCGCTGAAGCATTACGGCGGCGACGCGCGTCTGTCGCGCGCGCGGGTGCCGCCGCCCGAGTCGATGCCGGCGGTCGGCGTCTACCACCCCGAAGCCGGGTCGGTCTTCGAGAGCTTCGACAATTACCGGCGCTGGCACGACGCGCGGGCGCGGCGCGCCGGGACGCCGCCGCTCGAAGCGTCGAAGACCATCGGGCTGCTGCTGATGCGCACCAACGTCGTCAGCGGGACGCGCCGCCATTACGACGCGCTCGTCCGCGCCGTCGAGCGCGAAGGGCTCGCGGCGCTCCCCGTCATCTCGACCTTCATGGACAACCGCGATGCGTGCGCGCGCTTCTTCGTCGGGGAAGACGGCAGGCCGCGCGTCAGCCAGATAGTGTCGTTGACGGGGTTCAGCTTCGTCGGCGGGCCGGCGATGAACGACAGCGAGGCGGCCGTCGAGTACCTGAAGGGCTTGAACGTCCCGCTCCGCTCGGCCGTGAGCCTCGACGTGCAGACGATAGAGTCGTGGCGCGATTCGTGGACGGGGCTCAACCCTGTGCAGGCGGGGATGCAGATAGCCATCCCCGAGATCGACGGCGCGACCGAACCGTTCGTTTACGGCGGGATGCCCGGCGGCGGCGTCGAGCCGGTCGCGCTCGAAGAACGCTGCACGCGGCTCGCGCGCAGGCTCCGGCGCTGGAACCAACTCCAGACGGCGCGGCGCGAAGAGCTGAAGCTCGCGCTCGTCGTCTTCTGCTTCCCGCCGAACAAGGGGAACATCGGCACGGCCGCCGACCTCGACGTGTTCCCGAGCCTGCACGAAATCCTCACGCGCCTGCGCGCCGACGGCTACAACGTCGAAGTGCCGGACGACGCGGAGGCTCTGCGCGAGATGCTGCTCGGCGGCAACTCCGAGAGCTTCGGCGCGGTCGCCAACGTCGCCCACCGGATGAGCGTCGAAGAGTACCTGCGCCTGTGCCCTTACGCCGGAGACATCGAAAAGGAGTGGGGCGCGGCGCCGGGGAGCGTGAACACTTTCGGGCGCGAGCTTCTGATACAGGGCGTGCGTCTCGGCAACGTCTTCGTCGCGGTGCAGCCGACGTTCGGCTACGAGGGCGACCCGATGCGGCTGCTCATGTCGCGCGGCGGCGCGCCGCACCACGGGTTCGCGGCGCTTTACACTTACCTCGAAAAAGTCTTCGGCGCGGACGCGGTCGTCCACACGGGGACGCACGGCTCGCTTGAGTTCATGCCGGGCAAGCAGGTCGGTCTGTCGGAGGAGTGTTGGCCCGACCGTTTGATCGGCGAGCTGCCGCACGTCTATATTTACAGCGTCAACAATCCCTCGGAAGGCGCCATCGCCCGGCGACGCTCGTACGCGGGGCTCGTCTCCTACCTGACTCCCCCGGTAGAGGACGCGGGGCTCTACAGAGAACTCGCATCGCTGAAGGAACTGCTCGCCGCTTACCGCCAGTCGGCGGACGCGCGCGAGCGCGAACGGCTCTACGTGGCCATCGAAGAGAAGGCCGGCGCGCTTCACTTCGCGGCCGAGTAGGGAAGGCTTTAACCGGTTCGTCGAAAAAGGGGAGGGGAGTATGTCTCGTCGTTTTCTTTTCGCCGCGCGCGTCTTCGCGGCGCTCGCCTGCTGTCTCACAGCCCTGTCAATCATCTCGGACAAGTCGAACGTCGCGGCGCAAGGGGGGCCGCTCCCGACGCTCGCGCTCGGGACGCCGCTGGGCGGCTTCGCCTCGCCGGTCGGCATCACGCACGCGGGCGACGGAAGCAACCGCCTCTTCGTCGTCGAGCAGGGCGGCAGCATCCGCCTCGTCAAGAACGGCGTGCTACAGGCCACGCCCTTCCTCAACATCTCGACGCGCATCAGCGCGGGCGGCGAGCGCGGCCTGCTGGGCCTCGCCTTCCCGCACGACTACGCGCGCAAGGGGCACTTCTACGTCAACTACACAAACCCGGCGGGCGACACCGTCATCGCGCGCTTCCAGCGCAGCGCCGGCAACGCCGACACGGCCGACCCGGCGAGCGAGCAGATTCTCCTCACCATCGGCCAGCCCTTCGCGAACCACAACGGCGGGCAGCTCGCCTTCAGCCAGCGCGACCGCTACCTCTACGTCGGCATGGGCGACGGCGGCTCGGGCGGCGACCCCGGCAACCGCGCGCAGAACCCGGCCGAACTGTTGGGCAAGGTGCTCCGCATCGACACCGAGACGGGGCGACCCTACGCGTACACCTCGCCGGCGACGAACCCTTTCGTCTCGACCGCCGGCTTCCGCCCCGAAATCTGGGCGCTCGGCGTGCGCAACCCGTGGCGCTTCTCGTTCGACCGCCTGACCGCAGACCTCTACATGGCCGACGTGGGGCAGGGCAGTTGGGAGGAGGTCAACTTCCAGCCGTCGGCGAGCGCGGGCGGCGAGAACTACGGCTGGCGCATCATGGAGGGCACGCACTGCTTCAACCCGAACCCTTGCAACATGGCCGGGCTGACGCCGCCGATTCTTGAGTACGGGCACGGCGCGGGCGACTGCTCGGTGACGGGCGGCTACGTCTACCGCGCGGGCGCTTTCCCGCGCATGCAGGGGCTCTACATCTACGGCGACTTTTGCAGCGGGCGCATCTGGGGTCTGAGGCGCGAGAGCGGCGTCTGGCTGAACTCTCTGCTGCTCGACACGTCGCTTCAAATCTCCGCCTTCGGCGAGGACGAGACGGGCGCGCTCTACGTCGCGGGTTACAACACGGGCGCGATATACCCGCTCGTGGACGCGGGGCAGACGCCGGTGGCGACGCCGACGCCGACGCCCGTCGAGGTCAAGTTCAGCTCCCCGACCTTCACGACCTTCGAGCAGCAGGGCGCGGCCGACATCGGCGTCACGCGCACGGGCGACACGACGGGCGAACTGTTCGTCGACTACGCGACCTCGGACGGCACGGCCACCTCGCGCGGCGACTACACGACGGCGCGCGGCACTCTGCGCTTCGCGCCCGGCGAGACGCTGAAGACGTTCACCGTGCTCGTCACCAACGACGACACGCAGGAGGGGAGTGAGGACTTCACCGTCACGCTCTCCAACCTCGTCGGGAATGCCACGTTCGACGGGCCGCCGTCCCGCACGGTCACCGTCAACGACGACGACGCGGCGACGAGCGCGACCAACCCGCTCGACCGCTCGGACTTCTTCGTCCGCCAGCACTACCTCGACTTCCTCAACCGCGAGGCGGACGCCGAGGGGCTCGCCTTCTGGGTCAACGGCATCGAGTCGTGCGGCGCGGACGCGGGCTGTCGCGAGGTCAAGCGCATCGACACGTCGGCGGCCTTCTTCCTGTCGATTGAATTTCAGGAGACCGGCTTCCTCGCCTACCGTCTGCACAAGGCGGCGTTCGGCAACGTCGGCGGGACGCCCGTGCCCCTGAGGCTCGCGGACTTCCTGCGCGACACGCAGGAGATTGGGCGCGGCGTCGTCGTCGGCCGTACCGGTTGGGAGGCGCAGCTCGAAGCCAACAAGCGAGCCTTCGTCAACGCGTTCGTCGAGCGCGCGGCCTTCACCTCGCGCTACCCGACGGGGCAGACGCCGGCGCAGTTCGTCGCCGCGCTCGACGCGAACGCGGGGGACGTGCTCACGCCGGCCGAGGAGGCAGACTTGGCCGCGCGCCTCTCCGACGGGCGCGAGACGCGCGCCTCTGCGCTCCGCCGCGTCGCCGAGGACGAGGACTTCAAGCGCGCCGAGTTCAACCGCGCCTTCGTCCTGATGCAGTACTTCGGCTATCTGAGAAGAGACCCCGACGCCGCGCCGGACACGGACTTCGCGGGCTACAACTTCTGGTTGGGCAAGCTCGACCAGTTCGGCGGCGACTTCCGCGCGGCCGAGATGGTCAAGGCGTTCATCACCTCGAACGAGTACCGCCAGCGCTTCCGGCCGTGAGCTTCAAACAGAGCCGCGGACGGTAGCGCGGGTCGGTCTCCGGTAAGGAAACTCTTTG
>JBEVKV010000455.1:0-34433 GCA_040509515.1 Pyrinomonadaceae bacterium | reverse complement strand
AAGGGCGTGCTGATGAAGTAAGGCGTGAACCGTAAACCGTAAACCGTGACAAGAAGTAATTGACTTCTTCTTGTCACGGTTTACGGTTTACGGTTTACGGTTCGCGCCTTTAAACTCCCCGCATGGCGTTGATGCGGATAACGGAGTTTCCAGAGCGCGTTTTGAAGGAGGTCGGCGCGTCCGTCGAGCGTTTCGACGCGGAGCTTGAGAGGCTCGTCTCGGACATGTTCGAGACGATGTACGCGGCCGAGGGCGTGGGGCTGGCCGCGCCGCAGGTCGGTTTGAGCCTGCGGCTCTTCGTGATGGACTGCGAGGGGATAAAGCTCGTCGCCGCCAACCCGGAGATTCTGTCGACCTCGGGCGAGCAGGAGGGCGAGGAGGGCTGCCTCTCGGTCGGGAAGATTCACGCGCAACTCGCGCGGCCGGCGCGCGTCCGCCTGCGCGCGCAGGACGTGCGCGGCGAATGGTTCGAGCGCGAGGCCGAGGGGCTCGCCGCGCGCTGCTTCCTGCACGAGACCGACCACTGCGACGGCACGCTCTTCATCGACCGCCTCTCGCCGCTGCGCCGCGACATGGTCAAACGCCGCTTCCAGAAGGTCAAGAAGTGGCGCTGAAAACTCCGGCGGACACGTCACCACTCGAACACGGCCTCGGGCCGCACTTCGCGGAGCTGGCGCGCTTTCATTCGACGAAGGCGTTGGAAGCCTCGCCGCTCTACGCGCGCCTGCGCGGAGAGGTCGAGCGCGTGCTCGGCGGCGTCGAGCGCGGCGACTTCAGGCGCGTGGGCGATGCGTCGCCGCTCGACGCGGGCGCGGTGCGCGCGACCGCTTGGAACGTGGAGCGCGGGACGCACCTCGACGAGATCGTGCGCGTGCTCGGCGGGCACGAGGTGATGAGCCGGAGCGACGTGCTGCTGCTGACCGAGTTGGACTACGGCATGGCGCGCTCGGGCAACCGCCACGTCGCGCGCGAGATGGGCGAGCGGCTCGGGATGGCCTACGCGTTCGCGCCGTGCTACGTCAATTTGAGTAAGGGGAGCGGGCTGGAGAGCGGCGCCGAGGGCGAGAACGCGGAGGCGCTGCACGGCAACGCGGTGCTGTCGCGCTGGCCCGTGCGGCGCGCGTGGTCTGTGGCGCTGCCGAACGGCAAGGACAAGATGCGCGGTCGCGAGAAGCGATTGGGGAGTCAGCGCGCGGTGGTCTGCGAAGTCGAGCACCCTTCGGGGCCGTTCCGCGCCGTCAGCCTCCACCTCGACGCGCATTCGAGCCAGAGCCACCGGCACCAACAGATGAAGGTCGTGCTCGACTTCCTCGAAGGGTTGGAGCCTTCCTTGCCCGTCCTCGTCGGCGGCGACTGGAACACCTCGACCTACAACTCGCGCCGCGCGGTCTACTCAATCGCCGGCTTCTTCCGGCGCGTGCTGATGGGCGTCGGCCACGTCATGGAGAACCACTACCTGCGCCCCGAGCGTTGGTTCGAGCGCGGCCTCTTCCGCGAGCTGGGGCGGCGCGGGTACGCCTACGCGCCCTTGAACGAGCCGGGCGCGGGCACGCTCCATTACGACGTGAAGGATTTGGCGGCGAACACCAACATGGGCGAGTGGGTGCCGCGTTGGTGCTTCTGGTGGATCGAGTGGGCGCTGCGCGACCACGGCGGGCGCTGCTCGCTCAAGCTCGACTGGTTCGCGGGGAAGGGCGTGGAGCCCGACCCGCGCCGGCCCCCGCTCGTCGTCGGCGGTCTCAAAGGCGCGGCCGGCCAGGTGCTCTCCGACCACGACCCCATCGTGCTCGACTTCATGCTCAGGGGCTAAGTGGGAAAGGTCAGGGGTAGTGGATAAAAGCGGATGCGCCTTCATCCCTGACCCCTGACCCTTTTCCCTTATCCCTAATCTTTCTCGTCGGAGGAGAGCGCCTGATAGGCGGCGCCGGCGGCGAGGCCGCCGAGGAGATACCAGGCGACGGTGAGCAGGTTGGTCTCAGTCGAGTTCTTCGCGGGCTGCCGGCCGAGGCCGAGCGGCTCGGGGAGGTAGACGGCCGCCACGCCGGCCGCGAGCCCGAGCAGCGCGCCGTTGCGCACGCCGTCCTCCGGCTCGCCCAGTCCGACCAGCCCGTAGTAGAGCGAGTTCGCGGCGATGTCGCCGACGAGCGCCGCCTCGTGCAGCGGGACGGGCGGCTCTACGTCCACCGCGCGCAGCGTCTTCGTGATGGCGCGCATCCCGACCACGTCCATGCGCGGCGCGTCGTCGAGGTAGCGCCGCGCCGTCTCGTGCACCAGCGTGAGCGCGCACGCGCCCACCAACCCGCTCCCCAGAGCCTTCAGCATGCCTTTAACTTCCTCCCGTCGTTCTTCAAACGCCGCCACCTTCTTACCCCTTTAATGTTGCGGAAGTGTCAACGCGCGCCGCCTCCACTTCACGAGTCGAGCCTTTCGAGCTGGAACCAGTAGAAGCCGAAGGGCGCGAGCGCGAGCTGGTAGGCCGCGGCCCGGACGGCGGGGAAGCGCGTCTTGCCGAGCATCTCGACGGGCGTGAAGCCCTCGAACTCGGCGAGGTCAAGCTCCACGGGTTGCGCGAACTGCGAGAGGTTGAAGACGCAGAGCACCTTGTCGTCGCCGTACTCGCGGACGAAGGCGAAGATTTTGCGGTTCTCCGGCTTGACGAAGCGCATCGTGCCGCGCCCGAAGACGTGGTGCTCCTTCCTGAGCAGAATCATCTGCCGCATCCAGTTCAGGAGCGACGTGTCGTAGCGCATCTGCGAGTCAACGTTGACCGACTGGAAGCCGTAGACCGGGTTGTTGATGACGGGGAAGTAGAGCTTCTCGAAGTCGGCCTTCGAGAAGCCGGCGTTGCGGTCGGACGACCACTGCATCGGCGTCCGCACGCCGTCGCGGTCGCCGAGGTAGATGTTGTCGCCCATGCCGATCTCGTCGCCGTAGTAGAGGAACGGCGAGCCGGGCAAGGAGAGCAGGAGCGAGTGCAGGAGCTGTATGCGCCGGTGGCTGTTGTCGAGAAGCGGCGCGAGACGCCGGCGGATGCCGACGTTCAGACGCATCCGCCGGTCTTTCGCGTACTCGTTATAAAGATAGTCGCGCTCCTCGTCCGTGACCATCTCAAGGGTCAGCTCGTCGTGGTTGCGGAGGAACATGCCCCACTGGCAGTTCTCGGGGATGTCGGGCGTGCGCTCAAGGATTTCGACGATGGGGCGGCGGTCTTCCTGCCTCAAGGCCATGAAGAGGCGCGGCATGATCGGGAAGTGGTAGCCCATGTGGAACTCGTCGCCGCGGCCGAAGTATTCGACCACGTCCTCGGGCCACTGGTTGGCCTCGGCGAGCAGGAGCGCGTGCGGGTGTCGCTCCTCGATGTGCGCGCGGAGTTTTTTGAGGAAGCCGTGCGTCTCGGGAAGGTTCTCGCAGTTCGTCCCCTCGCGCTCGTAGAGGTAGGGCACGGCGTCGGCGCGGAAGCCGTCGATGCCGAAGTCGAGCCAGTAGTCGACGGCGTCGAGCATCGCCTGCTGGACTTCCGGGTTGTCGTAGTTGAGGTCGGGCTGGTGCGAGAAGAAGCGGTGCCAGTAGAACGCCTGCGCCCCCTCGCACCACGTCCAGTTCGACTTCTCGGTGTCGGTGAAGATGATGCGCGCCTCTTTGTACTTCTCGGGGCTGTCGCTCCACACGTACCAGTCGCGCTTCGGCGAGTCGGGCGAACTGGACGCCTCCTTGAACCACGGGTGCTGGTCGGAGGTGTGGTTGACGACGAGGTCTGTGATGACGCGGATGCCGCGCGCGTGCGCGGCGTCGATGAACTCGCGGAAGTCTTCGAGCGTGCCGTACTCGGGCAGGATCGAGTAGTAGTCTGCGATGTCGTAACCGCCGTCGCGCAGCGGCGAGGCGTACATCGGCAGCAGCCAGAGACAGTCCACGCCGAGCCATTCGAGGTAGTCCAGCTTCTCCGTCAGGCCGCGGAAGTCGCCCACCCCGTCGCCGTTCGAGTCGTAGAAGCCGCGCACGTAAATCTCATAAAAGACCGCGTCCTTGAACCAGAGTGGGTCGTCGCGGAGTTTGTCCGTCTCGGCCATCAGTCGCCCTTCCTTGTCGCGTGTTGTGCTTTGCGTTTGCGTGAAAGATAGCGGCAACCCGGGGCGCGACGCAAGTTTCCGCGCCCCGCGCATTCAAGGTTAAAGCGTGCGAGTCTCCCCGCCAAGACTCAAATTCCCGACGAGGAGAGAGCGGAGGTGTGTGCGATGAAGACTCGGAGAAGCTTCACAAGGGGTTGGCAGATTTTGACGGCGGCGGTGCTGCTCGGCTCGGCCGTCTCGGCGACGGCGCTCAGGCCGTACGCGGCAGTCGGTCATACAGGGGAACAGACCGGCGCGGCGGCGGCGCGGCCCGTCCCGCCCAAACAGCCGCGGGAGGTGGCCGATGTCTCGAAGCAGTTGAGGATCGACCTCGGCAAGTCCGTCAAGGTCACGCTCCCGGCCGATAAGCCCGAACTCGCGCCGGCGCAGTTCAGAACGCCGGACGGCAAAGAGGGCTGGGTCGTGCGCATCCCCGGCGGCCGCCCGCTGGCGACGCCCGCCTACTCGAAGGGGCGCGTCTTCGTCGGCGGCGGCTACGGCTCGCACGAGTTCTACGCCTTCGACGCGAAGACCGGAAAGCTCGTCTGGAAGACGAACACGGGCGACGACGGGCCGACGGCGGCCGTGGTCGAAGACGGGCTCGTCGCCTTCAACACGGAGAGCTGCACGCTCGTCGTCGTCGACGAGAAGACGGGCAAGATGGTCTGGCAGGAGTGGCTCGGCGACCCGCTGATGAGCCAGCCGGCCGTCTCGAAGGGGCGTCTCTACATGGCCTACCCGAAGGGGCAGCGCGGCGGCGCGCAGTCGCGCATACAGAAGCACCCGTCCAACTCGCAGCAGAAGAACCAGCAGGAGGAGCAGGGGAGCCACCGCCTGCTCTGCGCAGACCTTCGGACGGGCAAGCACATCTGGGAGCGCGGCATCTCGGCCGACGTGATCTCAGCGCCGGTCGTCTCGGACGGCAAGGTCTACGCGACGACCTTCGACGGCACCTCCTACAGCTTCGACGCCGTGACGGGCGCGCCGGTCTGGAAGAAGGAGCACGCGGGGACGAGCGCGCCGGTGGTCGTCGCGGGCGACGTGGTCGTCACGCAGAAGGAGCAGCGCGACGGCAAGTCTTACGAGGGGTTGCAGCGGCTCGACACGCGGCACGGCCGGGCGAAGTCGGCGCGCCTGCAAGCGACCTCGGAGGCCGCCTACCTCGACCGGAACAAGGGCGGCGGCGTGGCCATCCGGAAGGAGGCGCAGGCTTCGCTCGACTCTTCGGTCGGCTTCGGGAGCGCGCCGGCGGCGGCCGAGCTGGGGCGCGCCAACGACCACGTCGGCGTGAGCACGGTCGTCGGCGGCTGGGCCTATCAGGGCTCGCGCGCGGCCTACAGCAAGGGCAAGATGCTCAACGCGCAGGGACGCTACCTGAACTCGGTGAACGCGGACGACGGCAGCTTCCAGTGGCGCGCGGAGGTGTCGGGCGGCGGGCTGGCGGCCGACGCGCAGGTCTTCTCGCCGCCCGCGCTCGGCGAAGATTTTCTCTACCTCGCAAGCTCGCTCGGGCACCTGCTCTCGGTCGAGCAGAAGGACGGCGGCGTCGGCTTCATGTACCACTTCGGCGAGCCGATGGTCTTCCAGCCCGCGCTCGCCGAAGGCGGCGTCTACGTCGGCACCTCCAGCGGCCTCCTCATCTGCCTCAAGACCGGCTCCCGGGACGCCGACGGCTGGTACGCCTGGGGCGGCAACGGCGAGCACAACAAGAACAAGTGAGAAGAAGGCAGGCGGCGGGCCGCGGGAGGGAGGGACCTTCGCGGGCCCGCCCCTCCCTTTGTGGCCGGCCTACCGTCCTTTGGGACGACTCCTCACAAAGTATAAAAGTGAAGGCGGTAGAGAAAGTCGCGTTCGAGGCAAGGGGCGCAAGCCTAATAGTCAGGGATGAACGCGATTGAGAATTTCATTGACAGAGACTTCTTACGGGAGTAAAAGTTTTGCGCGCTGATAAAGCTTGCCATAATCTCACTGGCGACGGAGCGTTTTTTACTTCCATCTCAAGGCCAACTCGCATGTCTCACTTTATGACTTTCAAACGAATGTACTCTTGATGGATTCTTGGCGGAATTTATCAGGCCGCTGGGTTTTGGTCTTAAGGAGTTTAATTTACCCATGCACAAAAGCATAAAAGCCCTTCTGTTATTTACCATCATGTTTACTGTTTGCGTCGTTGTGTTGGGCGTACGCATACCTAACTTGGCCATAAGAACAAACCAACAACAAAGTTCAGTAGACGTAGACGAGAGCCAGTTTCCTGTTGCTGAAGAGGCGGCGCCTGAGCCCTCTACACCCGCCGAACGGACTAAGAAAGCTGATAAGGAGAAAAAATACAGGAAGTATAAAGACACTATAGGCCCCGGTGTGACGGTGGCATCTATTCATTATCACTGGCCTCCGGGATTTCCCACTCTTCCCGTCGCGCAAAGTGATGTTGTGTTGATAGGCGACGTAGCCAATGCAAAGGCCCACGTGAGTATCGATAAAGCTACTGTGTATTCCGAGTTCACCGTCCATGTCGTCAAAGTGCTAAAGGAGGGCAAGCAAATTCCACTTTTACCGGGCGCATCAATTGTTGTGGAGAGGCCCGGTGGGAGGGTCCGGTATTCTTCGGGACAGGTAAGCCGCTTTTCCCTTACCGGTTGGGGGATGCCGCGAGTCATGCGGCAGTACGTTTTATTCCTAACCAAGAATAATGAGGACCAAACTTATCACTTGGTGACGGGTTACGAATTATGTAATGGCCAAGTTACCCCGCTCGACAGAACCACTTCCAGTGATACTGATTTCGATGCCTACATAAATATGGACGAAGCAGAATTCCTCAAGCGATTAGACTCTGCAATCGCCCTGTCTTCATCGACCAGCACCCGGTAAAGGGAAACTCATGCATAAAAACTCCTCTTCCCGGGTGAATATGTATGCGGTTGTGGCGTCTTTCGCATTACTTTCCATTGATCTGCTATTGCTGCTACAGCCTGCCGTTAGCGCACAATCAAATTGTCCCAACATCCCGAAAGTAAGCGCTCCACATTGGGAGCCGAATCACTCCGTGACAGTTCTTTTTTCAAAATGATTCAAACTGGACAGATGATGAGATAGCAGTAATGAGGAAGGCGTTTGATAGATGGACTGCGGCGAAAGATTATTTCGGTAACAATTCCGGTGTGGTGTTCGTCGGATTTCTTAGAGGCCCTGCGCCGGATAACAGCACAGCCACGCATACGGTCATCGTTCGCAGGGTTGAAGGCTGGGGGTCTCCTACAATGGGCACGGTTAGTAATAATAATAGCGGAGGCTATGCAGCCGTTGGGTATCTTGTGTGGGACGCAGAGGCAGCCGCAAATTTTTTCCCTTCCTGAGACCCTGAAGGTCTGGGATTTACAGGGACGACATCCCACGAAATAGGACACTCATTTAAATTAGGAGAATGCTATAGCTGTCAGAATACGACCATGTGTAGTGCGTGCGGTGTCTATGGACCTACTACGTGCGATAATTGCAAGGTCAATCTTTACTGTAATTATTCTCCTTCCTCCTGCGTGACGCCAACACCGACGCCGGCCCCCACCGCCCCCCCCGTCGTGCCCTACCCCTTCCGGGAGTTATCTCGGCAATTGTACGTGGAATCCATACCAGTGTAAGTGGGTCTGCTGGGGCTCACCGATCCTCATTGATGTGAGCGGCGACGGCTTCATTCTCACGGACACCGCTGGCGGGGTTATGTTCGACCTCGACGGTAGTGGGGGGGCCGAACATCTGGGTTGGACTAAGGCTGGCTCTGACGACGCTTGGCTCGTCCTCGACCGCGACGGTAGCGGCACGATTGAAGATGGCACAGAACTGTTCGGCAACTACACGCCGCAGCCGGAGCCGCCGGCAGGTGTCGAGAAGAACGGCTTCCTCGCCTTGGCCGAGTTCGACGAGCCGGCGCAGGGTGGAAACGTTGATGGGGTGATAGACGGCCGTGACGCGGTCTTCACGTCGCTGCGGCTGTGGCGGGACGCCAACCATAACGGGGCCTCCGAGCCGGGCGAGCTGCGCACGCTCGCGGAACTCGGGCTGAAGTCTATTGACCTCGATTACAAGGAATCGAAACGGACGGACGAGCACGGCAACCGCTTCCGCTACCGCGCGAAGGTGAGGGACGAGCGCGGCGCGCAGTTGGGGCGGTGGGCTTGGGACGTCTTCCTCGTGTCCGGCCAGTAGGTGGTGAGGGTTCAAACCGATGCCATCCGGGTCTTCGCCCGGACGGCCCGGGAGCCGACGCGGTGACTGAAGCCCGCGTCGGCTTTCTCTATTCGGCTGTGGTTAGCCACAGCGCGGGACTGTCGGGGGCCGTCTCGCGCGTGTCGGCGCGGCGGGCGCAGAATCCGCGCCGATGGAATTTGCGAGACAATTGTCTGAAGCCGTGGTAGTTTTAGCGCGCCCGTCTTTGTGTTTGAAAGCGCTCGTCCAAAGGATGCATTCCCCTCTGCGTCTCATTCTCGGCCTGGCCTGCGTCACTGCACTTTCTCTCTCCGCAGCATGCCAACAGTCCGCCGCGCGCGCCGACGCCGCGCCGCGCACGCCCGCGCCGGCCGCCGGCCCCGCGACCCCCGCGACCACGCCCGCCGCGCCCGACTCCGACTCCGACGGCATCCCCGACCGCGCGGAGCTTCGCGCCTACGGCGACCGCGAGAGCTTCCGCGCGTGGTTCACCGCCATCGCCGAGGCGCAGTTCTACCGCGAGAGCCGTGAGTGGAACTCAGCGCAGCGCGACTGCGCCGGGCTCGTCCGCTTCGCGTGGCGCGAGGCTCTGCGCCCGCACGACCGCGCGTGGCTGCTGCGCATGGGCGACGGTTACGACCCCGTTGCGCCGGACGTGCGCGCCTACACTTTGGAGCGCAGCCCCGTCGGCGAGAAACTCTTCCGCACGCGCCCGGGCTCGTTCGACGAGCAAGACCTCTCCGACCAGACCTTCTCAGAGTTCGCGGACGCGCGGACGCTCCGCGAGTTCAACACGCGCTTCGTCGGCCGCGACCTCGCGCGCGCCGAGGCCGGCGACCTCATCTTTTTCCGCCAGACCCGGGTGCAGAAGTACCCGTACCACGTCATGGTCTTTCTCGGCCGCGCGCGCGCCGACGACGAGGGCGCGGCCGACTGGGTCGTCTACCACACGGGCGCCGCGCCCGACGAAGGCGGCGAGGTACGCAAGGTGCGCCTCTCGGTGCTCGCGCGCCACCCCGACCCGCGCTGGCGTCCCGTCGAATCCAACAAGAACTTTCTCGGCTTCCACCGTCTGAAGATTCTGGACTGACAGTTCGGAGGGCTTATGTCCCGTCGCACGCTCCTGACAAATGTTGCGGTCTACGCGGCCGTGCTGGCGCTCGTCATCGGGTTCGTCGCGCTGCGCGTGAAGGCGCGCTACGCTTACGCGGCGGCGGTCGCGCCCGACAGCATGAACAGCCCGTACGAGCGGACGCCACAGCCGCCCGACCCGCACGCCAAGCCCTTCTTCTCGCTCCACACCAACCGCACCTACGCGACGACCGACCGCGCGCGCGTCTGGGTCAACTACCGCGGCGTCGGCGATCTGGACTTCCGCGTCTACAAGGTCAAAGACCCCGTGAAATTCTTCCGCGGCCTCGACGACCCGCACCGCGTCGGCGAGGACGAGGAGGCCGAGGTCGGCAAGACGGTCGAGAAGAAGCCGACGTTTCTGGAAAAGCTCCGCCAGTTCAAGAGCTGGGGGTTCGGCCACGTCAAGACCTACGTCCGGCAGCAGCTCCAGAACCAGTCGCGCAAGGGCTTCAACCAGCGCTTCCGGCAGGAGGAGGACGACACCAGCAACCGCACGCCCCTGAACGTCGCCACCGACTTCGCGCGCGTGCCGCTCCTGAACCCCGACCAGATGGTTTCGAGCTGGCGCGAGAAGCTCCCGCCGCTCGAAGACGTTTACGACCGCCGGATGATCTCGCTCGGCAAGCGCGAGCCGGGCGTCTATCTCGTCGAGGCCGTCAACGGCGATTTGCGCGCCTTCGGCATCCTCATCGTCACCGACATCGCCACCGTCCAGAAGACGGCGCGCGACGGCTCGATGCTCGTCTACGCGGTCGAGCGCAAGACGGGGCAGCCGCGCGCGGGCGTCAAGGTGCTCGTCGTCCGCAAGCGCGCCGACCTCGTCTCGGGCGCGACCGACAAGCAGGGGCTCCTCAAGCTACAGGTCGTCGAGAAGAAGCCGCCCGCCGCGCCCGCCGGGGAGGAAGAGGAGGAGCCGGCCGAAGATGAAGAGGCCGCCCCCGAAGAGTCGCAGGGCACGGACTCCTATCTCGTCATGGCGACCGAGGGCGACAACTTCGCCATCTCCGACCTCGACTCCTACTACTTCGGCGGCTACGACGAGGAGGAGGCCGGCGCGCCCCAACTGACGAGCCTCGTCTACACAGACCGCCCCGTCTACCGCCCCGAGCAGAAGGTCTACTTCAAGGGCATCGTCCGCGAGCGCACGGCCGAAGGCTACCGGCTCCCGCCGGGCAAGACCGCCGCCGTCACCGTCACAGACCAGACCGGCGCGACCATCTTCGAGCAGGAGCTGCCGCTCTCGACGCGCGGCACCTTCAGCGGCGAACTCGACCTCCCAGAAGAGTCGCCGCTCGGCTCCTACACCATCACGGCCTCCGTCGGCGGCTCCACGGCCGACGGCTACTTCACCGTTGAGGAGTACAAGAAGCCCGAGTACAAGGTGAAGGTGACGACGCCGCAGGCTTACGTCCGCTCGGGCGAGCGGGGTCGCTTCACCGTCTCGGCCAACTACTTCTTCGGCGCGCCCGTGACAAAGGCTTCGGTCAAATACTACGTCTACCGCTCGCGCCATTACGACTGGTGGGGCGGCCCCGAGGGCGAGGGCGAAGACGAGATCGGCGACGACCCGACGGCCGAGGAGGGCGGAGGCGGAGGCTCCGACTACTACGACTCCGGCGACGAGATGATGCTCGAAGGCGACGGGAAGCTCGACGAGCAGGGACGCCTCGACGTGGACTTCAAGGTTCCGGAGCCGGACGCCAAAGACAGGTGGGATTACCGCTACCGCCTCGAAGCCGAGGTGACGGACGCCGCGCGCCGCTCGATGAACGCGTCGGCCTCCTTCACGGGCGTGCGCAGCAACGTCACCGTCTCCGCCTACACCGACCGCTACGTCTACAGACAGGGCGACCCGGCGCGCATTCAGGTGCGCGCCGGCGACCGCGAGGGCCGCCCCGTCCAGACGCGCGTCAAGCTCACCTTCTTAGAGCGCCGCTGGCAGAAGGTCGTCAAGAAGGACGAGAGCGGCTACGAGTACCCCGAGTACGAGACGAAGGAGAAAGAGCTTTCGTCGGCCTTCGTCGAGACGAACGCGCAGGGCGAGGGCGCGATGGACTACGTCGCGCCGCAGCCGGGCAGCGTCGTCATCCGCTCGACCATCGAGGAGGCGGGCAAGCCCGTCGTGATGGAGGCCGGCTCGCTCTGGGTGGCCGACCGCGACGGCCGCTGGGAGGACGTGTCCTATGACGCCGAGGGCGAGATCAAGCTCGTCCCCGACAAGAAGTCTTACAAGCCGGGCGAGACGGCGCGCGTCCTCGCACTGCTGCCGAAGGAGAAGGCGCACCTGCTCATCACGACCGAGCTGGACGGCATCCTCAACGTCCGGCAGATGGACGTGGAAGGCCGCGCCGCCCTCATCGACCTGCCCATCGAGCCGCGCTTCGCGCCCAACGTCTTCCTCAACATCACGTACGTGCGCGGCAGCGAGATGTACACGCAGGAGGTCGAGATACGCGTGCCCGCGCGCGACAAGATGTTGAAGGTGGAGATCATCCCGAACAAGAAGGAGTTTCGCCCGCGCGAGACGGCCTCTTACACCGTCTTCGCGCGCAACGCCGACGGCTCGCCCGCCGCCGGCGCGGAAGTGAGTCTGGGCGTCGTGGACGAGTCGGTCTACAGCATCGCGCCCGAGTCGGCCGCCGACATCCGGCGCGTCTTCTACGGCCAGCGCTACAGCTCGGTCTCGACCTCGTTTTCGGTCAACTACTACTTCTCCGGCTACGCGGGGCAGAAGACCGTCAACCTCGCGCAGAAGAAGCGCGCGCGGCAGCTCGCGGACTTCAAGGACGAGTCGGCGAACCCGCTGGTGCGGAAGATTTTCAAGGACACCGCCTTCTGGCAGCCCGCGCTCGTCACCGGCGCGGACGGCAAGGCGCAGGTCAAGTTCGATTTGCCCGACAACCTGACGACGTGGCGCGCCACCGCCCGCGCCGTCACGCCGGACTTGAAAGTCGGCCTCGCCGTCTCGAAGGTCGTCGAGCGCAAGGACGTGATCATCCGCGTCGCGACGCCGCGCTTCCTGACGGCCGGCGACACCGTCACGCTCTCCGGCATCGTCCACAACTACCTCAAGACCGAGAAGGTGACGAAGATTTCCATCGAGGTGGCGGGCGCGCGCCTGCTCGACCCGGCGCAGCAGACCGTGACCATCCCGAGTCAGGGCGAGCACCGCGTCAACTGGCGCGTCAGCGCGCCCGACACCGGCGACCTGAAGATTCTGGCGAAGGCGCTGACCGACGCCGAGTCGGACGCGCTTGAGACGGGCATCCCCGTCGTCCCGCGGGGCCTGAAGCAGACGCGCGCCGACTCGTTCGCCTTCTCGGAGGACGAGGCGGACAAGACCGTCACCTTCACGCTCCCGGCCAACGCCGACCCGAACGCGCGCAGCTTGCGCGTCGAGGTCTCGCCGACCATCGCCGGCACGCTCTTCGGCGCGCTCGACTACCTGACGAGCTACCCCTACGGCTGCACGGAGCAGACGATGTCGTCTTTCCTCCCGAACGTCATCGTCACGCAGGCGCTCCGGAACGTGCAGACGGCTTCGGTGAGAGACACGAACGACGTGGGCAAGAAGGTGCGGCGCGGGCTGAAGCGGCTCTACGGCTTCCAGCACGGCGACGGCGGCTGGGGCTGGTGGAAGGACGACCAGACGAGCGCGTGGATGACCGCTTACGTCGTCGACGGGTTGGTGCAGGCCGAGCGCGCCGGCTACGAGATAGACGCGACGCGGCTTGAGAACGGGCGCGCGGCGCTGCGCCGGATGCTCGAAGCGATTGCGAACGGCGGCGGCGACGGTTACAAGGACGAGCGCGCCTTCAAGGACGAGCGCGCCTACATGACCTACGCGCTCGCCGAAAGCGGCGACGCCGAGATGCGCCACCTCGACCAACTCTTCGGCGACCGGGAGAACCTCGGCTCGTACGGCCGCGCGATGCTCGCGCTCGGCCTGAAGGAGCGCGACGACCGCCGCGCCGAGGTCGTGGCCGGCGAGATCGAGCGCGCGGCGAAGGGCGGGGCGGACGCGAACTGGGACAACAACGCCGAGGCGACGGCGCTCTCTTTGAAGGCGCTGGCGCGCATCCTGCCGCAGAGCGAGGTGATGCCGCGCGCCGCGCGCTGGCTCGTCGGGCACCGTCGGCACGGCCACTACTGGCTCTCGACGCGCGACACGGCCTTCGCCGTCTACGGCCTCATCGACTACGTGAAGGTGAGCAAAGAACTCGACCCCGACTACGCGCTCGAAGTCTACGTCGGCGGGCAGCAGGTCGTGCAGAAGCAGGTGACGGGCGGGGACGCCGCCTCGATGCAGACCTTTACGCTCCAGCGGCGCGGCGGCGAGGTCGGCCAGTCGAGCGAGGTGCGCGTCGTCAAGCGCGGCCGCGGGATGCTCTACCTCGCGACGACGCTCACGCACCACACCAACGACGAGCAGACGGCCGAGGCCGGCGTCCCTCAGTTGAAACTCCACCGCGAATACCTGCGGCTCAAGGTCGCAGAGAAGCCGGACGGCACTCTGGGCTGGCAGACCGAGCCGCTCGCGGGCGACGTGCGCTCGGGCGACATCATCGTCTCGCGGCTCGTGCTCGAAGGCGAGAAGGCCATGTACCTGATGGTCGAAGACCCGATCCCGGCCGGCTGCGAGCAGGTCGAGTCGGTGAGCGGCATCGACCTCGACCACAACGAGAAGGACTGGAGCGACTGGTACAGCGCGCGCGAGTTCCGCGACAACCGCGCCGTGCTCTTCCTCAACTACTTCGACGGGAAGGCGCAGTTCCAGTACGCGATGCGCGTGCAGGTGCCGGGGCAGTTCCGCGTCGCCCCCGCGCGCGTCGAGCGCATGTACGAGCCGGACGTGCGCGCCAACTCGGCGTCGGCCGGGATGACGATCCTCGACCGCTAAAGGCGCGGCCGGACAAGGAGACACGGAGATGATTAAAGAAGCACTCGCGGCGCTCGGGAATTCGGCGCGCGACCTCTTCCGCAACTGGCGCGTGCTGCTGCTCGCCGCGACCCTGTACGCGCTGCTGCTCGCGAGCGTCTACCTCTTCTTCGCGACCGGCGTGGCCAACGCATGGCAGCTCGCCTACGGGACGGCGCTGGCCGGGCTCGCGGCTCCGCTGCTCTTTCTTCTGCTCCAGGCGGCGGCGGCGAACGCGGCGCTGCCCGAGGCGACGGCCGCGAGGGTCGCGCGCCGCGCGCCGCGCGACCTGCTGAAAGTGCTGCTGCTGGCGCTGCCCGTCGTCGCGCTCGCGGTGCTCTTCGTCTACCTGCTCGCCAAGCTCCCGGGCTGGCTGCCGGGTATCGAAGAGGCCCCGGCGCATTCGGCCGTCGGCACCGGCGTCGAGTCGCGTCCCGCGCCGCTCTACTGGCAGGAGGCGCTCACGTCGTCGCTGTGGCTGCTGCTGCTGGGCTTCGTGCTCCCGCTGCTGGCGGCGCACCTTTGGCTCGCGGCTGCGCGCGAAGGGCTCGGGGCGACGCTGAAAGGTCTGCACCGCGTCGCGGGGCGCGCGTTCGCGCTGAGGTCGGTGCTGGTCTACGCGCTCGGGCTCGTCGTCTTCGGGCTGACGCCCTACTTCGTCGTCTACACGCGCACGGCGGTCTCGAACGGCTCGGCGGAACTCCTCATCTTCGGCCTGCGGCTCGCGCTCGCTTTCGCGCTCACGCTCGTGGGCTGGCTCATCACGCTCGGCGCGCTCGCGCGCGTCACGCCGCCGCTCGCGCAAGCGCCTGTGATGCCCGAGCCCGCCGCCGCGCCGCCGCCGGCCGAGCACGCGTCCGCCGCCGAGCCGCAGCTACAGGCGTGAGCAGAGGAAAGGCAATTCAAACACGGACGGACAGGATGAGCGGGATAAAAGAATTTGAGATTTGAGATTTAAGATTTGAAATTTCAAATCTTCAATTCTTACCCCGCCCGCCCTGTCCGTCCGTGTTAATTTTTTGTGCGTGATGACTCGACCGGCAAAGTTGACAAGGTTGGTGCTCGGGTCGGCGCTACTGCTCGGCGCGTGCGTCGCGGCGCGCGCGCAGGAGGAGTCGGCGTCCCCGACTCCGACCCCGGCGGCTCCGGCGGCCGACGAGCGGCTGGCGCGCATCCTTGAGCGCGCGGGCGAGGCGGTGGCGAAGTATCAGGCGGGGCTTTTTCACATCACCTTCACCGAGACGCTCCGCGACGAGGAGCTGAACAAGGACATGACGCCGAAGAAGTCGAAGGAGTTCGTCTTCGACACCGTCGTCCTGCGCGAAGAACTGTCGGCCAACGAGGACGACTTCTATCCGAAGAGCATCCGTCGGCTGAAGACCGTTGACGGCAAGCCCGCGAAGGGCGACCGGCGCGTGCCGTGGTACGGCTACAACGTCCAGTCGCTCGGGCTGCTGCTCCCGAAGCACCGGGGCCTCTCCGAGTTCACGCTCGAAGCCGAGGAGCGAATCGGCGGGCGCGCCGCCTACCGCATACGCGTGCTGCGGCCGGGGCAGCCGCCGCCGAAGGCCGAGTGGCGACGCCGCATGATGGGCGTGGGGATGAGCTTTCGCGTGCTCGCGCCGGTCTACCTGCTTCTCTGGGTGGACGCGGAGAACTTCGACGTGCTCCGCCTTGAGCAGCACCTCGTCGCGCCGTTCGAGTTCGACAGCCCGCGCGCGTTCGGCGCGTTCGGCCCCTCGCGCCACATCAAGTACACCGCGCAGGACTACGCCGTCACCTTCCGCCGGCAGACGTTCAAAGACCCCGAGCAGACGCTGCTCGTGCCCGACACGGCCGAGTGGCTGTTCGTCATGGAGGGCGCGAAGCACCCGCGCCTGCGCGCCAGCATCAGCTTCACCAACTATCAGCGCTTCCGCGCCGACGTGAAAGTCCTCGAAGAAGAGCCGGAATGAAAAGAGAAGTCGGCAGCGCGAGTCGGGCGTCGGGCGACGGGGCGGACGCGCCACGCGCGCGGAGACCCTTGCTGATTTTCGCCTGCTGCCTGTTGCCCGTCGCGCTGCTGCTGTTCGCCTCGTTCAAGCGGAGGGAGATGGAAGCAGTCGCGCCCGCGCCTTTGAGCGAGGCGGAGGCGGACGCCGCGTTGCTGGTCGCGGCGCGCGAGGCGCTCGGGCGTCGCGAGGGCGCAGTCGTCGTCATGGACGCGCGGACGGGTCGCGTGCGCGCGCTCGCGGGCGGGCGCGCGGCCTTCGAGGAGGCGACCCCGCCCGGCTCGGCCGTCAAGCCCTTCACGCTGCTCGCGGCCTTGCGCTCGGGCTCGCTCTCCGAAGGCGAACGCCTCAACTGCAAAGGCGGCTACGAGCGACGCGACTTCAAAATCAACTGCTCGCACCCGCGCTACCGCACCGGCTTCGGCCCCGCGCAGGCGCTCGCCAACTCCTGCAACTACTACTTCGCGCACACGGCCGAGTCGCTCGACCCGGAGACTTACGAGCACACGCTCTCGGACTTCGGTTTCGGCGCGACGACCGGCGGCGGCGGCGACGGCGAAGTCCCGGGGCTCCTGCCGCGCGACGCGCCCGGCGTCGCCGAGATGCTCGGCGAGAGCGAAAACTTGCGCGTCACGCCGGCGCAGCTCGCCTCAGGATACGCGGCGCTTTTTAACGGCGGCCTGCTGCTCGCGCCGCGCCCGGGTCGCGCCGAAGGGTTCGCGCCGACGGTGCGCGCGCGGCTCGAAGTCTCTGAGGCGCACCGCACTTTGCTGCTCGCGGGGATGCGCGGCGCGGTGGCCTACGGCACGGCGTCGAGCGCGGGGCTGGCGACGCTGCCCGTCTACGTCTTCGGCAAGACCGGCACCTCGACGCCGCCCGACGGCTGGCGCTCGCAAGGCTGGTTCGCGGGCTTCGCCGCCGCCTCCGAAGAGTTTGACGAGAGCGCGGCCCGCGGTGGGCGTGACTTCAAGGCCGTCGCCGCGCGCGACGTTGCGCCCGAGAGCGTGAGGCTCGCGGTCGTCGTCTTCCTCAAGCACTCGCGCGGCTCCGAGGCGGCCGCCGCCGCGCGCCCCGTCTTCGAGGCTTACGCGCGCACGCTCGGCCGCGCCGGCAAAACCGACCGACTCGGCCGAAGGCTTGACGAAAATACTTCGGGGGACGACGGCCGTGGGGCATCGCTCTCAAGCTCGGACGCGGAAGGCGGCGCGACGGTGCGCGTGCGCCTGACGCGCGACGACGCGACCGTGCCGCTCGCGCTCGAAGACTACGTCTTCGGCGTGCTCGCGGCCGAGGGGAGCGTCGAGACCGAGCCCGAGGCGCTCAAGGCTCTGGCCGTCGTCGCGCGCACCTACGCGGTCGCGAACCTGCGCCGCCACGCGCGCGACCGCTTCGACCTCTGCGACACGACGCACTGCCAGCGCTACGCTCCCGTCCGCGACGAGTCCGCGCGACCCGACTTCTACGAACTCGCGCGCCGCGCCGTGCGCGAGACGGCGGGCCAAGTCCTGCGCGACACGCGGGGCCGGGTCGCCGAGAGCTACTTCAGCGCCTCCTGCGGCGGCGCGACGGCCGACGTGTCCAAGCTCTGGGGCGCGGCGCACGCGCCCGCGCATCTGCGCGGCGTGCGCGACGACGAGTGCGCGGGCTCGGCTCAGAAGTGGGCGGACGTGATACCGGCGGCGCAGCTCGCGCGCGCGCTTCACGCCGACGAGCGCAGCGACGTTGGCGAGCATGTCGAAGGCGTGCGCGTCGTGCGGCGCGACCGGACGGGGCGCGCCGAGTTAATCGAGGTGACGGGCGCGCGGCGCAGGCAGTTGCACGGGTGGGATTTCAAGATCATCGTCGGGCGGACGCTCGGGTGGGGCGTGCTCAAAAGCTCGCGCTTCGAGGTGACGCGCGCGGGCTCGGCCTTCGTCTTCCGCGGGACGGGCTTCGGCCACGGGCTGGGCTTGTGTCAGGCGGGCGCGCACGTCTCGGCCGGGCGCGGCGCGTCCTACCGTCAGATACTCGCGCGCTACTTTCAGGGCGCGCCCGTCGGCGAACTGCGCAGAGAAGACTTCGGACTGCGGAGCGAGACCGCCGGCGCGAAGCCCGACGAGGTTGACGAGAGCGTCGCCGTCGAAAATCTTTCCACGCACTCTTCGCCCGCCGCCGAGGTCGGAGGCAGACATCACTTCATACAAACGGCGGCTTACGCCGTGCCCGAATCGGGCGGTCAAATCAGGAGCGAGCATTTTCGTGTGAGTCACCCGGCGCGCGCCGCGCGGGGCGAGGTAGAGTCGCTGCTGCGGACGCTCGAAGCCGCGTACGCGGACGTGGCGCGGCGTCTTGAGCGCGCGGGCGTCGGCGTCGCCGTCCCAGACGTTGAGGTCAAAGTCTACGAGACGACCGGCGACTTCGTCGGCGCGACGGGGCAACCGGCGTGGGTCGCGGGCGTCGCCGAGGGGAGGCGGATAAGTCTACAGCCGCTCGACGTGCTGCGCCGTCGCGGGGTGCTACAGACGACGCCGAGGCACGAGTTCGTCCACGCGGCGCTCGAAGCAGTCGGCGCGGGGCGCGCGCCGCTGTGGCTCGTGGAGGGCTTGGCCGCGCACTTCGCGGGCGAGGGGCGTTCGCTCGGTCGCGCGACGCCGGGCGAGAAACTTTCAATCGAAGAGCTTGAGCGTCGTCTCGCGCGTCCCGCGTCCCCGCAGGAGATGCGCGCGCTCTACGCGGCGGCCTACGCGGAGGTCGGCGCGCTCATCCGGCGCGAAGGCGAGCCGGCCGCGTGGCGGCGTGCCCTGCGTTGAAGTCCCGATTTGCTTTGTCCACTTAGGGGCGGGATAATTCTTACGGTCTCGCCTTCAATCATGGAAGTTAAAAATCATCTTCAAGCGGAAGCCGGGTCGGGGCGCTTCGCCGCCTACGCGTGGCTGGTGATGGGGGTGACGCTGGCGGTCATCCTTTGGGGCGCGTTCGTGCGCGCGTCGAAGTCGGGCGACGGGTGCGGGGCGCACTGGCCTCTGTGCCACGGGACGGTCGTGCCCGACGCCTCGCAGTCGAAGACGCTCGTCGAGTTCGCACATCGCGCGACGAGCGGCGTCGCGTTCCTGCTCGTCGTCGTTCTGTGCGTGTGGGCCTTCCGGCGGTTCGGGCGCGGCCACGCGGTGCGCGCGGCGGCGGCCGCCTCGGGCTTCTTCATCGTGACCGAGTCGCTCATCGGCGCGGGGCTCGTGCTGCTCAGGCTCGTGGGCGACAACACGTCGGTGGCGCGCGCCGTCTACCTCTCGGTGCATCTCGTCAACACGTTCCTGCTCGTCGCGGCGCTGGCGCTGACGGCGTGGTGGGCTTCGCGCGGCGTCTCTGAACGCCCGAGGCTCGCGGCGTTTTTGCGCGGGCGCGTGGGCGTGGCCACGTTGGGCTCGCTCGCGCTCGGGGTGAGCGGGGCGGTCGCGGCGCTCGGCGCGACGCTCTTCTCGGAGGGCGACGGCGCGGGCGTGAATTTGGAGGGAATGAGCGCGGCCTCGCGCGTGCTCTTCAGCCTGCGGCACTACTACCTGCACCCGCTGCTCGCCGCCGCGGTCGGCGCGTACCTCGCATACTTCGCCGCGTCGTCTTTGCGCGGGGGCGTGTGGGCGCGGCGTTGGGCGTGGGCCGTGCTGTGGCTGTTGGCGGCGCAGTTCGCGGCCGGGGTCGTGAACGCGGCGCTGCTCGCGCCCATCTGGTTGCAGATCGTCCACCTGCTGCTCGCCGACCTGCTCTGGCTCGCGCTCGTCCTGCTCTCGGCTGAGAGTCTGGTGCCGGACGAGTCGAAGGCCGAACGGTTCGGGCGGGTCGGGGTCGGGACGGCAATCGAAATCTAGCCCTCACGTCACCAACGCACGTCGTAGCGCGCGAGGCCGGCGCGCCAGCAGCCTTTGCCGAGGACGGGGAAGTGTCCATCGTATGCGAGGGGCGAGTCGGCGGGGCGGCGCACGCGATACGTGTGGCCGCCGGGCGAGGCGACGCTGAGGACGACGCGCGCGTTCGCGGCATCGAGAAAAGCGACCGTCGCCGCGCGCCAGTCGGCGCGGCAGCGCAGGATGAGCCGCGCGCCCACGGGAAGCGAGCCGAGCGTCGGCGCATCCACGTCGGCGGGAGCGGGTTCGTTGACCGAAGAAGTCTCGGCTGAAGAAGCTTCTGCGGAAACGGTAAGGCCGCCGGTCGCGGCGTCGTGCGCCAGCGCCTCCGGCGGCCTCTCGTGTGTCGTCCCCGAGTCGGTCGTCAAACTCACACGCTTAATCAGACTTCGAGCGGCGAGTCCTCGAAGGGCAGGTCGGGCTGCGTTGGCTCGTCCCTCTGCGCGACGTACGCGCGCAACACGAGCGAGAGGATGACGAACGCGACGACGATCCAGAAGAGCGCCCAGAAGACGCCGGGGATGCCGGTCGCCGCCGCCATGTTCGCCGCGTCGGTGTGCGCGTCGGTGAAGGCCGAGGCGAAGAGCACGTTGCGCAAATCGAAGACGGCGTTCAGGACGCACTGCACGGCGATGAACGAGACGAGGAACGTCGCCGCGCGCGGCTTCAGGTACTTCGCGGCGGCGAACAGCCCCACGGGCAGCGCCACGCCCGCGAGGAGCGTGAAGAGGCCCGGCAGGCTCCAGTTCCACAGCGGCGCGAAAAGGCCGAACGTGAGCGCCAGCAGCAGCACGAGCGCGCCCGACCCCAGAAGCACCACGCGCGCCTTGACCCGCACGCGCACCAGCCAGAGCAGCAGCGCCCCGAACAGCATCGCGCCCAGATAGCCCGCGCTGGAGATGAACAGGCTGGAGAAGAGCCCGCCGTTCGTCGAGTAGACCAGCCCGCTGCCGTCGGCCGAGACGGCCAGACTGCGCACGGAGTTGCCCGTGACGAAGGCGGCCAGCGCGTGCCCGCCCTCGTGGATGAAGGTGACGAAGATGCGGAACGGGTAAGCCAAAAATTCCGCGTAAGGGAGGAACCAGAGGCAGAGGCTCAGTGCCGTCGCGAACAGGAGCGTCGTGACCTGCGGGCGCGCGTCGCGTGCGATTTGAAATTTCATCTGTAAGTCTCCGGTGCGGGCGTCTCGGACTTTCACCCCAATTGATACGCCATTCTAACCGGAAGCGTTCGCGGAAAGAAAGGCCGCGGCGTAAAACAGTAGACAGTAGTCAGGAGTCAGTAATATCCTTGCCCGCGCTTTAATCTGACACCTCACGGGAGCGGATGGCGATGGATATTTCACCACGGCGTGACCAGGTATTTATCAGCTATAGCCACAAGGATAAGAATTTATTTGACAAACTCCAGACCGCGCTCAAGCCACTCGTCCGGGGCAAAACGATCTCCGTCTGGGACGACACCAAAATTCGGCCCGGCGACGTGTGGCGAGAAGAAATCAATCAGGCTATAGCTTCCGCGAAGGTCGCCGTCTTGCTCGTCAGCCCCGACTTCCTCGCCTCCGATTTTATCGCGAAGCAAGAGTTACCCCCCTTACTGGAGGCGGCCGGAAAGGATGGGCTCACAATTTTATGGATAGCTCTACGCCATAGCTCATATGCGGAGACTGAGATCGAACGCTATCAGGCCGTCAACAACCCCACGCGGCCGTTAGCCAGCTTATCGCCTGCGAACCGCGAAAAAGAGCTTGTGCGGATTTGCGGGGAAATCAAAGCGGCGGCGTGTCCGCCGGAGGAGGTTAAGGCCGCAAGTGCGAATGAAGTGATTGCCGGCGACACCCCTAAAGACGGAACGCCGTCAGCCGCCGCCGCCGCACGTCAAGACGTGCGTCTGACTCCGCCCCCTGAAGTAGATGATGGCTCGCCTGAGGATTCCGGACGGGAGAATCGAGACCCCGTTAGCAGTTGCGCCCGCCCCGAGGTTCTCCCGCATCCCGAGCCCGAACAGCTTACTATGCGACGCCGACGTGCCATGCTCTTTGGCGCTATCGGCGCCCTCTTATTGCTGGCCGTGTTGATTAGCTGGACGAATGTGAGACCGTCGGCGGGGAGTTTACCGGTCGCCCTGATCCTTATGGGTCTCCTCGTTGCGGTTGTTGTCTTGCTCCCGTTCGCGGTCAGCTTGAGGTGGCTCACGCTGACACAGCCCCGACAACTCCGTCACCGCATTCTGATATTCGTTCTAGGTGTTTTTACCCTGACGGCGGGCCTATACCTCTACGCCCGAGGTGCGAATAAGGACTCCGTTTCTGAACCAACTCTGCGGAGTTACTTTGCCTACATCACCCTCACCCCCATCGACCCCGCCCTCGCGGGCTCTCCTTCCCCTGCACCCTCTCCGGCGCCCAAAGTTCCCCCAAACTGCCACGTAACGTATCACGTCGCGCTCCGCTTTGAAGTGCCCGAAGGCCAACACGCGGTCTACGTTGATCGTATAAAGACCGGAGGCGGCGGGACGGACCTGGACTCCAATCCGAGCCACGCCGTGCGAAATCCTAATCACTGGCCGGGTAATTCAACTCTTCTTGAATTTAAGATTGAGGAGAAGCAACAGCCAAGCAGATTCTTAGACATCGAGGCAGTTGCATTCCTTGATACGGTGGTCACCCGCGAGCGTGCAAAGGTCGGGCCTCACCTCCCATATCGAGCGGAATTCGTGGTTATAGTCGTCGATTACTCGCGAATGGGATTCGACCCCCCGCCCGGCGATATTTGGGGGCAGATCGAGCTGCTTGGCCCTGACGGAGTAAGTCGGACGGAAACGCTGAACGTCGTATCGCACCCTGCTGCGAAGGACGGCACGGTCACCTTAATCGGGCGCAACTTGCCTGCCGAATCACACATTCTTATAAGATGGGGGCCTAGACAATGAATCTTCCTCATTACCGCGTGTGGTTCCGACCTGCCTAGACCTCTCGGGGGCTTTATCGACGCCACGTCCCCGACTTGCCGCCGGTCTTCTCTTCGAGGCGGACGTCCGTGATGGTCATGCCCTTCTCGACGGCTTTGCACATGTCGTAGACGGTGAGCGCGGCGACCGCGGCGGCCGTGAGCGCCTCCATCTCGACGCCGGTCTGCGCGGTCGTGGCGGCCTCGGCCTCGATGTATACGCCGTCGTCGCGCAGCTCGGCGCGCACGTCCGCGTGCGTGAGCGGGAGCGGGTGGCAGAGCGGGATGAGTTCGGCCGTGCGCTTGGCGGCCATGATGCCTGCGACGCGCGCCACCTCCAGCGGGTCGCCCTTCGGCGTGCGGTGCGCGCGGACGGCCTCGACCGTCTCGGGCGACATCAGCACGCGCGCGGACGCCACGGCGCGACGGCGCGTCTGCGTCTTCGCGCCCGTGTCCACCATCGCGACGCGCCCCTCTTCGTCAACGTGTGACAGTTCGCTCATGCGGATTATTTAAACACTCAGCCGGGGAGTCTGACTATCTTGACGACGCGGCCCGCCTCAAGCTTCTCGCCGGCCAGCACGACGGCGAGCGCGGTGGCGCGCGCGAAGGCGACGAAGTCCGACGAGCCGCCCCACTTCAAAGGTTCCGCGAGCAGACGCCCTTCGGCGTCGGTCTTGAGCGCGGCCGGCAGGTAGCTCTCGCGCCCGGCCGCGCCTTTGGCGGGTCGCGTGAGCACCGCCCACTCTTCCATTGGCGCGGCGTCGAGCGCGCCCTGCATCCGCAGGAGCGCCGTCCGCGCGAAGAGGTTGAAGGTGACGCTGACCGAGACGGGGTTGCCCGGCAGCCCGAAGACGAGCGCCCCGCCGGGCAGCCGCGCGAAGACGGTCGGCTTGCCCGGCCGCAGCGCGACCCGCTCGAAGAAGACCTCCGCGCCGAGCGCGTGGAGCGCCGCCTTCGTGAAGTCGTAACGCCCCATCGAGACGCCGCCCGAGAGCACGAGCACGTCCGCGCGCGCGGCGGCCGCTTCGATCTCGCGCCGCAGAAGCTCGGGGTCGTCGCCCGCGAAAGGTAATCGTTCGACCGACGCGCCAGCCAGCCGCGCGTAGGCCGCGAGCGAATAACTGTTCGAGTCTCTTATCTGGTCTTCGCCCGGCTTCTCGCCGACCGGCACCAGTTCTGTCCCGGTCGCCAGCACCGCCACGCGCGGCCGCCTCCGCACGGGCACCGACGCGTACCCGAAGGACGCGAGCACCGCCGAGCGCGCGGCGTTGATTAACTCGCCGGCTTCGAGCACGCGCACGCCCGCCGCGATCTCGCTCGCTCGCGTGACGTAGAACTGCCCCGGCTCGGTCGCGCGTTCGATTTCGACGAGCGCGCCGTCCTCAAGCTCGCGCGTCACCTCGACCTGCTGCACCGAGTCCGCGCCCGCGGGGAGCGGCGCGCCCGTCATGATTCTCACGGCCTCGCCCGCGCCCAAAGCCCCGCGCCAGCCGCTCCCGGCCGCCGCCTCGCCCACGACGCGCAGGCGCGCGGGCGTCTCGCGCAGGTCTTCCGAGCGCACCGCGTAGCCGTCCATCTGCGCGCGGTCGAACGGCGGCAGGTCGGTGTCGGAGAAAACGTCTTCGGCCAGCACGCGCCCCGCCGCCTCGTCCAGCGGCACGCGCTCGGCTTCGAGCGTCCCCGCCTTCTCGACGACTATGCTCAGGGCTTCCGAAACGGGAATCAAGTCGGACATCATCCGTCAGCTTTTCCCGGCGCTTCCTTGCGGAAGCCGTCGAAGAGGAGGCCGCCGAACGGTTCGAGCAACTCCTCGACGAGCGCGGCCGCCGGCTCGGGGCGCTTCTCCGTGAAGAGCGCGTCGAAGGCGCGCAGGAACTTTTCGGCGAAGGCCGCGTCCGCATGGCGCAGACGGCGCGGGATGGTCTTGCTGTGCGCCGACCAGAGCCCGCGCGCGCGGAAGTAGAACTCGGCCGCGTCCTGATAGAGCCACGCGCCGGTCGCGACCAACTCCTCCGGCGAGCGCGGGAACTTCATATCGTCAACCCAGTCGGTCAGACGGTAGCGCCTGAGCATCAACTCCTCCTCGTCCCACGGCGGCGGCCCGGCCTCCAATAACTCCGCCGCCCTGCGCTTCAAGCGCGCGGAGAACTCGCTCGCCTCGGGCACCTCCAACCCCTCGCCCACCATGCTCATCAGCGCTGGCACGCCCCGCAGCCTGTCCGCCTCGAAGAAGCGTTCGAGCGTCTCGGGGTCGTGCACGAAAGCCTCGACCGGCCACCCCGCGTGGACGAAAGCCTCCCGGTACGCGTTGGGCAACTCTTCGTACACCACCACCACGTCCAAATCCGACGCCGGCGTCGCCTCCCCGCGCAGCACCGACCCGCCCAGAAACAACACGCGCGCCCCCGCGTACCTCTCCCCCCAAACCCCACGCGCCGCCTCGACCGGTAAAACTCTCGACGTGCTCATGAATGCGGGCTGCTCCTGACTAATCCGAACATCAAGCTCAAACTCAAACCGGAATTTTACATGGCGGAGTCGGGATTTTGAGTGTCTCACCCGAGGATTTCGCTTTTTAATGCGCGGGTCAAAGCCTATCACGCGAGAATTAAAGTCTTTCACGCGAGAGTTAAAGCCTATCACGCGAGAATTAAAGCCTTTCACGCGCGGGTGAAGGTCTTTAATCCTCGCGTGAAAGCTTTAAATTCGCGGATTTAGGTCTTTAAAGCAAGTTTGAAAAAGCTGAATCGGCGGGTGAAAGCCTTGAAAGTGGGAGAAAAGCATTGAAACGGGGGTGTTCAGGTGGCAGAATCACGTCCTCCGGCACGAAGCCTCAAGGCGCGAGAAGATTTTCTCGGGTTTTCTCGCCGGCGTCGTGCCGTCCGGTCGAAAGGGGCGGGTCGGTCAACGAACAAGGGCGTCTCACAAAGCCCGAGCCCGACGACGCAACCGAGTGTCCCACGAGCGCCTCACGAGCACGACACAGCAAACCTGCCGACCGCGCCGTCGAGCGCGGAAAGGAGACCTTACATGCCGAACCCAAAGAAGATTGAAGAGAAGATTGAGAAGATGCTTAACGCCTGGCGCACGCTCGCGCCCGACAAGAGCTTCGCCGGGATGACGCTCGCGCAGTTCGAGGCCGTGGCCGCCCCCTCCACGGCTGCGCGCCGCAAGATAGACGCCCTTGAGGCCCAACTCGCCGAAGCCTACGCCGAACGCGACCGCGCCGACGAAAACTACGACCGCCGCGCCAAACAGGTCGTCGCCGGCGTCCTCGCCGACCCCACCGAAGGCGACGACAGCCCCCTCTACGGGGCCTTCGGCTACACACGCTCCAGCGAACAAAAGACCGGCCTCACACGCCGCAAACGCACCCCATCACCCACAACTTAAAACCACCCACCTTTCACCCGCGGCCGCCTTCCGTTGAAACTGTGGAGGGCGGCCGCACACGCTTCGCCGCCGCAATTACTTAAAAGTCCTCCCGCGAGGAATAAAGGACTTACTCCCGATTGCCGCATTTTCGGCGCTCTAAATTCCCGGCCGCAAAAGTTGAAGGGGTCGCGTGCGCGTCTGAACGGACGTACGCGACCCCCGACACCCCGGCGTGGATCACCGGGGCTCGCGGCACAGCCTCCCTTCAGGCGTGCTCGCGCTTATCGCCTACCAAAATCGCCATGTGATATTCTCCTTCGCGCTGTAGTCTTTGAAAATAAAGCAACGGGTCGGATGCGCGCCTGCTCACCCTCAAACACGGAGTGTTGAGCATCGCCGTTGAACATGAGAGGTCTCTATTCACGGCGATAAGGTCACGCAGCCGCATTCTAACCGAAGTTTCGGTTAGGGTCAACCCTAGTCTGTCAGGAGGAGAATCCTGATGGCTCGGGGTGCGCGTCTCAAACCTGAACGCCTTGCCGAAAAGCTCATCCAGATACGGATGACGCTCGGCCTCTCCCAGAATGAGCTAATCAGGAGCTTAGAAGTCGGCCTTACTCAAAACAGGATTTCAGAATACGAAACAGGAAAGGGCGAGCCACCTCTACCAATTCTTTTAAGATACGCAAGACTTGCGGGTGTATGCGTGGAGAGGTTGATTGACGACGGACTTGACCTGCCAGACAAGCTGCCCGGTAGGAAACACGATCCGTAAGACTCACATACTCGCTCGCAGAAGCGGAAAAGCAGTTTGAAGGAGCAAATATAATAGTTATAACTCGCTTCTCGCATTACCCTAAAAACACGAAAGGCTGCTCGGGTGAGCAGCCTTTTTCGTGACCGGGCGGGCCGGTGGTGGTTAATGGCGGAGCCGACGGGACTCGAACCCGCGACCTCCGACGTGACAGGCCGGCGTTCTAACCAACTGAACTACGACTCCGCGTGAACCTTAAATTTTCAAGGTCGGCGCGCATGTGGTAGGCACGGAGGGATTCGAACCCCCAACCTCCACCTTGTAAGGGTGGCCGTCTACCGTTGACATACGTGCCTGAAAAGAACCGCCTTAACCGAGACCAAATTTAAGCAAAGACGGCGCGTCTGTCAAGCGCCCCGCGCGCCCTACAAGAGCCAGACGGGCAACTCGTCCGGCTCGGCGGAACTCTCATCCCTGTCGGGCGTTTGAACGGGGGCGCGTTCGGCCGGGTCGGGGCGCGCGGGCGCTTCACGGCTTTGCGTGGGCGCGGGCGACTCTTCTTCGCGCCGGCGCTCGGAGATGGGTTTGATGATGACTTCCTCGACCTGTCCGTCGAGCCTCCCGATGACCGGCATCTTCCGTCCTTTCCGTCCGCGCGCGTTTGCGGCTATATTTTACGGCGAGGTTTCCGCCCGCGAGAGTTTAAGACCGTGCTGAAGTTCCCGGCAAGCTTTAAGACGTTAACACTCGGCGCGTTTGTCGCGCTGCTCACGCTTTTGGGCGCGCACGCGCCCGCGGGCCGCGCGCAGACGCAGGACGAGACGTACCAGCGCCCGCGCCGCGTCTCGCCGTCCCCGACGCCCGCCCCCGCGACGCCCGCGACGCCCGCGACGAAAGCGCCGCAGAAGAGCGCGCCCGCCGCGCCCGTCGAGGTGGACGAGGACGACATCGTCCGCATCGAGACGCAGCTCGTCTCCGTCCCGGCGGTCGTCACCGACCGGACGGGGCGGCCCCTGACGGGGCTGTCGGCGACCGACTTCCAAATCTTCGAGGACGGCCGCCCGCAGAAGATCGCCAACTTCTCGACGACCGAATCGCCCTTCGAGGTCGCGCTGCTCTTGGACACCTCGGGCTCGACGCGCGAGGACGTGGGGCTCATCCGCCGCGCCGCGCTCGCCTTCGTCGAGGCGCTGCGCCCCGGCGACCGCGTCGCCATCCTCGCCTTCAACACTGAGAAGGAGGGCAGCGAGTCGCTCGCCACCGTCGAGATGAAATCGCCGCTCACCGACGACCGCGAGCTTCTGCGCGACGCCATCGAGAACGTCGGCGCGTCAAACGGCACGCCGTTCTACGACAGCCTCCTGAAGGTCACGCGCGACGTCTTCCGCGACCGCCCGACCGAGCAGACCAAGGGGCGTCGCGCGCTCGTCGCGCTCACCGACGGCGTCGACTCGACGAGCGAGTCGGACTTCGACGAGGCGCGCGAGCAGCTCAAGCGCGCGGGCGTCGTCGCATACTTCGTGCAGGTCAACACGGAGGACTACGTCGAAGAGCGTCTGATGCAGGACTGCGAAGACTACGGCGCGCTCCGGCTCTCGCGCACGCAGCTCCAGCGCTACCGCCGCGTCATCGCGCCGGGCGCCGCGGCCGAGGACTTCTCGAACTTCTGCCGCATGGGGCAGTTCGAGCGCATGCACGCCAGCCGCACGCTCTACCGCATGGCGCGCGACGAGATGAGCCGGCTCGCGCGCGAGTCCGGCGGCAAGACCTTCCCGGCGGCCGACCTGCGCGACGCGCGACGCGCCTTCCGCCAAGTCGCCGAAGACATCGGCACGCAGTACAGCATCGGCTATTACTCGACCAACACCGCGCGCGACGGCTCGTTCCGCAAGATCAGCGTCCGCGTGCGCACCGTCAAAGACGCACAGGTGCGCGCCCGCGAGGGCTACCAGGCGCCGCGCAGTTGAGGGTAGAGGCCGCGGCCCCGCACGGCTTTTACGCTCACGCTTCACAACCTCAGGATGCGCCTTAAAAGGCATGCACGTCATCACGCGTAAACGTCTTAACGAATTCGCCGAAGAGCACCCGGAGACGGAGACGGCGCTCGCGAAATGGTATCAACTCATAAAGACGACCGACTTCTCTTCATTCGCCGAGCTGCGCGCCGTCTTTCCTTCCGCCGACCGGGTGGGTAAACTTACGGTGTTCAATATAGGCGGAAACAAAGTCAGGCTGGCGGCGGCGATTCACTACAACCGAAAGAAGGTATACATTCGGGCGGTACTCTCGCACGGTGAGTACGACCGCGGTACGTGGGAGGAATAACAATGCAGGATTTGAACGTCGAGCGGACGGTGAAGGCGTGGACGGCTCTGGCCGGGAGCGTGTCCGTCCCTCACACGGAGGAAGAGTACGACAGGCTCGCGTCGCTGCTCGACAGTCTGATTGACGAGGTCGGCGAAGACGAGACACATCCGCTGGCTTCGTTGATGGAGGTGCTCGGCGTGTTAATCGAAAAATACGAGGACGAGCATGTGCCGGAATTAACCGGCGAACGATGAATCGTTAACGTTCCTGGAGACTGAGCCGGAAGCGGTAATCTTGGCGGTGGCATGCAACAGAACAATCAAAAATTTGAGCGCGTGACGCTGGTCGTGCTCGACAGTCTGGGGATGGGCGAGATGCCGGACGCGGCGGCGTGGGGCGACGCGGGGGCCGACACGCTCGGGCACATCTGCGAGTCGCGCGAGGTTCGCTTACCGAACCTCGGCGGCTGGGGGCTGGGGAACGTGAGGCACTTGAGCGGCGTCGCGCCGGCCGCGCAGCCCCGCGGCTCTTACGGCCGCTGCGCGCTGCGCTCGAACGGCAAGGACACGACGACGGGTCACTGGGAGATGGCCGGCATTATTCTTGAGAAGGCTTTCCCCACCTACCCCGGAGGCTTCCCCGCGGAGGTCATCGACCGCTTCGTCAGCGAGACGGGCGTGCCCGGCATTCTGGGGAACTACCCCGCGTCGGGCACCGAGATTATTAAAGAGCTTGGCGAGGAGCACGTCCGCACGCGCAAGCCCATCGTCTACACCTCGGCCGACTCGGTCTTCCAGATCGCTGCGCACGAGGAGGTCATCCCCGTCGAGCGGCTGTACGAAATCTGCGAGGCGGCGCGCGACCTCCTGCGCGGCGAGCACGAGGTCGGGCGCGTCATCGCGCGCCCCTTCGTGGGCGAGCCCGGCGCGTTCAAGCGCACGGAGAACCGGCACGACTACGCCGTCGCTCCGCCGCGCGACATGCTGCTGCCCGTGCTCTCGGGCGCGGGGCTCGACGTGGTGGCGGTCGGAAAAATCTCCTCCATCTACGACGCGGCGGGCGTGACGAAAGAGCTGCCCGGTAAGAACAACGACCAGTCAGTCGACCAGACCATAGAGGCTTTGAGGGGCGACACGCGCGGGCTCATCTTCTCGAACCTCGTGGACTTCGACATGCTCTACGGCCACCGGCGCGACGTGGAAGGCTACGCGCGCGCGCTCGAACACTTCGACTCGCGTCTGCCCGAGATTGAATCGGCGATGCGTGAGGGCGACCTCCTCATCATTACGGCCGACCACGGCAATGACCCGACCTACCGCGGCACCGACCACACGCGCGAGTACGCCCCGCTGCTCGTCTACGGCCCGCGCGCCCGCCGCGGCGTGAACCTCGGCGACCGCGCCTCGCTCGCCGACATCGGCCAGACCATCGCCGAAAACTTCGGCCTCAAACTAAAAGCCGGCGAGAGTTTCCTGCAAAACGTCGCCGGCTAGGACGAACGCGCGCGCGCGTCGAAAAAGAGAAGGGGCGGGGACATTCAATCCCCGCCCCTTTTACTGTTGCCGCGTGCGTTCTCAGCCGTCGAGGCGGAAGTCGAGCCAGCGTTCGCCGGCGAGAGACAAACGGGTCGCGGCGTCGCGCGGCGCGGTGTCGGGCGTGTGCGACGCCGTCTTGCCGGCGTTCTGTTGCAGGCTGCGGTAGACGGTCTCGATCCACTGTTCGGGATTGACGAAGCCGCTGCCCCACTCCTTCCACTTGTCCGGGAAGCCCTCGGCCTTCGCCTGTTCGAGCGTGCGCCCGGCGCGCAGCCGCGCGCGGACGATGTCGGTCGTCTCGACGAGCATCGAGTGGTAGGCGCGCAGGTCTGCGATTGAAGAGAGCGGGCCGTGACCCGGAATTATCTTCACGTCGGCCGGTGCCTTCGAGATGACCTCGGAGACGTTGCGCGCCAGCCCCTCGACGCTGCCGCCGTTGGCGATGTCGACGAAGGGGAAGCGCCCGGCGAAGAAGTCGTCGCCCATGTGGATGACGTTCGAGCCGGTGAAGAAGACGACGCTGTCGCCGTCGGTGTGGCCGGCGGGGAAGTGTACGACGCGCACCTCCTCGCCGTTGAAGTGGATGGAGACGGCCGTCTCGTACGTGACGACGGGCAGCCCCTCTTTGGGGAGCGCCTTGTGCGGCTGCCCCATCACGACCATGTCGGAGGCGAGCCGCCGCCGCGCGTTGGCGTGCGCGACGATGAGCGCCTCGCGGCCGAAGACCGGGTTGCCGTTCGTGTGGTCGAAGTGGAAGTGCGTGTTGAGGACGAAGCGGAGCTGCCCCGGCGAGAGCGGCTTGAGCGCGGCGCGTATCTTGTCGGCGAGCGGCGCGAACTGGTCGTCCACGATGAGCACGCCGTCGGGGCCGGCGCTGACGCCGATGTTGCCGCCCGCGCCTTCGAGCATGTGGACGGAGCCGGCGACCTTCGTCGTCTTAATCTCGACCTTCGAGAAATCCATCTGCGGCTCGCGGTGGCCGTGACCAACGGCGGCGCCGCCGCCGTGCGCGCCCGCCTGCGCGGCGCAGAGCGAGAGCGCGAAGAAGAGTGCGGTGAGTCTTCTCATCTGTTGTACCTCCTCGGTCGTTGGGTCGGGTCGCGTCAGTCGTTGACGCTCGGGTCTTTGATGACGGCGATGTAGGGCAGGTTCCGGTAGCGCTCGGCGTAGTCGAGCCCGTAGCCGACGACGAAGGCGTCGGGTATCCGGAAGCCGCAGTAGTCGATCTTGACTTCGCGCTCGCGCCGCTCGTGTTTGTCGAGCAGCGCGGCGAGGCGGACGCTGCGCGCGCCGCGCTGGTGGAGACTGCCGATGAGGAACGAGAGCGTGAGCCCCGTGTCCACGATGTCCTCGACGATGAGGATGTCGCGGCCGTCGACGGGCACGTCCAAGTCTTTGACAATCCTGACCTCGCCCGACGAGCGCATCGCCGCGCCATAGCTGGAGATGGCCATGAACTCGACGCCGAGGCGGAGGTCGGTGGCGCGCACGAGGTCGCTCAGGAAGATGTACGCGCCTTTGAGCACACCGACGAGCAGCGGCGTCTGGCCCGCGTAGTCGCGCGCGATCTCCGCGCCCATCTCGGCGACGCGCGTCTGTATCTGTTCGGCCGTGAAAAGCGGTTCGAGGTTGGGGTTGCTGAACTCCGACACGGCTGCGGCGGATGAAGACAAAGTCGGCCTCCTCTTAGCTTCTGAAAGTCTGCTGAAAAAAACTCGCGGGACGGCGGCGGCCGTGCTGTTTGCGCCGCGCCGCCGTGGTGCGACATACTATGCGCGCTCCACACGCGAGGTCAAATGGGAGGCGTCCACGGCTCTCTTATGGCAGAAGAACAGCCCACAGAGTCAACGCGCGACCGCGTCCGCGCGCTGGTGCGCGAGGTCTTGAAGAACGCGGCCCCGGCCGAAGAGGCCGAGGGCGACGCTGTCATCGCTCAACCTTCCGCCGTCGCTCAGCCCGCTCCGGCCGCGCGTCCGCGGTCGGCGGAAGCGGGCGGCCCGCCGCTCGCGCGCGTCGTCAACGTCGCGCCCGCCGCCGCCGAGCCGAGCGCGGCCGAAGCCGAGAAGGATTACGCGCGCGACGAGTCGTCGAAGACGGTCATCACAGAGGACGACGTGCGCGGGCTGCCCGAGGGCGCGCGCCTGCGCGTCGCGGAGACGGCGCGTCTGACGCCGCTCGCCGCCGACATCGTCCGCGAGCGCCGCATCGAGCTGGTGCGCCGCGTCCCGCGCCGCGGCTCGCGCGCCGAAAAGATTGTCGCCGTCGGCGCAGACCACGGCGGCTACCCTTTGAAGGAAGAGTTGAAAGTTCTACTCGCGGAGTTGGGTCACCGCGCGCGCGACTTCGGCACGAACTCGACCGAGGCGGTTGACTACCCGGACTTCGCGCACGCCGTGGCGCGCGCGGTCTCGGAGGGCGAGGCCGACCTCGGCATCGTCATCGACGGCGCGGGCGTCGGCTCCGCGATGACGGCCAACAAGGTGCCGGGCGTGCGCGCCGCCGCCTGCTACTCGGTCAAGGTCGCGGTCAACTCGCGCGAGCACAACGACGCCAACGTCCTCACTCTGGGGAGCGGCACCATCACCCCCGACGAGATGCGCGACATCGTCCGCGCCTGGCTCTCCACCGAAATCTCTGAAGACCGCCACAAGCGCCGCGTCGCCAAAATCGACGCCGTCGAACGACAGTACAGGAGTTAGAGTCTGAACATGGCCTATTCACAGAACGGTGATTTCGAGCGGCTGGTCGAGCAGATCACGGACGTGATTGTGGCGCGGCTGAACGGCGGCGACGGGCAGACGGACGGGGCGTGCGGGTGCGGGAGCGCCTGCTTCAACCGCTGCCCCGAGCGGATGCAGAGGGTTGTGGACGCGGGCGCGTCGCGCATCGGCGTCATCCTCGGCGACGCGGCGACGGCGCGCGACTGGGCGAGCCTCGTCGACCACACGCTGCTGAAGCCCGAGGCGAGCGAGGCCGACATCACGCGCCTGTGCGAGGAGGCGGCGCAGTACCGCTTCGCGAGCGTGTGCGTCAACCCTTCGTGGGTCAAGACCTCCGCCTGCGTGCTGCGCGGGTCGGGCGTGCCCGTCTGCACGGTCGTCGGGTTCCCGCTGGGCGCGACGCTCCCGGACGTGAAGGCGTACGAGACGCGGCGAACCATCTACGACGGCGCGCGCGAGATCGACATGGTCATCAACATCGGCGCGCTCAAGAGCGGCGACGACTGCGCCGTCGAGTACGACATCCGCGCCGTGGTCGAGGCCGCGCACGAGCAC
>JBEVKV010000454.1:0-5296 GCA_040509515.1 Pyrinomonadaceae bacterium | reverse complement strand
TTTAAGAATGGTGTAGGTAGTAGGGTGGAACGATAAAGGGCGCTGGAGGGTAGCGCCAAAAAGCAGATGACCCGAAGCGGCTGAGTTTGGCGACTGCACTCGCTCCGGGTCAAATGAAAACTCGCTTAGACGGCGAGCCGGTATTTGTGTGTCAAAACCTGGATGCAATCCTACACACGCCGGTTCTTACTGTCAAGCCTTTTGTTAACAAGGATTTGGCTATGACTTTAAGGGCACTCGAAGGACAACGCTTCGTCCGGAAAACGCAACTCGCGCCGGGCGAGTACCGCAAGAATTTCTACCAAATCGACCAGGAGATTTTGACGGCTGTTACTTCAGCAGAGGCCGACGCGGTAACTCCACTGATGAGCAAGGTTTACCTTCGTCTCGTCAATGCACCCCAGCGATTCCGGGAGCGGGAGGGCGTGCTGCGAATTGAGGCCGAGGTTAAGGAAGAGAAGGTGGTCAAGGCCTGGGCGGTGCTCTGCGATCTGGTGGGTGTCTCGTCGGCCACCGCCAGCAAAGCTCTGAGGTGGATGCACGAGCAGGGAATCATCGGTTACTTCTCCGGGAAGAATGGGGTGGGGCTGCGCATTTTCCTCAACCGCGCTGCCGCCTCCATCGGGGTGCGGGCGCGCGGGGCCGGCGAAAAAATTTTGGCCTTTCCTCCTACTTCATCTGCGATTGAGGCTGCTTCACGGAATGAACCAGCCTTTAATGTCCCCTTCGGGGATTTAGAAAGTTCAGATACAGATAATAAATCCCGCGCGCCGAAAAACGGCGCGGATAACGCACCGATGGTCAAGAGTGCACCCGAAAAAGGAAGGCACATACCGGCCGTGCCCGTTTCCAGCGTGGTCTCGGGTGCCGCCCCCTCACAGCTCGCAAACGTGGTCTCACTCGAAGATGTAGTTATGCAGCTCAGGGCAGACCTTGAGCCAGCAATGCAGGCGGCGGCACGTCAGGCAGCGGCTCGCGAACACGAGCGAACGCGGGAATGGCTGGAGAGCAGGGGACTGCCGAAGGCGGCGCGCGTGGCGCAGCGCGAGGCATACGACGTGCTGAGGAAGTACGGCATCATCGAAGGGAGCCCACACCCCTCACGCTCACAGACCGAAGTCGGCCGAAACACCTGCGCGACGCCCGACCCACGCCCAATTTCAGATGACGAAGTTACTGACCTCGCACAGGGCTGCTTGGCGGTATTCGAGACTCAGGGTCGGCCGGTAGAGGTGACTATCTCCGAGATGATCTCCGAGGCGGGAGGTTTTCTACTGCCGGAGGATGCTGAACGAGTGCGGGAGAGAGCCAACTCATTACTCACGGCCGGCAAAATGCTGGCAATGGGATGATTTCGCCTGACTCTTCTGCGCAGCTTTCTTCCCTGCGCCCGCGTCGTAGGCTACGACGGATAAGCCGCCCGTTAAACTTTACTGCTGCTCAATCCGTTGGGTCATCTCTCTGACGACTATGCGAAGGATATCCGGCTGTGACGTGTGTATGAAGAAGTGGTCGCCGTCCAGCATGTGAAGCGCGAACTGACCCGTGGTGTGCTCGCGCCACGGTTCCATCTTTTCCCGCGGCACTTCGACATCATCCACGCCGCCGAAGGCGATAATCGGGGACGCGAGAGGCGCGGCGGTTGAGCAGGGATAGGTCTCGCAAATCTCAAAATCCGCGCGGAGCAGCGGAGACATTAGCTCCATCAGCTCCGGGTGATCAAGCACCTGCTGCGGAGTTCCTTTGAGGCGGCGCAATTCCTCCAGAAATTCATCGTGCGGGAGGTTATAGGTGATAGTCTCCCTGTTTCTGAGATGCGGCGCGCTGTGCGCCCCGACGAAAAGGATCATGGGCGCGGCGGCCTGCTCACTACGCAATAACTGCGCGAGCTCGTAACTTATGAGCGCGCCCATGCTGTGACCGAAGAAGGCGAAAGGCTTATCGAAGAACGGCAGAAGGGCTTCAGCCGTCGCCTCGACTAGCGGCTTGATTTGTGTGAAAGGGGACTCGCGCAGCCGCCCCCCGCGCCCCGGCAACTGAACGGGGCAGACCTCTATGGTCTGCGGAAAGCTTTTCTGCCAGTCCCTATAAATCACCGCCCCGCCGCCGGCGTAAGGGAAGCAGAACAGCCGCGCGCGAGCGTGGGGGTTCTGCGCTTTCGAGGGAATCCAAGCGTTATTTTTCGTCTCTGTGGCCATGCTCTCAGGCATGGTAGCAAAATAGATGAAGTTTCAAGACCTGTTTTTCATCCCGTGCGCGGGGGCCAGCCGCCGCATGTATTCTCTCTCGATGATGAGCCGCCCCTGATAGTTCACGGCATCGAGGAGGATGGCTACGCGCTCACCCTGGTTAACCTCTTTCAAGAAGATGCCGACCATGTTCTTGAGCGGCCCGCCTTTGATGATGACCTTGTCGTTGGGCTTGAACTCTTCGCGGAGGGTGACGAGCCCGTCCGCCCCGAGCTGCGACTTGATGAGCTTGATAATCTCGTCGTCCACGGCGGCCGGCATGCCGCCGAAGTTGACGACGCTGTGAACGCCCCTCGTGAAACAGACTTTCTGAAAAAGCAAATTAGCGTCGAAGCGCGCGAAGATGTAGCGCGGGAACAAAGGCTTTGTTATCGGGGGCGCCTGCAGACCGCGGCCCTCCTTGATGCGCGGGAAGAGAGTCTCTAAGCCCCACGCCGCCAGGTTGTTCGCGGCCCGCGCCTCCTGTTTCGGGTGTGTGTAAAGCACGTACCAGCGTTGATTACCTTCCCTTTGTGCGCTCATTGGACAACCTCTAAATGCCATTTGGCGATGGTTCCGGGCGCTTCTTCGAGAAGCATTCCCACAAGGTGTTGACGGCCCGAATTAAATGGGTGACTTTAAGGCGATTGAAGGAAGCTCAGTTGGCCTTAAGGTGGACGGGGGCGAAGGTTAGAAGGTAGTACATCATTCTTATCCTCGGGAAATGCGACCCTGCGCGCACGCTCATGTGTGCGCGATGTCGTCGAACGCAGGCGGGCTTCGGGATGGGGCTTGGCCGGACGGGCGCGGGCAGCGCCTGACGAAAACACCCCCGGCTGGGTTCGTTACTCGCGGCCGCAAGACAACCCGGCGCAGAGTAGACAGACCCTTCTGCGATTTGCCGGCCTGCCGTTCTACTGTTGGTTGATTAGGGGGGCGAGAAGTATGTCAGTGGGCCATAAGCGATTGACTCCCAAAGGACTATTGAAGTCTCCATCGCTTCTGCGCTAGAATGGCGGGTGGCAAGCACGCGTTTCTATGACGCTTACGTGATAGAGACATGTTGTTTACTACCCTCGCTCTTACAGGCACGTAAGGGCGGGGGTTTTCTTCTTTAAACGCCTTCCGTCACAATGTCATCTAACTGCTCCTCCGGCGGGGCCGGGTATACCATTCCTGTCTGACGATAGAATTTTCCTAATAGCCACGCATCGCCTGAGTCTCGCCGAGAGCAATGCCGCTTCCACCCGGACTCAACATGCGACACGGGGAGAAACAAGCCGCCCTCTCTCAAGGCGGCTATGAAATTGAATGGGGGATTTACTACTCATCTCGACTGTTAGTCCCGAGTGAAAATAACAGCATGAGGCAAGGCGCAAGAGCAAGTAACTTTCGGGATATGTCATTGTCCACACCTTACATCGCGATGTCAACGTTAAATTCTCGAAACACAGACTTTTTCGTTCTCAGCATATTTTCTTGCGGGGTATCAGAAGGTTCCCGAAACCCCGAATTGCCGCTCGAAAAGTCGCCCGCGCCGGCCTCCCTTGCACAGCCGAAAGACATTGGATAGAGTTTAGCGGGCGCCGACGAGACGACGGGGTTTGGCACCTCCGAAAAGAGCTTCGAGAGCCTTCGAGTCCATGTCGCTCGTCCTCACGCGCCACTCCAACTTAGAGGTCACGTACTTCACGTTCAATCATGTGCCCATCGGGGCGGGAGGCTTTTGATGAGTACGCAGACGGAAACCTATCAGTTTCAAGCCGAGACGAGGCAACTGCTCGATCTGGTCGTTCATTCGCTCTATACCAAGAAGGAAATATTTCTTCGTGAACTTATCTCTAACGCTTCGGACGCGCTCGACCACCTGCGCTTTGAAGCCCTCCTCAAACCCGAGCTGATGGACGCCCCGCGGTTGGAGATTCGGATCGAAGCCGACCCCGCGAACAGAACGCTGACGGTCTCCGACAACGGCATCGGCATGACGCGCGAGGAGGTCATCGCCAACATCGGCACGATTGCCAAGTCGGGCACGCGCGAGTTGCGCGAGAAGTTGAAGGAAGGCACCTCGGCCGAAGCGCTCGAAAAGTTAATCGGACAGTTCGGGGTCGGTTTCTATTCGGCCTTTATGGTCGCCGACCGAATCAGTCTGTTGACGCGCCGCGCAGGCGAGAGCGAGGCGACGCGCTGGGAGTCGAGCGGCGACGGGCAGTTCACGCTGAGCAGCGACTCCAAGCCCGCCAGCGGCACGTCCATCACGCTGCACCTCAAGCCGGTCGAGCCGGACAGCGGCCTCGAAGACTACACCGACAAATGGGTCTTGGGGCGGATCATCAAGAGGCACTCGGACTTCATCACTTACCCGATCGTTTACCGTGACCAGAGGGAGGAAGCGACGCCCGCGGCCGAGGGCGAGGCGCAGGCGGAGGAGGGAAACGCGCCGAAGACCATCGTCGTCGAGGACAAAATCCTGAACTCGATGCAGCCCATCTGGACGCGCCCGCCCGCGGAGGTGAAGCAGGAGGAGTACGCCGAGTTTTACCAGAACTTTTTTCACGAGACCGAGGCCCCTCTGAAGATCATCTCGGCGCGCGCCGAAGGGCTGCTCGAATATCAGGCGCTGCTCTTCGTCCCGGCCAAAGCTCCATACGACCTGTTCTACCAAGCCTTTGAGCCCGACCTGCGCCTCTACGCAAAAGGGGTGCTGATTATGGAACGCTGTGCGGAGCTGCTGCCGCGCTACCTGCGTTTCCTGAAGGGTCTGGTGGATTCGGCCGACCTGCCTTTGAACATCTCGCGCCAGATGTTGCAGCAGGAGCGGCAGCTCACTCTGATTCAGAAGTGGCTGACGAAGAAGGCGCTCGACGCGATCCAGAATCTACGCGAGCAGGAGCCGGAGCAGTACCTGAAATTTTGGGAGCAGTTCGGGCGTGCGCTCAAGGAGGGGCTCAGCTCAGATTTCGAGAACCGGGAGCGGTTGACCTCTCTCCTGCTGCTGGACTCTTCGCACGACCCGCAGCGGCTTACGACTCTGAAAGAGTATGTCGAGCGCATGAAGGAAGACCAGA
>JBEVKV010000453.1:0-6073 GCA_040509515.1 Pyrinomonadaceae bacterium | reverse complement strand
CACTTTTCATTTTTCAATACTTTTGCCGCCCCCCCGAGGCGTAATACTCACTCAAAGTTTCATCGGGAAAGCTCTACGCCGCGCCCGACGCGGTCGAGCGAACCAGCCAAGGAGATTTATGAACCACCGGACTTCGATTCTCCGCCGTCGCGCCCTCAGGGCCTACGCCGCCGCCTTCATCTCGTACCTCATGCTCGCCGGGCAGGTCGCGCCGCTGGCGCTCGGGGCCGCCGCGCCGCGCGCCGCGCGCCCACGCCCCGCGGCCGAGACCGCGGCGACGACAACAACGTCGCCCGTGAAGGACGCGGCACCGCTGGCGGCCGCCCCCATGCCCGCGCCGCTCCCCTTCTTCGCGCCCGTCATCACGGCGACCAAGGTCGACTCGTGGGACGACACCGCGACGCCCGACGGCAAGGCGGAGCCCGGACAGGTCGTCACCTACACGGTGACGATCACCAACAGCGGCCCTGACCCGGCCACCGGAGTCCAGTTCAGCGACGCGGGCGACCCCAACACCTCGCTCGTCCCCGGCTCGGTTCAGACGCAGCCCGTCGCGGCGGCCGACACCGCCTCCGCCTTCGGCAACGTCAAAATCTCCACGGCCAGCGGCGCGCCCAACCTGCTCGCCAACGACTGCGACCCCGACGACACGACCGGGCCCTGCAACGACAACCTGACCGCGTCCGGCCCGACGACCTCGACCAACAACGGCAACGTCGTCGTCAACGCCGACGGCACGTTCGAGTACAACCCGGCACCCGGCTTCACCGGCTCCGACACCTTCACCTACACGGTGCGGGACAAGGGCCCCGACGGCACGGCCAACAACGCCGACGACAAGACCGACACCGCGGTCATGACCATCACGGTCGGCCCGACGCTCATCTGGTTCATCAACAACGACCCCGGTGCGCCCGCGGGCAACGACGGGCGCATCACCTCGCCCTTCAACAGCATCGCCTCCTACAACGCGTCCGCCCCCGCCAAAGACCCGAACGACATCGTCTTCATCTATCAGACCCCCACCGCGTACGCCGGCAGCCTGACGCTCACGAGCGGCATGAAGCTCATCGGCCAGGGCTTCACGCTTGAGAACGAGACCGGCGCGGAGCCGGCCGGCAGCGAGCAGCTCCCCGGCGCGACGGCGAACCCCGTCATCAACAGCGCCGCCGGCAACACCGTCACGCTCAACCAGAACAACACCATCCGCGGCCTGACGCTGAACAACTCGGCCGCCATCGACATCTTCGGCAACGCCTTCGGCACGCTCACCGTCAGCAACGTGACCCTCAGCGGCACGGGCCGAGCCCTGAGCCTGACGACGGGCACGCTCGCCGCCACCTTCGACTCGATCACCTCGACCAGCGCCAGCGGCGGGCAGGGCATCATCCTCTCGGCGGTCGGCGGCTCGATGGCCTCGACCGGCGGCACGAGCATCACCGGCGCGACCACGCAGGGCATCCTCGTCACGGGCTCGACCGTCTCGGCCAACTTCGGCAACACGACCATCTCGGGCGGCACCGACGCCGTCTCGATGCAGAACAACTCTTCGGGCACGCGCACCTTCGGCACGCTCACCATCTCGGGCAACAGCGCCGTCGGCTTCCTCCACGGCGCGGGCGGCGGCACGACCACCGTCACCGGCGCGACCAGCATCACCAACCCCGGCGGCAACGGCATCGACATTCAAAACTCCAACGCCGCCGTCACCTTCGCCGCGACGACCGTCGGCAAGAACAACGCGGGCACGAACGTCAACCTGTCGAACAACGGCGCGAACGCGACCTCCTTCTCGTCGCTCGCCATCACGGCATCCAGCGGCGCGGGTCTCGTCACCAGCGCGGGCGGTAACCTCACCATCAGCACCGGCAGCCTCACCACCACGGGCACCGGCGTCGCCGCCTCGCTGACCAACACGACGCTCGACGTGACGTTCACCACCGTCTCGTCGAACGGCGGCGCGAACGGCCTCATCTTTAGCGGCGGCAGCGGCTCGTTCACCTCCGGCACGACGAACCTCCAGAACAACGCGGGCATCGGCCTCCTGATGTCGAGTTCGGCGGTCGCGGCCAACTTCGGCAACACGACCGTCAACAGCTCGGCCGGCGACGCGGTCGACCTCTCGTCGAACACCGCCGCCATCACCTTCGCCGACCTCGACCTGACGCCCGACGCGGGTCTGCGCGGCCTCGACGCGCAGAACAACACGCAGGCCATCACCGCCACCTCGGGCGACATCACGACCTCGGGCGGCGGCACCGCCAGCGCCGTCTTCATCGACGGCCCCGCCGCGCGCACCCCGATTAACCTGACCTTCACCAGCGTCACGACGAGCGGCGTCGGCAGCGGCAGCGCCTCCGTCTCCATCATCGACGCGTCGGGGACGAAGTTCCAGGTGACGGGCACGACGCAGATCAACACGCGCTCGGGCCGCGGCGTCTTCGTGGACAACACGACGGCGACGACCGTCCAGTTCGCCACCGTCAACATCCCGAACCCGAGCAACGCGGGCGGCAACGCCTTCCACGTCGAAGACTCCTCCTCGGCGGTCACGGTCGCGACGGTCGCCATCTCCGACCCCTTCGTCACGACGGCGCAGACGGACGGCAGCGACGGCTTCGCCGACACGGACGGCGACGGCGACGGCATCTTCCTGCGCGGCAACAGCGGCCTCTTCACCCTGAACGGCGGCACGATCTCTAACCCCGGTAACGACGGCATCGACGCGCGCGCCTCGCGCATCGCCATCACGGGCGTCACCATCACGAACCCCGGTCAGGACATGACGGGCGGGACGGGCGAGGGCGCCGGCGGCAACGGCATCTACGCCATGAACCTGACGGGCGCGAGCACCATCGCCACCACGACCATCTCGGGCTTCAACGTGGCGAACCGCAGCGGCATCGTGATCAACAGCAACGTCGGCCCCGCGGCGTCTCTGGCGGTGACCGGCTCGACCTTCCAGAACGCGACCGGCAACACCGGCCTCACGTCGCTCATCACCGGCACGGGCATCTTTACGCTCACCGTCGGCGGCGCGACCAACAACGCCTCGACCAACTGCACCTTCACGAACATCTCGGCCTCGGCCATGGTCATCCGCTCGGCGGGCACCGGGGCGCTCAACGCGACCGTCCAGAACTCGACGTTCCAGAACGCGCCGCTCAACGGCAAGACCAACCTCACCGGCGGCGCCACCGACGGCGCCACCGGCAACTTCACCATCATCAACAACACCTTCAACAACGTCTTCAAGACGGCCTCGACCGGCGAGTCGGTCATCAGCTTCGTGGGCGGCCTCACCGGCGTGCCGGGGACGCCCAGCTTCGGCGCTAACATCTCGGGCAACACCATCTCGAACGTCGGCCTCGGCAACTCCACCTGCGGCGGCGGCGCGACCTACTGCGGCGGCCCGCTCCAGGCCATCCTCGTCTTCATCGACGGCGGCGCCGACACCAACGGCACCCTCAACATCAACAACAACGTCATCACCAACGTCCAGCAGGGCGGCATCCTGCTCGACATGGCCAACGACGCCGGTGGCATCGTGGACGCCAAGATTACCGGCAACACCATCGGCACCGACGCCGCGCCGGTCGGCGTCGGCGGGACTAACGTCACCAACCAGTTCGGCATCACCGTCTTCCGCCGCCGCGTCGGCGCGGAAGCGGCCAACGTCCTCATCAGCAATAACAGCATCCGCAACGGCAGCGGCGCCGCCAACACGCTCACCGGCGCCGGCATCTTCGTGCGCGGTCAGGCCGACACGACGATGAGCACGACCATCACGAGCAACAACATCAACACGCTCAGCACCGGCCCCTCCGAGATTCGCGTCGACGCGAACTCGCCCGGCGTCGGCGAGCCCGACTCGGCGACGGTGTGCGCCGACATCAACGGGAACACGGTCGGCGGCGCCGCGGGCGCCATCGACCTCAACGAGCAATCGACTAACACCCTCAACATTGAGCAGGCGAGCGCGGCGGCCGTGGCCGCGGCCAACGGCGGCGCCACCGTCACCGCCGACGCGGGCGTCGCGTTCGGCGTCACCTGCGCCACGCCTCCGGCCGGGCCTCTCGGCGGCGGCGGCTCCGACGACTTCCTGAGCGTCTTCGTGGTCGCGCCCATCGCGACGACCACCGGCGAAGAGAAGCCCAAGAGCGCCTTCGGCGGCGGCGTCACAGACCGCCCGTTCATCGGCATGCCGCGCACCGCGCCCAAGCCCGCCGAGCAGAAGCTCGTCGCGCCCACGACCGGCAACGTTCGCAAGGCCACTTCGACGGCGACGGCGACGGCGGCGGCGGCCGGCACACAGCAGAGCAACGCCGGCACGCCGACCACGGCGACGGCGACGGCCGAGCAGACCGCGCCCGTCACCACCCGCGGGGGCGTGGACAAGCGCGCGCCGCGCGCGCTCGTTCAGTCCGACGACCCGGGCGGCCCGAACGGCACCGGCGTCGGCATCTCCGGGCTCAACATCGGGACGCTCGCGCCGGGCGACTCGGTCACGATCACCTTCCAGGTGACCATCGACAACCCGTACTCGGGCGGCCCGAACGTCTTGAACCAGGGCACGGTGACGGTCACGCAGGGCACGGCGCCGACCAACGACGACATCGTCGTCCTGACGGACGACCCGTCGGCCGGCGGCGCGGCCGACCCGACGCTGACTCCGGTCAACGCGAACAAGATTCACATCAACAACGCGAAGGTCGCGGAGCCCGCCAGCCCCAACACCGTCGACATGACGTTCACAGTCTCGCTGGCGACGCCGGCGACCGGAGCCATCACCGTCAACTTCGCGACGGCCAACCAGACCGCCACCGCCGGCACCTGCGGCAACCCGGGGGCCGACTACGTCAGCACCTCCGGTCAGGTCGCCTTCGCGACCGGCGAACAGGTGAAGACGATCAACGTCCCCGTCTGTTCCGACTCCGACTCGGAAGGCGACGAGACGTTCGTCGTGAACCTGACCGGCCCGGCAGGCGCGGGGCTCGACAACACGCAGGGCGTCGGCACCATCACGCTCAACACGCCGGGCACGTTCCTCATCAGCGAGCTGAGGACTTCCGGCCCCGGCGGCTCGGCCGACGACTTCGTCGAGCTATACAACAACTCGGACACGCCGCTGACGGTCGCGGCCACCGACATCTCGGCCGGCTTCGGCGTCTTCAAGATGGGCGCGGACTGCAACGCGACGCCGGTGCTCCTCGGAACCATCCCGAACGGGACGGTCATCCCGGCGCGCGGCCACTACCTGATGGTCGGCAGCGCATACTCGCTCGCCAACTACGGCGGGACGGGCGCGGCGGCCGGCAACCTGACGATGACCTCGGACATCGAGGACAACCGCAACGTCGGCGTCTTCTCGACGGACAACGTGGCGGCCATCTCGACCTCCAACCGCCTCGACGCCGTCGGCTTCGGGACGAACACGGGCGGGGCCTGCAACCTGCTCCGCGAGCCTTCCAACCTCCCGGCGGGGCCGCTCGCGGCCGCGCTGCTGGATTACACCTTCTTCCGCAAGCAGTGCGACTTCGTCACCGGCGTGGGCTGCACGGCGGGCGGGAATCCGAAGGACGGGAACGACAACTCGACCGACTTCCTGTTCGCCGACACGATGGGCTCGACCGTCTCGGGCGTCCCGCAGCGGCTCGGCGCGCCGGGGCCGGAGAACATGGCGTCGCCCATCCGGCGCGACACGACGGGCGTCTTCGCCACGCTGCTCGACTCGACCAAGCCTTCGTCGGCCGAGCCGAACCGCCACCGCGACCTGACCGACACGGGGACGAACAAGTCGTTCGGCTCGCTCTCCATCAGGAGACGCGTGACCAACACGACGGGCGGCAACGTGACGAGGCTGCGGTTCCGCATCGTCGAGATGACGACGTTCCCGAACACCGGGCCGGGCGAGGCCGACATGCGCGCCCTCACCTCGGGCTCGGTCAGCGTGATGTCCATCAACGACCCGGGCACCTGCGGTGCGAGCCCGACGCCGTGCACGCTGACGATTGAGGGGACGACGCTGGAGACTCCGCCCGCGCAGACCGAGGGCGGCGGCTACAACTCGACG
>JBEVKV010000452.1:0-13541 GCA_040509515.1 Pyrinomonadaceae bacterium | reverse complement strand
CGTCGGCTAAGCTCATGCGCCGCGCGCTACGGCGGGGTCGGGCTTCGTGCTCGCCGGATGACCTCTGCCCATTAAGGCGGAAAACGAGGGCGAAAAGTATCACGGCGGAAAACTTTTTTTCGCCGCGCCGTTTCGGCGCTCGGGGCCGAGGCGTCGAACCGCTCCACGCTCCACTCCCGGGCGCGAATTGCGATACACTCTGGACTCGCTTATGAGACTCGCTGACAGGACGGCTTTCATCACGGGCGGCGGGCGCGGCATCGGGCGCGCGGTGGCGCTCGCGTTCGCGCGCGAGGGCGCGCGCGTCTTCGTCGTCTCGCGCACGGCCACGGAGGTCGAGCGCGTCGCGGCCGAGATTCGCGCCGAGCGCGAAAGCGGCGCGGCCGGACACTCCGCCTGCGACGTGTCTGACCCCGCCTCGGTCAGACAAGCCTTCGCGGCGGCCGCCGAATTCTTCGGGCGCGGCGCGGACATCCTCGTCAACAACGCGGGCGTCGCCGAAAGCTCGAAGTTCGCCGAGACGACCGACGAGTTCTGGCGGCGACACCTCGACATCAACCTCTCGGGCACGTTCCACTGCATGAGGGAGGCGCTGCCGTCGATGGTCGCGCGCGGGTGGGGGCGCGTCGTCAACGTCGCCTCCATCGCGGGCAAGACGGGCGCGCCTTACATCGCGGCCTACGCCGCGTCGAAGCACGGCGTGCTGGGGCTGACGCGCTCGGTGGCGTTGGAGACGGCCGCGAAGGGCGTCACCGTCAACGCCATCTGCCCCGGCTACGTGGACACGGAGATGACGACGCGCGCGGTCGAGAACATCCGGTCGAAGACCGGGCGCGGGGCCGAAGAGGCGCTCGAAGCCATCAAGGCCATGAGCCCGCAGCGCCGCCTCGTCACGCCCGAAGAGGTCGCCGCGCTCGCGCTGCTCCTCGCCTCCGAAGACGGGCGCGGCATCACGGGTCAGGCCATCAACGTAGACGGCGGAACAGTCCTTTTCTGAAATGAAGACCATCAACCCTAAATCGCTCGGGCGGCCGCGCGGGTACGCGAACGGGCAGTTGACCGCGCCGGGGCCGCGGCTGCTGTTCGTCGCCGGGCAGATCGGCTGGGACGAGCAGCAGCGGCTCGTCGGCGACGACTTCGTCGAGCAATTCGACCGCGCGCTGCGGAACGTGCTGGCGGTCGTCGTCGAGGCGGGCGGCGCGCCGGGCGGCGTGGCGCGGATGGTCGTCTACGTCACGGACAAGCGCGAGTACGCCGCGCGCACCGCAGAGATCGGCGAGCGCTGGCGCGCGCTGATGGGGCGGCACTACCCGGCGATGGCGCTCGTCGAGGTCAAGGGTCTGCTCGAAGACGGCGCGAAGGTCGAGATCGAGGCCACCGCCGTCCTGTGAGCGCGTTTTTCGTCCCTCACCCGGCTTCAACAAAGAGGTTCTCACAATGCTAAAGCGGTCACTTCCTCTATTCACTCTGGTAGCCGTCCTGCTTGCGCTGAGCATTGCGCACAAGTCTCCGGTCAAAGCTCAAAACTTACCGACCACAAGGAACGTGACTTTAGGAGTAACCGCTTTTACACCTAGTAGTACTACGCTCACAGGCGCATCCACTTTGGTTGTTTCGGTCGCCACCGGGGCGGAGGTGCCGGCCGTCGGTCTCGACGGTGTTTCACCCATCAAGGCGGTCGTCCAGATCACCGAGAACAATAACGTCAGTGACATAACCTACACGGTGCTGCCGTCGCAACTCGACACGATAACTCTACAGGGCGGCGGCCGCTCTTCCCGTCTCGACTTTACCTTCACCATCGACTCTAAGAATACGAAGAGCGGAACCATCTCCTACAAGGCGACGCTGGTCAGAATTGATAACGGCGGCACGCTCGCGGTGATGGGCACTCCCGGGTCGGCGGACGCCGCCCTTTCGGTGGCTGTGCCGACCCCGACCCCGACGCCTTCTCCCACGCCGACGCCGCAGGTCGCCAGCGGCTGCACGCCCAGCGTCTTCATCGCGATGTGGTGCGACGAATACAACTACACGACCTGCCACTGCGACGGGACTATTAACAAGTCACCCATAATCATTGACGTGAAAGGCGACGGCTTCGACCTCACCGACGCGGCGGGCGGCGTCAACTTCGACCTCGACGCGGACGGTGTCACGGCCGAGCGCGTCGCGTGGACCGCGCCCGGCTCCGACGACGCCTTCCTCTTTATCGACCGCAACGAGGACGGGAAGGTGAACAACGGCACAGAGCTTTTCGGCGACGTGGCCTCGCAAATCCACGCACCCTTCCCCAACGGCTTCGCGGCCCTCGCGCTCTACGAACTGGCGACCCTCGGAGGCAACGGCGACGGGCGGATCGACGCGTTCGACGCGGCCTACGCCGAGATGCGCCTCTGGCGGGACGCGAACCACAACGGCGTCTCGGAGCCGGGCGAGTTGCACACGCTGCCCGAGATGAAGGTCGAGTCCATCTCGCTCGACTACCGCGAGTCGGGCCGGCGCGACAAGTTCGGCAACGCGTTCCGCTACCGCGCCAAAGTCAACGGCCCCGGCGCGACCGACACCGGGCGCTGGGCCTACGACGTGTTCCTCGTCCGCGCCCGTTGACGGCGACGCCCGCCCCCGTCCGCCGAAACCGCCCGCAGGTCTGAGAAGGCCGCGGGCGGTTTCGCTTTCCTCCCGGGCGCGTGTAGAACATAATGAAGTCCGCCGGCGACGGACGCCCGGCCACTTCTTATGCTTCAACCGAAAAGTTTTCTCTACGAGGTGCGCGACGGCGTGGCGTGGATCACGCTCAACCGGCCGGAGCGCCTGAACGCGCTGACCTTCGAGGTCTACCGCGAGTTGACCGACGCGTTCGCCGCGCTGCGCGACGAGGCGGAGGTGCGCTCCGTCGTCATCACGGGCGCGGGGCGCGCCTTCTGCTCGGGCGGAGACGTGCGCGACATCATCGGCGAGCTTCAGTCGCGCGACGCGGCGGGGCTGCTTGAGTTCACGCGGCTGACCTGCGAGCTGGTGCGCAACATACGCCACCTCCGCAAGCCCGTCGTCGCGAGTTTGAACGGCACGACGGCCGGCGCGGGCGCGTGCATCGCGCTCGCCGCAGACCTCCGCATCGCCTCCGCGGAGGCGCGCATCGCGTTCCTCTTCGTGAAGGTCGGGCTCTCGGGCGCGGACATGGGCGCGGCGCACCTTTTGCCGCGCGTCGTCGGGCTCTCGAAGGCGACCGAACTGCTCTACACCGGCGACTTCATGACGGCCGAAGAGGCGCTGGCCTGCGGGCTTTACAACCGCGTCGTGCAGCCGTCGGAGCTTGAGTCGGAGACGCGCGCGTGGGCCGAGCGACTGGCGCGCGGGCCTTCGTTCGCGCTGGCGGTGACGAAGGAGATGCTTGAGCGCGAGATGGACGTGACGCTCGACACCGCGCTCGAACTCGAAGCGCAGGCGCAGGCGGTCTGCATGCAGCACCCCGATTACAGCGAGGCGTTCCGCGCCTTCACGGAGAAGCGCGAGCCGCGCTTCGGCGGCGCGCCGCCCCGGGAAGAATGAACCGCACGACGCTCGCCGCCGGGCTCTTCGCGCTCGCCCTCGCCTTCGCGCCACGCGCGGCGGCGGGCGCGGCCGTCGCGGACGACGCGCGCACGCGCGCGCCCGAGTTCCGCCGCGCGTCGAAGTTGAGCGCCGACGCGCCGCCGGACGCGGTGGCCTTCGAGTTCGAGGTCGGCGGCTTCAAGTACCACGTCGTCGCCAACGGCAACGGACGCCGGACGAAGGGTGAGCGCGTGCGCCTCTTCAACCTGCGTCTCGACGGCCGCGACTACGTCGAGGGGCTGCGCTTCGCCGCCTACGAAGGCGACCTGCTGCTCGTCTGCGAACTCTACGACGGCGAGACGCGGACGGGGCTCGTCACGCTTCTGGAGCAGCCCTCGATGCGCGCGCTCTGGCGCCGCCCCGTCCCGACCGCCGAGGTCGGCGAGCCGCTGCGCGACGGCCACAGCCTCTACCTGACGGCCTTCGGCTTCGTCGCGCGCCTCGACCTGCGCACCGGCGAGTACGTCTGGCAGCACGACGAACTCGACGGCACGACCGGCGGCCCGCGCGCACGCCCGGAGGCCGCGCGCCCCTTCAACTCTTTCGAGACGCCCGAGCTTGTGCGCGACGCGGTTCTGTTCCGCGAGCGGCCGGTTTACAATTCGCCGAGGACGCTGGTCGTCAACCGAAAGACCGGCGAGATTCTCCGCATCGAGTGAGGGACGAACACGGGATGCAGCGCGACCGATTCATCGAGGAGACGCCTTTCTTCACAGACGGGCACGCGCGGCTCGCGGCCGGCGTGGCCGACTTCGCCGCGCGCGAGGTCGAGCCGCTGACCGCGCACGAGGAGGGCCCCGGCGCCGACGAGCACTTCCGCGCGCTGCTGGCCTTGCTGGCGCAGGCCGACATTTTGAGCTACTCGGTGGCGCGCGGCGACGGCACGCCGCTCGACGCGCGCGCGCTCTGCCTCGTGCGCGAATCGCTCGCCTACCACTCGCCGCTCGCCGACCTCGCCTTCGTCATGCAGGGGCTCGGCACCTACGCCGTCTCGCTCGCCGCGCCCGAGCACGTCCGCGAGTTCTGGCTCGGGCGCGCGCGCTCGGGGCGCTCAATCGCCGCCTTCGCGCTGACCGAGGCGGAGGCCGGCTCGGACGTTTCGGCCGTCCAGACCTCGGCCGCGCGCGACGGCGACTCTTACGTTATACGCGGTCGCAAGTGCTTCATCTCGAACGCGGGGCTCGCAGACTTCTACACGGTCTTCGCGCGCACGGGCACGCGCGCCGACGGGCGGGCGGAGCTTTCGGCCTTCGTCGTCGGCGCGCGCATGCCCGGCTTCCGCGTCACCGAGCGGACTGAGCTGGTGGCCGCGCACCCCATCGGCCAGATCGAGTTCGACGGCGTGCGCGTGCCCGCCGAAGACCGCGTCGGCGAAGAGGGCGAGGGCTTCCGTCTCGCGATGCAGACGATGGACATGTTCCGCGCTTCGGTGGGCGCGGCCGCCTGCGGGATGGCGCGGCGCGCGCTCGACGAGGCGGTGTACCACGCGCGCACGCGCCGCCAGTTCGGCGTCACGCTCGCCATGCACCAGCTCATACAGGAGAAGCTGGCCGTGATGCAGACCGAGCTGGACGCCGCGCGCCTGCTCGTCTACCGCGCCGCGCACCTCAAGGACGAGGGCGCGCCCCCTTCCACGCTCACGCGCGCGGCGAGCGAGGCCAAGTTCTACGCCACCGAGGCCGCGCAGCGCATCGTCGACGAGGCCGTCCAGATTCACGGCGGCTCGGGACTCGTGCGCGGCTCGGCGGTCGAGCGCCTCTACCGCGACGTGCGCGCGCTGCGCATCTACGAAGGCACCACCGAAATCCAGAAGCTCATCATCGCCCGCGAGCTGCTCAAGGAATAATCACCTAAGGAATGAGAATCAACGTCATCGGCGGGGGGCCGGCCGGGCTCTACTTCGCGCTTCTGATGAGGCGTCACGACGCGTCGTGCGAAGTGACGGTATACGAGCGCAACCCGCCGGGCGCGACGTTCGGGTGGGGCGTGGTCTTCTCCGGGCGCACGCTCAGGAATCTGCGCGAGGCCGACCCCGAGTCGCACCGGCGCATCACCGAGAGTTTCGAGACGTGGGACAACGTCGATGTCGTTCTGCGCGACGAAAAGATCAGCGTGCGCGGCAACGACTTCTCGGGCGTCTCGCGGCTCGCGCTGCTGAACATCCTACAGGAGCGCTGCCGCGAGCTGGGCGTCCGGCTCCTCTTCGACACGGCGGCCGAGGACGTGGACGCTCTCGCCGAGGGATGCGACCTGCTCGTCGGCGCGGACGGCGTCGGCAGCCTCGTCCGCGAGCGCTACGCCGACGACTTCCGCCCCACGCTGGCGAACGGCCGCAACAGGTACATCTGGTACGGCACGCGTAAACTTTTCCACGGCCTGACGCTCACCTTCCGCGAGTCGGAGGCGGGCGTCTTCGCCGCGCACTCGTACAAGTTCAGTAAGGAGTTGAGCACCTTCATCGTCGAGTGCGACGAGGAGACGTGGGCGCGCGCGGGGCTCGACCAAATGCCGGACGCGGAGGCGCGCGGCTACCTCGCGCGCGTCTTCGGGCGCGACCTCGAAGGCGAGGAGCTTTTGTCGAACAACTCGCGCTGGATAAACTTCCTGCTGGTGAGGAACGCGCGCTGGAGCAGCCGGAACGTCGTGCTGCTCGGCGACGCGCTGCACACCGCGCACTTCTCCATCGGCTCGGGGACGAAGCTCGCCATCGAAGACTCCATCGCGCTCTTCCGCCTGTTCGCCGGGGGCGCGGACGTGTCGGGCGCGCTCGCCGAGTTCGAGCGCGTGAGGCGGCCCGTCATAGAGGAGTACCAGCAGGCGGCCGACGAGAGCCGCGTCTGGTTCGAGCGCGCGGGCGAGCACTACGCGCGGCTCGACCCGCTCCCCTTCGCCTACAGCCTGATGACGCGCAGCCGCCGCGTCGATGCGGAGAGCCTGCGGCGGCGCGACCCGGCCTTCGTCGCGGCCTGCGAAGAGGCGGCCGCGCGCGCCCGAACAAACCGATGACGAAGACGACACAGACTTACAAGTCGTTCAGAGCCTCGCTCATCCTCGCCGCGGCGTTCGTCGCGTGCGCGGCGGGGGCGACGCCGTTTCAGGCGGCGAACGCGCGTCAGCGCGCGGAGGTGCGCGAGCAGCGCGCGCCGCGCGGGCCGCTGTGGGAGGTGACGGGGCGGCGCAGGGTCGCGCTGCTCGTCTCGAAGTCGCTGGTCGTGGACGCGCGCGAGCCGGCGCTCGCGGCGTTCGACGACATCAGGCGCGCGCTCGCGGGCTCGCCGCCGCAGCTCCACGTCCCGGCCGCGCGGCTCATCGCGGCCCGGCTCAACAAGTACGTGCGCAAGTACCGGATGATGACCGCGGCCGACGACTACGCGAAGGCCGACCTCTTCATCGTCTTCAAGGTCACGGGGCAGCGGCCGTCGGCCATCCCCGCCGAGCCCTTCGTCTGGGGCAAGATGTACGTCATCGCGGTCGACGCTGACCGCTCGGCGCGCGTCGTCTGGGAGTCCGAAGCCGACGACACGCCCGCCGAGGAGGCCGCCGACGAATTCCTCAAAGCCTACCGCACAGCCCGCGGCGAGAAGTGAAGGGATGGTGATAAGTCGCTCATGCGTCACTCGCCGCTTCTTCACCGTCCCAACGTGGCGGCAGCAGCCGGCGGCGGCCGTCGGAGGAGAGCGCGAGGCCCGGCTCCGCGAGTCCTTCGCGATCCCAGAGCTTGCAGGTGACCTGTTTGTGCGTCTGGTCGAGCGCCTCGCAGTAGTTGGTGTAGGTGCAGCGGCGCACTTCGCGGCCGCGGCCGTCGAGGGTCTTGAGAAACCAGTCGGGGTCGGCGAGCGACTGGCGCGCGGCGCCGACGATGTCCGCGTCGCCGCGCCGCAGAATCTCTTCGGCCAGCTCGAACGTCCCGACTCCTCCGGCGGCGACGACCGGCGTCTCTAGCCCTGCGGCGCGCACCGCGTCCCTCACCGCGCGCGAGAGCGAAAGGTTGCGGCCGAACGGCCCGCGCTCGTCCGACAAGACGGTCGGCATGCACTCGTAGCCGCTCGGCCCCGTGTACGGGTAGACGGCGTGGCCGACCTTCGGCTGCTTCGCGTCCTCGAACTTCCCGCCCTTCGACACCGAGAGAAAATCGAAGCCCCCGCGCGCGAACTCCGAGGCGTAGAAGGCCGCTTCCTCGACGCGGCTCCCGCCCGCGATGACCTCGTCGCCGAGGAAGCGCGCGCCGATGGTGTAGTCCGCGCCGACGCGCGCGCGCACCGCCGCGTAGACTTCGAGCGGGAGTCGCACGCGCGCCCCGGGCGAGCCGCCGTAGCCGTCGGCGCGGTCGTTGCGGCGGCTGAGGAACGAGGCCATCGTGTAGGCGTGCGCGTAGTGCAGCTCGACGCCGTCGAAGCCCGCCTCGCGCGCGCGCCGCGCCGCCTCCGCGAAGAGACCGGGCAGGACTCGCGGCAGCTCGCGGACGTGGGCGAGCTGCGTGTCGGTCACGCGCTCGCGGTAGCCGAAGCGCAGCGCCTCAAGCTCGCGCTCATCAAGCGCCTTCTCCAAAACTTCATCCGGCGCGTCCTTCAGGAAGGCGCGCACGGCCGTCTCTTCTGCGGAGAGCCAGCCCTCATCTTCGGTCAGCTCGGCGAGCGCGCGGCGGTGTCGCTCGCGCACGTCGAGGAAGCGTTCCAGAAACTTGGCCTTCTCGGGTCGCCGCTTGACGGAGAGGAAGTCGATGATTTGGATGAAGAGGCGGGTGCGGCCGCCGCTCTCGCGCCGGACGGTCTCGACCAGTTCGCGGAGGCCCGGCAGAAAGCGGTCGTGGCCGATGCGGAGCAGCGGGCCGGAGGGAACGTCGCGGATGCCGGTCGCCTCGACGACGATGGCGCCGGGCCGCCCCGCCGCGAAGCGCCCGTACCATTCGAGGTTCTCGCGCGTGACGAAGCCGTCTTCGGTCGCGCGCCACGGCACCATCGCCGGCACCCACGTCCGGCTCTCAAGCTCGACGCGGCCGACCTTGATGGGTTGGAAGAGGAGAGCGCGCGCGGCCTCGTCCCGTGTGGGCCAGCGCGTCTGCGGGATGGGGTGTCTGACGACGGGTTCGGGGTGCCACATAAGGAGTCCGTGCGCGCGAGTGTATTACACTCGGCGGCGACATGGCGATTCACGTCGGGACTTCTGGTTGGAGCTACGCGCACTGGGAGGGCGTGCTCTACCCGCCGGGGCTCCCGCCGCGCGAGCGGCTGGGTCTCTACACGCGCGCGTTCGGGACGGTCGAGGTCAACAGCAGCTTCTACCGCTGGCCGCGACGCCCGTCGTTCGCGCGCTGGCGCGACTCTTCGCCCGAGGACTTCGTGTGGACGTTCAAGGCCCCGCGCGCGATGACGCACTCGGCGCGGCTCTACGCGCCCGAGCGCCGGATGGGCGAAGTCTGCGCGGGGCTCGAACGTCTCGGGCGCAAGCGCGGCGTGCTGCTCGTGCAGCTCCCGCCGGGGCTCGAAGTCGACACGGCGCGCCTCGGCTACTTCCTCTCCATCGTGCCCGAGGGCTTAAGGGTCGCGGTCGAGTTTCGCCACGCGAGCTGGCACCGCGAAGATGTCTTCCGCCTGCTCGAAGCGCGCGGCGCGGCCTACTGCGTGATGAGCGGGGCGCGGCTGCCGTGCGTGCTGCGCGCCACCGCGCCGTTCGTCTACGCGCGTTTGCACGGCCCCGACCGCGAACACCTCTACGGCGGCTCGTACTCAGACGAAGACCTGCGCTGGTGGGCCGCGCGCATCAGAGAGTGGGCGTGGTCGGGGCGCGACGTTTACGCCTACTTCAACAACGACGGCGGCGGCAACGCCGTCCGCAACGCCGCGCGCCTGCGCGAACTGCTCGGCGTCTGAGCTTTGAGATTTGAAATCTCAAAGCTCACATTGTTTTATCCGAAGCAACCGGATTCCTACTCGACCAGCACTCGGTCGGTCTTGCCGCGGCCGAAGGTCTCGGGGGCGTACATCTCTTCGGCCTTCGGGGGCGGGACGACGAAGAGGCCGGGCGTCGTCGCGCGCGCGAAGTAGACGAACTCGTGCTCGCCCTCCCACAGCAGCGAGGCGAAAACCTCCGCGCGCTCGTCGCGCAAATTCTGGTGCTCGTACCACGTCCCGCGCCAGTAGCGGTAATAGTCCGTCACCCCGCCCCCGTGGCGCAGGATTCCCTCCTCAATCGAAACGTCGGGCAGCGGCCCCGTCGTCGCCAGTTCCGGGTTCAAGGCTTCGAGCCCCGCCGGCAGCGGGTCGACGAGCGCGACGTGGTAGCGCCGCGCCGGCGCGAACATCCGCACGCGCACGCGCACGCGCGCGCCCGCCTTCAAGTGCCACAGCCCTTCGGCGTCGCGCCGCACGTCGCCGGGGTCGTCCACGAATTCATACATGCGCTCGACTCGGAAACCGTAGTCGGCCGCCTCGACGTTCAGGTTTGAAGGCGCGTAGGTCGCGCCGACGCGGAAGTAGAGGCGGCCCGCGCCCTCCTTGCCGATGGTCAGCGGGACGGCCGCGCCGTCGGCGGCGGCGTTGCGCGTCGCAAGCTCCGACATCGGGAGTTCGAGACTCGCGCGCTCGGCCGAGCGCCCCGTGAACGCGTGCTCGCCCGCGAAGTCGCGGCCCAGCCAGACGCGCGCGACGAAGTCGGGCGTCGCCTTCTCGTAAGTCCTGAAGTAGCGTTCGAGCGCGAGCAGGATGAAGACGTTCTCCTGCGTGTTCGACCACCGCCCACGCTTGCGGTGCGCGAGCAGGCCGCGCACGAGCTTCGGGATGAGGTCGCTTTCGGGCCGGTCAATGATGAGGGCTTCGAGCACGACGCCGTCGGCGCGTCGGTCGGAGTGCAGGATGGCGTACGCGCCGTCGCTGTAAGAGTCGGCGAAGTGCGCCGCGCCCGCCGTCTCGGTGACGCGGTTGGCGAAATGCCGGCGCACGGCCTCGGCCTGCGAGACGGACGCGGCGTCGCCCGAGAGCACCGGCAGGAGCCAGCCGAGCGATTCGAGCGAGAGCTGTTCGACGCCGCCCGCCTCCGCTATCACGCGCCGCGCGCCCGCCGCGTCGCGCTCGCCGAGGAGCGCGCGGACGTAAAGCGCGTAAGACTCAATCGCGCGCCGCGACCCGGCGCTGTATTCCTTCGGAATCTTCGTCCTGACTTCGCGCAGGTAGAAAAGCGCCGAAGAGAGCATCTCGTCCGGCACGTCGAAGCCCTTCCCCTTCGCGCGCGCGAGCGCGTGCGCGACGTGCGCCGAGACGAAGGGCACCGAACTCTCGGCGCGACGCCAGAAGCCGAAGCCGCCGTCCGGGTTCTGCAAGCCCCGCAGGCGTTCGAGGTCGGCGCCGATTGACGCGCGCAGCGCCGAGGGCGGCGGCAGGTCTTTCGTCCCGAACGCCGCGAGCACGTCGGCGAGCGCGACGACCGAGAGGACGCGCGAGGCGATCTGCTCGCCGCACCCGTAAGGGTAGCGATAGACGTAGATGAAGGCGTCGGTCAGCTCCTGCAACTGCGTCGAGGAGGTCTGCACTTCGAGCCCGCCGAACTCTTTGAACGCGCCGGCCGGGGTCTTCACCGGCTGCACGGCCGCGCCCTCGTCGATGACGCCGTAGGTCGCGAACGCCTCGGTCGTCGCGGGCGTGTAAACCGGGAGCGAGACTTCGGCCGCGTCCGCGCCGCCGCCCGGCTCCGACGCGGCGGCCGCGATCTGGAAGCGCGCCGTGCCGGGTCGCGCGGCCGCGACGGGAAAGCGCACCTCGACGCGTTCGCCCGCCGGCACGCGCAGGCGGCGGCCCGCGCCCGCCGTCAGCACGGCGTTCGTCGCGCGGACGGCGACGGAGACATCCGCGTCGCGCTCGGTCTGGTTCTGCAGGACGACGGGCAGCTCCGCACGGTCGCCGAAGTTGAGGAAGCGCGGCGCGGACGGCCGAGCCATCAAAGGCAGCCGCGCCGTGATGGACGACTCGCCCGCGCCGGCCAGCCGACCGCCCGCGACCGAGACGGCCATCACGCGGTAGCGCGTCAGGTTGTCGGGCAGTTTGACCTTGACGCGCGCGCGCCCCGACGCGTCGGTCGGGAGCGACGCGGCGAAGACGGAGAGCGCGTTGAAGTTCCGTCGCAGAATCAACCCGGGCTCGGCCGGCACCTCGTTCGACCTCGTGACGGGGGAGCCCGACGGGTAGGGCATCCCCACCGACGCCTGAAAGGTAGATAACTGGCTGACCCTCAACGAGCGCATGTAGTCCACGACGCCGCCACCGCCGCCGCCGCCCGGGCCGCCGCCGCCGACGTTGCGGTCGCCGAGGACGACGCGCGTGACGCGCTCAAGCTCCTCGGCGCTCGCAATCTCGACGTGTTCGCGCAGGTGATAGTCGTCCGTCTCCGACTCGCGTTCGGCGTAGAAGATTGAGAGCGGGTCTTCGAGCTTGTAGTCCGTGAGCGCGAGCACCGACTCGTCCACGACGACGACCGCCGTCTCCGTCCCGGCCGCCGCGCGCCCCTGCGCGTCGCGCACTTCGACATCGACGAAAGTCTCGCCGCCCGGCTCCAGCACGCCGTCGCGCGGCGTCGCCTTCACGCTCAGGCGGCGCGAGGCGGGCGGCACCTTGACGTTAATCTCGCCCGACGCGTAGGCCGGGCGCTTCGGCAGGGACGCGCGCTCGCGGCCTTCGTCGTCCACGCGCGCCGCCGCGCCGACCAGATCGACCTGCAAGTGGACGTTCGGCGTCAAAGCCTCTTCGAGCGGCACGCGCAGCACGTACGACGCGCCCGCCATGCGGAAACGCTCTGTGCGCACGACGCCCGAGCGACGCAGCGTCAGAAGCCCCTCGGCCGGCGCGAACGGCGCGCGGACGAGTATCTCGGCCACGTCGCCGGCGTGGTACTCGCCGCGGTCGGGAATCAGTTCGGCCTTCTCCTGCTCGACGCCACGGCTCGGCGGCACCTTGCCGCCCGCGACCCAGAGCGTCAGCTCGCTCTCGTTGGCGCGACCCTTCGCGTCGCGCACGCGCGCCTTCAGGCGGTACACGCCGCCGCCCTTCGTCGCGAGCGTCGCGCCGACTTCGCCGTCGCCGCTTCGCACGACCTGCTCGCGCGCGTCCGCCTCCTTCTGCACCCACTCGCCGTCTTCACGGACGTAGTCGAGCCGCGCGAGGCGCAACCAAACGTCGCGGCCGGCGAGCGCGCGGCCGTCGAGGTCTGTGACGACGAGCCGCACGTCGAACGGCTCGCTCTCGCCGACGAAGGTGCGCGCGGTCTTGAGCCCGACGTACACGTCCGCCGGGTGGACGAGCATCGTCGTCTCGGCCGACAGCGTCTGCCGGTTCACGTCCGAGACCTGCGCGACGGCCGTCACGCTCGTCGGTCGCGCGGGCTCGACCGAGTCGAAGTCTATGCGCAGCGCGTGCCGGCCCTCGGCGTCGGTGCGGCTCTTTAGCTCCCGCTCCTTTGTCTCCGACGAATCTTCCGGGTCGCCCCACCACGGCGTCCACACGCCGAACGTGTAGTCGTCGCGGCCGGGCGGCGTGTAGCGCGCCGCGCGCGCCGTGACCGTCCACGCGACCTCCGCGCCGGGCAGACGCCCGCCCGCGTAGTAGCTCGCCTCGACGGCCGCGGTCGCCGACGCGCCGACGAAGTGCGGCGCTCCCGACGCGCGCGCCGTGACCTCGAACTCGGGGCGGCGGAACTCCTGCACCTGAAAGCCGTGCGTGTAGTCTGAGCCGGCGAGGTCGAACTCGACGCGCGCGCCGCCGAGGTGCGTCGTCGGCGGGAGTTTCAGACTCAGCTCGAAGCCGGCCAGCGCGCCGAGCCGCGCCGTGCCCTTCGTAATCTCGTTGTCGCGCGAGTCCTTGACGACGTAGCCGACCGACTCGTCGGCGCGCGGCGTGTACAACTCTGTGTCGCCGCGCGGCGTGAGGCTGACGCGGCGCACCCAGCCCTTGACGCGCACCTCCTCG